>DAXETV010000035.1:0-6656 GCA_051155775.1 Cyclobacteriaceae bacterium | reverse complement strand
ATATTGAAACTAATCCCGCTTTTTACAAAAAAACAAGCCATTAAGCTTGTCATAATATATCTGATCATATTGAGGGGATACAATTACATTACCATTATCATTTATGATACCAAATTTATTTCCAACCTTAATCTTGATGTATCCGCCTCCGATTGTTTCCAGCCAGTCATACTGAGGCTGGAAAATAATCCTTCCTGAGCGATTAGAAAGGCCATACTTTGAATTTTTTATTATGATATAATTGTTATTATTATAAATTGATTCTTGCCCCCAATCGAAACCACCATGAATAGAATTCTTGCTGTTTTATAACATCTTCCTCACCAAGATAAAAACGAAGTGGAGTATTTGTTATGTTAATCCAATCCCCGAATAGCGTTATGTTATCATTTAATGTGTAATTCATAGTATAGTCAAGTCTTAGTGCATCATCGTAGTATTCGTCAAGATCAGCATCAGGACCAATTTCAACTAAAAAGTCATCTTGAAAATTAGCTGTGAGCCGTGCAAAAAATCTAGGCCCATCATAAAAAAGTGCAACATTGGCTGTATGTTCAGCCTGTCCGGGCAACGGAATCTCCTCTTGTTTATCTTGAGTAAAAAATTCTGACAAATCATCTTCTACTAAATCAATGATTATGGCTTCAGCAAAATTAGCGGATACACGTTGTGGAAGAAAGGCCTGAGAGTAAGTATATGTGTAGTTTGTGTACAGGCCAAAATCACTTAGAATGCCCGGAAGAAAGTTGAACTTTGATTGTAATTGAAGTTCTGCACCAAAGACGTCCGCATCATCACCATTTAGAGGCTTGGTAAATTCAAATACCGGGAAATTTCCAGAACCAGGCTCACCTTCCCGCCCAAAGCGTTTGAAATTGTAGATAAAATCCTCAATCTTTTTATAAAAAAATCCTGCTGACAGGATACTGCCTTTATGATAGCGTTCAACCATTAAGTCAATGTTAGTGGAAGTTGGAAAATTAATATCAGGATTACCAATTTCTACCTCGTTACGATCCTCTTCCCTGGATGGGATCACATCTACATAATTCGGGCGTGAATAAGTACGAGTGATGGAAGCACGGGCATTTATTTCAGAATTTACCGCATATTTCAGTTGTATTTGTGGTAGCCAGAAATCTTGTATTCTGGAATTTCTTATTGTATCTATACCAACAAAACGATTTCCATCAAGGATTACACCGAAACCTGTATTTTCTGTAACGTCAGTTCTTTCAAAGCGCAGACCACCAAGAATCATTAGCTTATTAATGTTATGCCTAAACATACCATAAGCTGCATATATGTCTTCCTCATATTTATAATCCTGGTTGAAGGAATTTTTTCTGAATTCATTCCTGTTAAATATGTAAAACTGTTTATTGAACTCGTAATGGTCAAGTAATATATCTTTGGAAGGCATGTATTCCAGTACATATCCTTGATTTAGCAAATTATCTTCACGAAAGTCATCAGAAGCAATGGCAAGGTTTAATGGCTCACCTTCACCAGGATAAATATTTGAGGTTTCAAAGTAGGCACCCAAGGTTGTGTTTTCAACTTTCTGTTCTTTTATTCTGCTTCTAATCTTACCACCAAATTTTAAGTATCCATCCTGTCCGTTAGTGAGTGTGTATGGTATCTGAACGTTAATTCTTGGTGTGAAAAGAAACTCTTCAACATTACTGTCTTCAAGTTGCATTTCATCCAGTTCAAAATTTTCAAAATCAGTTGCATTGTCGGCGTTTGAAGGAACAGGAAAAGTTGCTCTGGGATACTCAGGATCTGACAGGTCAAAATCGATTCTAATTGCCTGACCCGGACTTTCAAACCTTGCTTCAAAATGATCAGGCGTTGTTTCACTTGCCTCAGCCACAAAAAGTTGATAATCCAGATTAATCTTACCAATGGTGTGTTCACCTCCAAAGGCTAATGTGCTAAGTTGTTGTTTTTGAGTCCTGAACCGGACATCATGGTCAATCCCACCAAATAAAAACGAGGTGGCACTCAGCGGATCTTCCAGGTCATATATTTTTCTGCGACGCGTTTCCTCATCAACGAAACTGTTATACATCCCTTTCAGGTAAATTTTCGAATGATCATTAAATTTATAATCTAATGATGGACTAACTGCTATTCGCGTGCGTGTAATATCATAATGCCTTAATTGCACCTCTCTGTAGTGTACATTAAAATTTTCTTTTCCCTGCTGCTGACTATCATCTCCGAAAAAAGGACCTTTAGCGTACTTATATTCTATATTATCAGAACCCTGGTTGTTCTCAAAAAAACTTCCGTTTATTTGGAAACCAAATTTATTGAGACGTTGACCGTAAGAGAACTGTAAATTATAAATAGGAGTCTCTCTTAGATTGTTGTACCCGGATGCGAGCACTGCCCTTATTTGTGGCGGACCCTCTTTAGCTTCTTTGGTAATTACATTTACAGAACCACCAATGCCATCTCCATCCATATCGGGTGTCATTACTTTCGTGACCTCTATGAATTCTATTTGATCAGAGGGGATTACATCTAATCCAATATACCTAAAATCACCTTCAGGTGAAGGAATTTGCTCTCCATTAATATTAAAATTTGTTAATTCCGGTGGCGTACCTCTAAGCTGTACAAATCGACCTTCTCCCTGATCCCTTTGAAGGGTGATTCCGGGAATTCGTTGCATGACTTCCGCAGCGTTAAGATCCGGGAAGGTGACTATCTGTTCTGCAGAAACCACATTCTTGATTGTTTCAGCTTTTTTCATATTTATCATGGCTGCAATCTGTCCTTCTGCAATACCATTTACTACAACTTCATCTAATGTGGTGGAGCTTTCAAGCATACGAACTGTTAGCTTAGTTATCTTTTCTGAAAGTTCAATATCGACTGATTTTGGCTCATAACCCACATAACTGACATCCAGTTGGATGTCGGATTCTTTAATTCCCCGAATTGCAAAACGACCATCGAGATCGGTAATCATTCCTTTATTGCCCTGAATCACCACAGTTGCTCCAAGTAATGCTTCTCCGGTCACATTATCAACCACCTTTCCATTGATAGCATATTGAGCCCAGGAGTTAAATGTTAGGCCTAAAAGGATTATTGAAAGTAAGGCAGATCGAGTTGATGAATTCATTGATCAGCATAGGTTAAATAAAAAAAGCACATCCAGGCGATCATGACATGGTGGATGTGCTTTCAGTAATTAAAAATTATTTTATGATTAATCGGGTATTGAAAGATTGCCCGGATTGCTTAATATTTATGATGTACAAACCTTGTTTGAACGATGAAGTGTTTATTTTAAGATTTCTATGGCCATTATTAGAAAACTGGCTAATCAACACACCATTTAAATTCAATACTGATAGTATTGCATCATCAGCTTTTTTCAATTCAATATTGAAATAGGTGGTTGCAGGATTAGGATACATCCTTGTAACTGGTTCTACGGGAATTTCAACGGATGTCACCATACCTTCACCGCCATCATCGGTAAATCCGCCATAGTAAACGATAAGGCGAGGTATTCGCTCAGGATGATTTTGACCGTCACCTCCATCCTCAGGATCAGCGATGTTTTCAAAAGATTCCCATTCCCGGGCATTTTCAACCTCGCTTGGTCCTTGATCTTCACCGGCAAAAATGAAAGCAATTGAATTACCGGGAGACCATCCGCCTCGGTCTACCACTTCCTGTACAATATCTTTGAGGTCTGGTGTTCTATGTGTTGTCCACAGCCCCCATTCTTCGTCTACAATCCATTGAACCCGAGCATCTGTAGATGTTCTATCGGTGAATAATGCATCCTCAGTGAATGTTTGTGAATTATCTGTGTCCTCAGCATATATTGTAAGATTGGCAACATCAGCGGTTGTTTTAGCTTCATGGGATACCACTTCAATAAAAACTGAATCAATGGTCGCTCCCTGTGGAATGCCAATATTTTGAAATCTTAATCCTGCGGTTAATATATTTTGGTCTTCGGGTTCACCTTCCCAACCTGCATCTATATCATCATCAAATAGCGCATCGATCTCATCATTCTCCTGTTCAGCATCATCAGAAGAAGCAGCAAATGTTATAGTGTCTATCACGACATCATTGTCATCTTCTACAAACTCTGTAACTAGCTCCGTTTGAACAATCGGTATGTTTAATAAACCTGCATCCGCGGTCGTGTAGGTTATTACTAAAGCAGGTACTCGTTCAGGATGGTTTTGTCCATCACCACCATCTTCAGGATCCGCGATATTTTCAAAAGATTCCCATTCCCGGGCGTTTTCTGCTTCGCTAGGCCCCTGGTCTTCTCCGGCAATTATAAAAGCTATTGAGTTACTGGATTGCCAATCATCCATATCAACAATTTCCTGGATAATGGACTTAAGGTCTGGTGTTTCGTGTCTGGTCCACAGGCCCCATTCTTCATCTACGGTCCATTCAATTTGTGCGTCAGTAGGGGTTCGGTCTGTAATCAGTGCATCTTCGGTGAAAGTTGAGGCGTTAGCAGTTTTTTCCGCATAAATGGTAAGCGCCGCTACATCTTCAGTGGTTTTTGATTCATGTGACCAAACTTCAATGATGGCAGATTCTATAACTGCACCTCTTGGGATCGTAATATTCTGAAAACGAAGCCCGGCGGTTAAAATGTTTTGATCCTCTGGTTCACCTTCCCATCCAGCGTCAATATCATCGTCAAATAAGGCATCTATTTCATCATTTTCTTGCTCAGCATCATCAGATGAAGCATCAAATGTTATGGTTACTCCATCATCTTCCTCAGTGACCGTTTCTGTTTTTACAATAGGAACCCTGAGGGTTATTTGTTGTGCAAATACTAAATCTGTAAATAACAGACCAATAAATAATAGAAGTAAAGTTTTTTTCATAGCAAATGTGGTTTAGGGTCAATAATTTCATCTGAAAATTAAAACCAATATTTGCCCTTTCGATTACGGTTGTGTTAAGTATACATCACCTTGCTGCTAATTATTTGAATAAATTTTTGTTCTGAATTTCCAGGGGCCACTAAAAAACCCAAATCGTTACAGTAATATTTTATTTGCTATTTTTTTTAAATATAAACAATTGATTATCAATAATTTACAATATTAAAATATTTTTAATAATCGTACACTTTTTCATTGGTTTCATTATGAAATAATAACCTTCAGTTAATGGCTCCCTGATAGTATTTATAATTTCTTCCTGCATTTTTAAGGCATCAAAATCAAAACAATAAATAAAATCAAAACCACAACAACTATAGCCATCTCTAAAGGGATGGCTTTTATTCAAAATGGAAATAAATACATCACCTCTTAAGGTAAGCCTATACAAACTGTCTTTTATCGTATCATTTTTGATAATCATAGGGTGTAGCTCCCATGAAAAAAATGATGAAAGTTCGGTTTTATCAAAAATAAAGCCGCTTTTTGTTACAGAACCTGTTAAATACGACAGCGATGATCCTGCAATATGGGTCAATAAAAACAACTTATCAGAAAGCCTAATTTTGGGCACTGATAAGCAAGAAGGCGATGGAGCGGTTTATGCTTTTAATCTTGAAGGTGAAATACAGAGGAGCGTCAGGGGAGTTGACAGGCCAAACAATATAGATGTTGCTTACGACTTTGTGCTCGGCCAGGATACCACGGATATCGCTGTATTCACAGAACGTATAAAATCCGTGATCAGAGTAATGAAAATCCCTGAAATGGAATTTATAGATAATGGTGGGATATCGGTTTTTGAAGAGACTGAATACAAGCAACCTATGGGACTTGCTTTATACACCAGACCAGAGGATGACAAGATTTTTGCCATTGTCAGCAGAAAAGAAAATCCTGAAAATAATAATGACTACTTATGGCAGTACGAGCTGATGGGTTCAGACACTGTAGTAAGTGGAAAATTAGTCAGGAAATTTGGTGTTTATGAAGGCAATGAAGTGGAGGCTATCGCCATAGATAATGAACTGGGCTATGTATACTATTCTGATGAAACTTTTGGAATAAGAAAATACTTTGCCGACCCAGGAAAACATAATAATCAGGAGTTGGCAGTGTTTGGAACGGAGGGTTTTGAAGATGATCACGAAGGAATTTCAATCTATAAAAAAAATGATTCGGCAGGATATATCCTTGTGTCTGATCAACAAGCCAATGAATTTCATGTTTTCAGGCGTGAAGGAAGTGAGCAAGACCCCCACAATCATCAATTGGTAAAAGTGGTAAAGCTTAGTACCATGGATAGTGATGGTTCGGAGATCACACATTTAGCACTGAACGAAAGCTTTCCAAAAGGAATGTTTGTTGCCATGTCTGATGACAAAACATTTCAAATTTATTCTGTGGCGGATATTTTAAGAGACTAACTTTATCTAAGCGTAATAAGCTTTTACAGTTGTTCCTATCTACTGACTACCATTCGTAGATTATTTTTCTTTATGATATGATACTTGAACAGCGAAAAATCGAAAGAACCTTAAGAAATTTCAACGAGCCATCTTGGTTAAGCAAGCGATTGAGTAAAATATTGAAACTAATCCCGCTTTTTACAAAAAAACAAGCCATTAAGCTTGTCATAATATATCTGATCATATTGAGGGGATACAATTACATTACCATTATCATTTATGATACCAAATTTAT
>DAXETV010000034.1:0-15275 GCA_051155775.1 Cyclobacteriaceae bacterium | reverse complement strand
ATTTCAATTATGAAATAACCTTTTTGTTTTATTTCAGATTCCCATTCGGGCTTTAAGGTCTCAATATGGCAGAACTTACATTCTTTTGAGGTTAAGGGTTGTCTGTCTTGCCCTTTGGTTTTTAAATAATCTCTACCATAACTGTAAATTACGGTAGTGTCTCTAATTTCTTCGGGTGCGATAATGTCAAAGTGCATCACGTTACCGTCTTTTTTTGTTACATAGGTGTCCCAAACTGCTACTTTCATTTTTGTTTTTTTGATGACAAATAAAACCCTATAAAGATAGGAATCCTAACTTTATAGGGTAAAAAAATATTATTTTACTTTATAGGGTAGCGACAAATCTCCACTTGCTACTGAATACACTTTGTAAACACCAAGCATAGGTTTGTCTCCGCCACCGTGTCCACCTTCTCCGACTGTATTTACTTGCATATAAGCCGCAACACCGTCATAAGAAAAATCCGTTTTGTTGTTCATTCGATAATCGGGAACAACCACTTTTATAGTATTTCCTTTTGTGATGACTTGGAAGCCTGGTGAATCCATATACATTGGCATTCCGGGATTGGTTGGCGGTAAAACTACACTCATGTCTTTTGGGTCAAATTGTTTTACTGCCAAACCACCTTCCACACGTTTGTCTTCGGTTAAAATCACCCAATGAGGATGCCAAATAATGCCATCATTGGCAAAATTGCGGTCTGTGTTTTCATCCCAAAGCGGTGTGTCGTCAAAGTCAGGATGTGAAGTAAGAGCAAGAGCCACTATGCCTTCGGTATCATTAAATCCAACGTCCGTTGGTTTCAAGGAAGTTGGGAATACGTAGCCTAAAACTGGTGCTCCATTAAGTTGACCTGCTGGCGTTGGCGTTGTTTTTCCTGCTGTTCCTTTTACGGTAATTTCCCAAATGGTTGCTGCAATGTCAGCCGAGTGTTTTACGCTCACACTTTTAATTTGAAAATCGTCATTGTTGTAGTTTCCGCATTTTTCGCAAGCATAGCTTTGAACTGCGAAAAGCAAAAGACCGAGAAGAAGAAATAATTGTTTCATTTTTTAGAATTTAAATGGTTAAAAATTAAGTTAGAAACCCTAATTAAAATTAGGATTCCTAACTTTTAGAGAGAATTTTTTTAGCCTTTTACGTCAGCCATAGACGCACCAAAATTGATGTGCAATACATTTCCGTTTGGCGTTAACAAAGCTGGAACAGATTTTACACCTGCTTTTTCCGCTTCTGCAATACGGTTACGGTCTTCGCCAATGTGAACGAGTTCTACATTGTCAGCACCAATTAGATTAACGATGTCGTGCTCTGCACTCACGCATACCGGACATCCTGCGTGATAGAAAATTGATTTTGCCATTTCTTTATGATTTTATTGTTGTTTGGCACTATTGCCAGTGCAAATATAGTATGGAGTCCTAACTATACAAAATATTTTGAAATTATATCCCTGAATATGTTGAAAGTCGCTGACCATTGTATAAATCATTAGGTGCCGCATGAACAAGCCACTGTAGTTCTCAGGTGGTTTGTCTCAATGATATTAAGTCCCGGGGCCGCTGGCATTTAACCTACGACCAGTATAAGGGGAAGTCAGTTTCATCCAGGATGGCGTAAACAGATATATGGTTAAAGTGCTGGTTTTTTTCGCTTGCCCCAAACCCATTTTTTAGGAATAATAACAGTAATATCTCCCATTACATTTATTTGACAACTCAATCTCGGGTAATGAAACTTTTTAGCAAGCTTATCATGCCAATGATCAGCCACAGGTGCTTCATTTATAAATACCCCACAGGTTGCACAGATACCGTTGCCTCCACAATTGAATACTTGTGTGAATGAAGTATAGGGAGAAATGCTATTTTTTATAAGCACTGAGCGCAGTCTCTCTCCTTTTGCACATTCCATCTGCTGAGTATGTCCCCTGGGATCAGTGACTGTTATGCGGGGCATAACTCCCCGGTATATTTTTTAAATAATTCTTCACATGCTTCTTCCAAAAGCCTGCCTTCTATGAAAATATTATGGAAAGCATGTTTTGCCAACGCTCTGCAATAAAGTTTGATCTGCGATAAATAATTAGAAGCGGTGTCAATAGAAACGCCAAAATAGATTCGCTCTACACAGTTCCACATGGCTGCTCCCATACACATCACGCACGGTTCACAGGTGGTGTAAAGAGTAAGCCCCTGGTCCTTCTTAAAGTCTGGTGGAATATTGAGAAACGCATTCATCTCAGCATGGTAAACTTTTCCATCCTCTTTGGACGTGTTAGAGGCAATAAATGAATCATAGCCATTGTAAACCAAGGCACCAAATGGCGTTTGATGCTTTTCCGCATAGTCAATTGCTTTTTGCATTAATTCAAGATGTTCCGTCATAATTGGTAATAATAAGGTTCAGATTTATTTGTAATTGTGTAACCAAATAATTGTTTTCGATTTTTCATACTAATAATAATTTCTGGATGCTTTGACAAAATGATGACAAAAAGGTTTAACTATCGATTGTCTAGCAGATGCAAATAAATTAGAAATATTATATTTTATCTTAACATTATTTAATTAATTTATAAATCCCTTCTCCTGGCAATAATTATCGGGATTTGGTGGTAAAAGAAGAAGCTTTTGTCCCATAGACAATTTGTCTGTGGGATTTTTTATTTCCACCGATAAAACATAAATTCTTTGTATGATTAGTCTTTGGGAAAAAGAAGCTTTTATTCATTATGATCACATCATTGTCGGCTCCGGAATAACCGGACTTTCAACTGCGGCTACCATTAAAGAGCAAAGTCCAAATTCCAGTGTTTTGTTATTGGAAAAGGGGTTGTTACCCAGTGGCGCTTCCACAAAAAATGCAGGTTTCGCCTGCTTTGGCTCCCCGACAGAGATACTTCAGGATATTCAAATAATGGGCATGGATAAAGCCCTCGAATTAATTGAATTGCGATGGAAAGGATTAGCCATACTTCGAAAAAGATTGGGAGATGATAATATGAGGTTCCAAAAAGTTGGTGGTTATGAGTTATACTTTGAGGGCCAGGAGGATACACTAGAAAAGGTTCATGAACTCAATAGGCTGCTCAAGCCCATATTTAACCGGGAAGTATTTCATGCAGCTACCAAAAAAATTGCGCAATTTGGTTTCAACTCCATGCTTATTAAACAAATTGTGTTCAATCCACTGGAAGGTCACCTACACCCTGGACTTATGATGCATCATTTAACAGACTATGTACAAAAGCAAGGAACGAGAATCATCAATGGATCAGAAGTAACCGGCTATAGTTGTGATTCTGATTTTTTCTCAAAATCCAGGGCAGGTAACGACCCCATTGAAATTTTCACAAAAGACATTGCTTTTAGATGTAAAAACCTAATGATTTGCACCAATGGATTTGTTACAGAATTACTTGAAAATGTAGATGTACAACCAGGCAGAGGGCTGGTACTGGTTACTTCACCATTAGATAAAATGCCTTTTAGAGGCACCTTTCACTATGATGAAGGATACTATTACTTTCGGGATTTAGGAAACAGGATACTCTTTGGAGGCGGAAGAAACATTGATTTCGATTCAGAAAATACCACTCAATTTGGCATAAATGAGAATATCAAAAATAAGCTGATGTATGATCTTTCCGAAATCATCATTCCAGGAAAAAACTTCACCATTGATTATGCATGGTCTGGTATAATGGGCTTTGCATCAGATAAGTACCCAATTATCAAAGAAGTTTCACCAAACATTTTTGCAGGGGTCAAACTTGGCGGAATGGGTATTGCTCTGGGCTCTTATGTAGGTCAAAAATTAGCCCTTTTAGCTTTAGACCAGGTAATTTTCAGGTAATTAAGGTTCAATTTTAAGGCTCCCTTGATATTTAACTGAAATTAGGTTAATGTTACTTTGATATCTAGCCATTCATGCCTGAAAAAAGGAAGCCTAAACTGTTTGAGTCTTTAATACCCATAACATTCCTGGTGGTGTTATTATCTATTAACGTATACATCTTTAAAGATGATGCCCTGGCAGGATCCAATCAAATTGTCTTAATACTGTCAGCAGCGATAGCTTCCATCGTGGCTACGGCACGGCTTAATTTTACATGGGGCGAGATCCAAAGCGGTATCGTCAAGAACATCAGTGCAGCGATGGGTTCCATTTTGATATTGTTATTGATTGGATCATTATCTGGAACCTGGCTGTTGAGTGGCATTGTTCCGGCCATGATTTATTACGGTTTAGAGATCTTAAATCCATCGATATTTTTGTTCGCTGCTTGCATCGTCTGCTGTATCGTAAGCATTGCAACAGGAAGCTCCTGGACAACGTCTGCAACTGTTGGCATCGCTCTGATAGGTGTGGGAAAAGCCATGGGTATACACGAAGGCCTGGTAGCGGGATCAATACTGTCAGGAGCCTACTTTGGGGATAAAATGTCTCCACTGTCGGACACCACCAACCTTGCTCCAGCCATGGCGGGTACCGATCTTTTCACCCATATCCGTTATATGACATTCACGACTGTCCCGTCCATAACTATAGCTTTAATCATATTCCTTATCATTGGTTTTTCTACAACATCAAATGGTCCTTTAACAGACACCGCTGTCATACAAAAGGCGATCACCGATAAGTTTGATATTAATATATTCTTATTTATTGTTCCAGCGGTAGTGATCTTTATGATCGTAAAAAAGACGGATGCAATACCTGCAATATTTACCGGTGTAATACTCGGTGCCATATCTGCCTTCATATTTCAGCAGGACCTGATCATGGAAGTTTCCGGTTATGCTGATAAAAGTTGGATAGCATTATTTGTAGGTTTAATGAAGTCAATGTATGGCTCTATCACAATTAACACCGGTAATGAACTGGTTAGTGATTTACTGAGTTCAGGAGGCATGTATGGTATGCTTGGCACCATATGGTTAATTATTTCTGCCATGATATTCGGAGGTGTAATGGAAAAGTCCGGTATGCTAAGAACCATAGCTGAAGCAATCATTTCATTGGTAAATACTACGGGGGCACTTATCGCATCCACGGCAGGAACCTGTGTGTTCTTTAACCTCTCTGCATCTGATCAGTACCTGGCTATTGTTGTACCAGGCAGGATGTATGCAGAAATCTACAAGAAAAGAGGGCTGGCACCGGAAAACCTGAGTCGTACGCTGGAAGATTCAGGAACAGTGACCTCCGTACTTATCCCCTGGAACACCTGTGGTGCTTACCATTCTACGGTTCTTGGGGTAAGCACACTTACTTATGCCCCCTATTGCTTTTTTAATATTATTAGTCCATTTATGACCATGTTCTATGGATTTTTGAATATTAAAATAAAGAAACTTAAAGAAGACCTGGTAGCCGCTTGAAATACCGAAATTACATCAGCAAAGAAGATATCTATGAACTACCACTCATTAAATATGAAGGGGATATTGCGCTGATAGATACTCATGAAAAATTGGAATGGGCCGTACACCAGTGCATGCAGCATAATTATCTGGGCTTTGACATGGAGAAAAGGCCATCATTCAGAAAGGGTGAATATTACCCGATTTGCTTAATTCAGATCGCTATACCTGAAAAAGTATTTTTATTCCGCATCAATATTACTGGTTTTCACCAGTCGCTTGTAGAACTATTTGAGACAGAAGAAATCAGCAAGGTTGGCATAAGTGTTAAAAATGACATCAGGGAATTGAATGACCTTAAAGCGTTTGAACCAAAAAATATAAAAGACCTTAATATCGTTTCTAAAAACATGGGGATAAATTGCTCTGGCGTAAAAAAGCTCGCCGGAATATTTCTAAATGGCAGAATATCCAAGAAAATGCAGACCAGCAACTGGGAAAACAAGATTTTGACAGAAGCGCAGCAGTTGTACGCTGCCACTGATGCCTGGGTATGTTATTCAATATATAAAAGATTAACAGAACATGGATATGTTTTTGATTAATGAAGATAGCTCTTTATTTTTTGGCATATTTGTAATTAATAAAAAAAGATAGATGGATTATAACAGTCAACGGAACACATTGGTATTGAAAGAGTATGGAAGAAACATCCAAATGCTGGTACAGCATGTAAAAGATATTGAAGATAAAGAGCAGAGGAATAAGTATGTAAGCGCTTTGGTAGACTTGATGAGGCAAATAAACCCGAATTCCAGGGATTACAATGAAAACACCCAAAAGCTATGGGACGATCTATTCATCATTGCTGATTTTGATCTTGATGTTGACACACCCTTTCCGATGCCGGAACGATCAATTTTAAGCAGGAAACCCCAGAGAATGAATTACAACACCAATGATGTCTCTTTTAAGCATTATGGTAAAAACATTGAACTTCTAATCAATAAAGCAAAAGATCTGGAAAACGAGGAAGAAAAGGAAGCCTCTATCGTTTACATCGGACGGTTGATGAAGTCTTTCTTCCTTACCTGGAATAAAGACAACATTCAAAATGAGGTGATCCTGAAAAACATTGAAAAACTATCAGGAGGTAATTTGACCATGGACATCAGCAAGATCAATGAACATGGATTATTCGAGTCCACAAGACGCGAACGGGATAAAGACAGAGAAGAAGGACGTTCAAAGCAAAGAAGCAAAGGCAAGAGAAATTATAAGCGAAAGAGAAATTAATGGCTTCGTTTCGTGTTAAAGGTGGTAAACGCCTTAAAGGAGAGATGATACCCCAGGGGGCAAAAAATGAAGCCTTGCAGATCATTTCAGCGGTACTGTTAACTCCTGAACCGGTTCATATAAAAAAAATTCCTCACATAAGGGATGTCATTAAATTAATTGAATTGTTGTCAGACCTTGGTGTTGCCATCGAAAAAACAGGCACAGAAAGTTATCGCTTCAAAGCCAAAGACATCAATCTAGCTTATCTTGAATCTGATGAATTTAAAAACAAAGCCCGTTCCTTAAGAGGCTCTATTATGATCATCGGGCCGCTTTTAGCTCGATTTGGTCAGGGAAAAATCCCCAAACCGGGTGGTGACAAAATTGGAAGGCGCAGGCTAGACACACACTTCATAGGGTTTAAGAACTTAGGCGCATCATTCGACTACGATACCAAGAGTGACTTTTATTCAGTAAGAGCCCCACATCTGCAAGGCACTTACATGCACCTGGATGAAGCATCCGTAACTGGTACAGCGAATATTATCATGGCAGCGGTCCGGGCAAAAGGTAAAACCACCATATACAATGCAGCTTGTGAACCTTACATACAACAATTGTGTCAGATGCTGGTCAGGATGGGTGCAAAAATTGAAGGGATAGGGTCTAACCTGTTGAAAATTGAAGGGGTGAATGAACTCCATGGTACTGAACATACTTTACTACCGGATATGATCGAAGTGGGCAGTTTTATCGGTATGGCTGCCATGACACAATCAGAGATAACCATCAAAAATGCCCGAGTTGATCAACTTGGAATAATCCCTTCTACTTTTCAGCGACTTGGCATTCAACTGGAATATCACGGTGACGATATTTTTATCCCTAGCCAGGATAGCTACCAGATTGACGCATTCATAGACGGATCAATACTTACTATAGCGGATGCCATCTGGCCTGGGTTCACACCCGATTTATTAAGTGTTGCACTGGTAACCGCTACCCAAGCCAGAGGAACCGTATTAATCCACCAGAAAATGTTTGAAAGCAGGTTGTTCTTCGTGGATAAACTTATTGATATGGGCGCGCAAATCATTCTATGTGACCCACACAGGGCCACAGTCATTGGACTTGACCGTACCGTAGCTTTGAAAGGAATCCAGATGACTTCTCCCGATATCAGGGCAGGTGTTTCTCTTTTGATCGCTGCGATGTCTGCAGATGGTACCAGTGTTATCCATAATGTAGAGCAGATTGACAGAGGCTACCAGAATATTGACAGACGATTAAATGCCATCGGTGCAGCTATTGAGCGTTTTGATTAGAATAATTACTATCTAATCTATTGATCTTTATTATGCATTGGAAGATATCGTATGGGTTATCGGAAAGTAGCTATTGGTGAATTGCCAAAAGTAGAATATTCACACTATGATTCTGGATGATGAGAGGCATTTATAAAATCTATCTGGCGTAAGGTGCCGGGCCAAGACCGGGATAGGCTATTGCAGGGTTGAAGGCTTGGCCGGCGGGTGGCCTTTAAGAGCAGACCAGCACGAAGGAAAGTGTGGCGCTCAAAATATAGTAAATTGACAAGGTGATAGATTTTGTACGCTTAGGCATCTTTCTAAGAAATCTTGTTTCCTTGATCGTCTAGTACCATCGACTTGCCTTTTAAAATTACTTTCACTTTTCCATCTTTAAACACTCCAACGGCATCATACCTGGGCATGATAACCACCTCCCCTAATTGATTGATGAATCCCCATTTTCCTCCTTCATAAACCTTATGTTCGCCATCCATCTTTTTGCTACAACCATCGCAAAAAGCGGATAAACAATTACTGAATGGCCTGACAAAAGTATATTCAGCAGCAATCCTGATATTTCCATCCTGGTCTGCGAAACCTATTAAACCATTTTCCACAAACCGAAATAATCCTTCACGAATATAATCCGGGCCATTTTCATAGATAAAAGGTGTGATTAATTCATTACCTGATCGGTCTATCCCGATAATTCTGCCACCATCGACAACAAATGCCAGAGATCCAACCAGTGGATCTGTGAACAACAATTGATATACGGGAGCAATGATCACCTCACCATCCTTATTTTCATAACCCATAAGTCCATCATCTGATGAGAAACCATTCAGGGTATCATAAACAGCCGATTTTAGTTGCAGGCAATTAGAATCACCATCATTGCGAGCGCAATTGATCAAAACAAGCAATACAGGTAGAAAGGAGACGAATAGTCCTCGCATGTTGAAAAATAATTCCTACAATTTACTTAAAAACCACAAACATTATTATGGTGGTAGCCTTTTAATTGCGCCAGTTATTTAGAATCCAAATCCTACCCTTACGCCGGTTCGTGATGGTTTGCCATCCCTGAAACTGAAAAAGTAATCCACCCGAAGTAATTTAAAGATGTGTTCAATGCCCGCACCAATTTCAAAATAACTATCCAATAATTGATTGCTTAGAAAGTGGAAAGACCCGACCGCCTGTACGCCGGTTTTTCTCAATAAAGGGAATTTGTTTATAATGAAACCATTGAAATGATGCTCATAATGGCCTGTAAAATAGCGGCCCCGTGTACTAAAGCGGTAGTAATCAAGTAATTGAAAGTTTTCTACTCGTAAAGAAGCTAATATTGACCGGTTACCATTAAAATGCTTGAAATCCATAAACTCAAGGTTGCCCTGCTGAGGAAAGAACCCACCGGAAAATGCCGCTTTGCCTTCCCCGGCCAGTCCGAAATTAAATTCATCATTTATCCTACCTTCCAACCTCACATAGCTTACGTCAGTGCCCAGTATGTCCATGCCATTGCTTAGCCTTACAAAGATGGTTGGCTTATCGGTCTTATAGATAATTTTCCGATCCGGCCAGGTAATATATTTTTGATCAAACCGGATACGTAGTTCTAGGTCAATTTTCAGGACCTGATGGTCTTCAAAAGCGGTTGATTCCAGTTCTTCATGCGCTGGTTGGTTGGAACGAAACGCCCTGCTGTCACGATAAAAAAAAGAAAAATCAGAAGTATTGGTAAGTTCCCTCCTATTCGCGTATTCAAGGGCTGAGGTTAGCAATAGCCCGTTGGTAAGCTCGAAAGTATGAAGTACTTTAAAGTAATCTTTTTGATAGAGCTTTAAAAAATTGCTTCTGTTTACCAGTGTTTCATGAGTGTTCACCCAGGCAGAAATAGGATTTAATTCATTGAATTGCGCTATAAACCTTCCAAAAGCTACCTCCAGCTCAGCCAGCTTATGCCTGTCGTAATAATAAATACCTCTCAGTTCGCCATTTAATTTATCATTTGAGAACCCATAACGCAGGGTTGGTATGATTCTATAATGGGCCAGGTTATCTTTTGACTTTGAATAGATCATCCTGAGGTTGGTTACCAAACCTTCTACTGTATTGTATTGGAGGATATTGATCAGTGGATCGAAGGAAAATTGTTTTTCTTGATAGGTGTTTCGGTAGCTGTATCCGCTATACAGTATGTTGGCTAAGCTGATCTTGTTGGAGCGCCTGTCAAGACTATCCTTATATTGTTTTGATTCCCTGATAAGTTTCAGGCTATCTTTTAAAAGGTAATCAAGCTGTTCTTCCTGAGTTAAGGGTATAGGCCTTATTTGCTTCCAGTAGTCATTACTGCGATCTCTGGCCTTTTCCTCAATCCTTAAGACTTCATTATCAAAGTATTCCTTTTTATCGGGAAATAAAGATTCCGATTTTTCTGTGGCCTGTTTCTGTTCAACACTTTCTTTATTAGCCGTTACTGCGGCAGGAATTTCAGATTTTTCAGCCTTTTCTTCCACCGACTTATACTTCGAAGTAATTTTGTAATTGGGCTCAATCTGGTAATCTGAATAAACGGCACTAAAGTTTCCTTTCCCTTCAAATCCAAAAAGATCAAGGTTGTAAGTTAATTTCTGATTAAAAACCATCCAGATATCTTCTTCCGCCGGTGCATATACCTGGTTGATCCAGAGGCTGTCGATAAATTCGATTTTGTTTCGCTTAGTTAATAATAATTTAAGGCTATGTATGCGCCATGTGTCCTCAATGATGTATATAAAACCTGTAAAAACAGGATCATTGATTCTTCGGGGTGTGACTTTAATTTTATTGATCAAACGGCTGCCTTCAAAAAATGTACCTACCAGATCATATTCATAAAACAAGAATGCATTATTGGCTATGGGTGACACAATACCACGCTCCGTTAAACCATCGTAGTAAAGAATATTTTCATAGAAATTTATATCCATGTCGGAGGCCTGATTGAAGCTGACTGCAGAAGTGCTGCCACTCACCTTCGAGGATATCATCCTTTCTTTAAAATTGTCTGGTTGAGCAAAGCTTAGTTCAGCATAAGACTCCGAAAGGTACACGATACCAGTATCCACATTTACTGTAAACCCGAATATCCTGCCCGGTTTTTTATCCAGTCGCTGGACCCCCTTGATATATACATTGCATTTATATGCGTTCACTGCTCTCAAATGGTTCTTACGATGCTCTATAGCCTGGCGAATCACACGGTTTGCTGGGTTTTCATTAGCTTTTACAGTTACCGATCTTAGTACGATCACCTCGGGTTGTAACTGAATAACCAACGGTTCATTATCCTGGGTTATTTTTATTTGAACAACCTTTTTTGTATAACCCACATACTGGAATACAATCTCATAAGTTCCCGGGTTAAGATCTATGGTAAAATCACCTTCAGCGTTGGTGGAAGTACCTACAGTGGTGTTTTTAACATAGATCGCTGCATATCCAAGCCCGCGTCCTTCCTCATCAAGAACCTTACCCTTCAATGTCACTCCAAGTAAGGGTGAGCATGGCAAGAGCAAAAGAAAAACATACCAATAATTACGCATATGATAATGCCCTATCCAAATCCTTAATTAAAGTGTTCACATCTTCTAAACCAACATAAAAACGTATCATGTTCATTGGAATTTCATTGGTTTGGTAATTTAATGAGGTGGAAAATGTAATTGCAGGAAAAGCCAGTGATTCATAGCCACCCCAGGATGCTGCCAATTTAAACATGGTCAGAGCGTTACAGAAAGCTTCTATCCTAGACGAATCTTTAGTTTTAAGAACCATTGATAATTGACCGGCGGGTTTTTTCATTTGTTTTTTTGCCAAAACAAATTGTGGGTGGCTTTCTGAATAAGGGTAATTAACCGTATCAACCTTAGGGTGTTGCTCTAGAAACTTAACGATCATAGGGGTGGATGTAGCTACTTTTTCCATACGTAAAGGAAGTGTTCTTAATCCCCTTATCAAAAGCCAGGCGTTGAATGGGGATATTACACCGCCTAAAGTCATGTATTCCGATTTAAAAAGCTTATCAATCATTGGTTTGGATGAGGCTACCACCCCGCCCAGTGCATCTCCATGGCCGCCAAGGTACTTGGTGGCACTATGGATCACCACATCCACCCCCATGGTGATGGGCTTGGTACTAATGGGCGTGGCATAACTGTTATCCATAAAACTGAGTAAGCCTTTACTTTTTGCTAAGTCAGCCACAGCTTTTATGTCTTGCAGTTCAAATGTCCAGGAATTAGGTGATTCCAGGTAAAGTATTTTAGTATTGGGTTGAATGGCCTGCGCATAGTTTTCCACAGCGGTACCATCCACAAAAGTGGTATAAACACCAAAGCGGGGAAGCAACAGGGAGAATAGCTTCCCAGTCCAGCTGTAAGGTTTTTGAACTGACACAATATGATCGCCTTGTTCAACATTTGCCATAATCGCTGAAGCAATGGCTGCACTCCCACTAGCAAAAATTAAGGCGCTTTCAGCTTTTTCCAATGATGCCATCTTTTCCTCCAGCACTTGCACCGTAGGGTTTGTGCCGCGGGTATAAAAGGGCACTTCACGCTCCCGAGCCATAGCATCTCGCATTTCTTCAACGGTTTGAAAATAAAAACCGTTGGAAGGCACAATAGGCGGGGTAGACGTATTGAAGTTAAAATCTGAAAAATCATCCATTAAATAGTCAAAATCACGCATAAATTAGGTTTTCATTGTGGAGCTTTAAAAGTAAGGCTTCTCAAAAAAAAATTAACTTGCATCCAAAATTAATCACATGAAAGATAAAGTAGTGATCATCACTGGTGGCTCTGATGGGATCGGGAAAGCACTGGTAAAGAAATATTTGCAGGAGGGTTCTAAGGTAGTATTTACCGGTAGGAAGCAGGATAAAATTGATCTTTTAGTAAATGAATTCATTGAATTCAAAGACAACCTGCTTGGTTTTGCTATGGATGCCAGCCTTGAAGAAAACAACAAAAAAATGGTAGAAGAGACCATTAATAAATTTGGTAAGATTGACATATTGATTTGTAATGCCGGCATAACTATGCGCGCGCTCTTGGAAGACCTGAAGCTGGACGTGTTCCGAAAAGTGATGGATATTAACTTCTATGGTGCACTTTATGCTACCTATTACACTCTACCTCATATCATAGCCTCAAAAGGATCAATTGTGGGTATATCATCCATCAACGGACACAGGGGCACACCGGCAAGAACGGCTTATACAGCTTCAAAGTTTGCTATGAATGGGTTCTATGAAGCACTAAGAACGGAGGTTATGAAACGAGGGGTACACATATTAGTGGTGAGCCCGGGTTTTACAGGCACAAATATTCGCAAAGCTGCCCTAACCGCTGACGGCTCAATACAGGGCGAATCACCAAGGAACGAGAAAAAAATGATGTCAGCCGATACCGTAGCAGATAAAACTTATCAGGCGGTTATTAATAAAAAAAGAGACCTTGTTTTGACAAACCAAGGTAAGCTTGTAGTAAATCTAAATAAATTCTTACCTGGTTTGGTAGATAATATTGTATATAAAGTGCTGTCTAAAGAACCGGATTCGCCGTTAAAATAGGTTACTTAAGCTACGTCGATCACTCCTGATCTTTGACTAACAGCTAAATTGAGTTGAGCAGTAATCTTTTTAGCTAATTTCACCACATCTTCATTGAATTTATAGATTACTTCAACGTCAGTGTACAGATTTTTCTCACAGTCATAATCCATCTCTGAACCATACTTATATTCTGTTTTCTTTGTGTTGTACCAAATTAATAACATGGTTAAAAGATTAGGTTTTATCTTTATTTCTTCTTCAAATAACGTTTAGTTAATGTTAAAAAACTTGACAAATAGATTACCAATCCTGCCAAAATATTAACAATCGATCGGTAAAATTTGGCCTGATTCATAAGCTTTTCTTCATAAAGACAATTAATAAGGACCATCAATGCTGACAAAATGCTTACCATTCCTGCCAAATCAATGAAATATCAAATAGAAAAGATTAAATAAGCTTCTTTAGTTTGTCGTTTCTAACAAAATATCTGTTGCCCTGCCATTGTATAGCCGTCCAGATACTTTGATTTCCTAGTACTTTCACTTTATGCCCTTTATCAACTATATCCACAACTTCCGCCCCTGAGGAAGGCCCGGACATGATAAAAGTCTGAGATTTGCTGATAATGGCATAATCATTATACCCAAGGAAGTTATTCAGATAACCAATAATTAATATGCCCACAAGCATAAATACCAGGGAAGTATTTATAATCCGTTTGGTTCGTCGATAATGGTAAATAAACCCCAGAAAAAATAAAAAACTAATCCCCAGTAAAGTAACTTTAATAATATCACCATAAAGCATAAAAGTATTTTCAAAGAAGGATATATCGTTATAGGTATATCCTACAAGGTTGTGCGCGCGGGCGATTTCCTCCATCTTCTGGAGTATCTTCTTTTCGTATGTGATCTGATAATAGAGGTCCAGATAATAGAGTGCTTCAGCGTACTGATCCAGGCCTTCTTTAATAAAAGCCATTTTCAACAACATTTGAGGGGTATACTTGTTTTCATTTAGTATTTCTTGATATAGCTCAAATGATTCGGTAAACTGCTTCTGATTATATAGTCTATCAGCGGTGTTTAATTTACTTTGATGATCCTGACCTTTTGACATAGGATTAAAGGCTAAAAGAAAAAGTACAATTATGATTTGGGATTTGATACACATACTTCTATTTTTGCCCTCCAAAATTAAGGAAGGTTCTTTAATGTAAAAAATGATTCGTTAGCTCAGTTGGTAGAGCATCTCCCTTTTAAGGAGAGGGTCCTGGGTTCGAGCCCCAGACGAATCACAAATTGATAGCCCGGAAATCCTATTCTGGGCTTTTTTTTCCATCACGTACATTAATGCACCATCTGGCTCTAAAGGCAAGGCTAAAAAATCTAAAATTTGGTTACATACAGCCTAATTTTATTAGAGTACATTAGCTAGCCCTTGCCTTACTCCTACCCGTAATCTTAAAAATCACAAGTCCAACTTACGAATAAACCCTCCGTGAGCTTAAGCTAAAAGTGTATTTGATCGGGATAGAATTTATTCAATAAGAGCAGAGGTAACCTCAGTCTCCTGCTAAATTTAGTTGAGACCGGATGGTAATTACCAGATCAACGCTGACGTCTGCCAGGTCGGCAATTTCTTCAATGGTTAGTTTTTTCTTTGTTAAAGCTTTTTTTATTATGATGATTTTCTCCCTCTCAA
>DAXETV010000033.1:0-14811 GCA_051155775.1 Cyclobacteriaceae bacterium | reverse complement strand
CATTTAGCCTGTTCGTGCTATGTGTAGCCTTTCATGAAAAAAGAAAAGGGATAACACATGATTGTATGTTATCCCAATATTATTATCCCTTATGCCGGGACATCACTGACTTTATAAATTAATTTTTTATTTGACAATTACCAAAATGGTAACCTTTTACTTATCTTTTCCATAGAAAGAACAGCAAATGAGAGTAGTCGCTAAAAAGGTTCTTCGTGAATTCTGGGAAAAGCATGCTGATGCAGAAGAACAGTTAAAAACATGGTATAAAGAAGCTTCAAAAGCATCATGGAAAAATCCTTCAGATATTAAAGAAGAATATGCCAGCGTGAGTATACTCAAAGGTGGGCGGGTTATTTTTGACATTTGCGGAAATAAATACAGGTTGGTGGTCGATATTAACTACTTAAGACAATGGGTATTTATCTGGTTCATTGGAACACATACGGATTACGAAAAAATAGATGCTAACACAATTTGAATTATGGATATTAAAGCAATTAAAACCGAAGAAGATTATAATCAAGCCTTAAAAAGACTTGAAGAAATATTCCATGCTCCTTCTAACTCTAAAGACGGAGATGAAGCCGAAATTCTTTCTATACTAATAGAGAAATATGAATCCGAACATTATCCTATCGAAGCCCCTGATCCGATTGAAGCTATAAAATTCAGAATGGAACAAATAGGGATGAGTAAAAAAGATTTAGCTCAAGTTCTTGGATACAAAAGTAGAGTGTCAGAAATCTTTACCCATAAGCGAAAACTAACGCTAAAAATGATTAGAAATTTACATGAAAAATTAAAGATTCCATACGAATCATTATTAACTAAATATTGAAGTACATTTTGCTAACATGCACTAAAATGAATGTGTAAACTATTTGGATAATATGAGGGCTATGATATGCGAATCGCAGATTTTAATGATAATGCTTCGGAATTGCAAGTTTCGAAGCGTTGAGGGCCTATCAGGTTACCTCACCGTTTCCCAAATCGGCGGAATGCAGCCACGGTCTGATATATCATAAAACCAGTGAAGATACGACTAAAGATGTCCCAAAAGGCAGGCCAGCTATGGGCATTGGTGCATGGAATCAAATCAAAACTATGGGTGGGCAGAATAAATTGAGTATAATATTTAAAATGGTAACCAAAATAATCAAAGACACAGGCAAATTCCCATTCAGGTAGCGACAAGACATACAAATAGCAAAGCCGCACCAGATACTGTAATAACAGTAGAGCGCACCTGCTTCTAAATCAACTGAAAAATGTAGTTTTCTTCAACTTTTAATTTTTTAGTAGCTAATAATTCCATGGTGATCATTTTTTTTTTAGCTATTCTTTTAATTTCTTTTAAATCGCAGTCTTCCGATAAAACCATTAACGTTTTAGCACTATTGAACGGACCAAGTTGCTCATACAACACTTGAAAATAGTCAAATTGTGACCCACAGTACCAAGCCATTTCAGCATTGTTTTGTGGGTTTTTAGGGTAATAAGGTGGGTTTATGATGATATAATCAAAATTGCGACCCTGAAGTTTATCAAACAGATTTGACTGAATCACTTCAATGTAGACGGCATTATTACGGGCATTTTCTATTATTGTATTGACCGCAACAGGATTAATATCTGTAGCCGTTACACTTGCTTGTTTCCTTGCACAGAATATTGAGATAAGGCCAGATCCGGCTCCTAATTCCAGTATTCTTTTGTCTTTAATGGGTTGTTTTTTTAAGTATTCTATCAGAAAACCAGTACTGAAAAAGAATCCCGGATGGAAAATGCCTGGAGCGATCTTTATTTTGATGTCCTCATATCTATACCATCTCGGTTTAGAGAGATAGTATGCTGTTAGTTTTTTAAGGATGGGATGAAGCCATTTATAGCCTCTTCTTAGCAACGGGTACATCAATCCGCCATTTCAAATCCTTCCACTTCCGGTCTGCGATACCTGAGCCAAAACTTTTGAAGCACTTTGAGCTCATAAGGCCATTTATAGAGATTCGTATAATACCTTAGTTTAGAAGCAGCCTGAATTACCCTCTTCTGTACCGTTGTTAATTTAATGTCAGATATCGTAGGATATCTGGCATTTAAGACCGTTTCGAATCCCTGGATTTTGTCTACCATGTACGGTTTAAGCCATGGTGTAAGCGGATTTCTTCTCAGATCAAAATTTTCCCATTGCGGGCTAAGCCAGTCTTCCAATTTCTCAGGAAATGAGAATCCTGCTTCTTTAACTTTTTTGTATAATTCAGAACCCTCTGTAGGCACCGGGCTATACAAATAGATTATAATTTCAGTTTTAGGATTTATTTCCTTTATTTCTTTTATAAATGCGATGTCCTGATTGATTTGTTCATTAACCTTTTTTTCAGCGTCATGTGGCATTCCAAGCACAAAGGAATACTCAGGTATAATATCAAACCCTTTAAGGCGGGCAGCGAATTCTTTTATCTGCTGCACTGTTTGCGTGCCTCCCTTATCCATCTGTGATAAAACTTCGTCATTGCTGCTTTCAGCCCCAAAAAATATCATGGTACAACCAGCCTCCTTCATCAGTTGGAGCGATTCATCGGAATATTTAGCGATGGTGTCAATTCTTCCTTCACCCCACCATTTGATACGATGTGGTTTGATGAGTTTTGAGAATTCAACCACCATTTTTTCATTCACAAAGAAATTATTGTCATGAAATTCAACTGAATCTGCTCCATGTTCTTTTATTAGGTAAAGGATATCCTTGTATACTTTTTGTGCAGATTTACCATTCCATCTTGCATTGTAGATGGGGACAACCGCACAAAAAGAACAGGTAAAGGGGCAACCGAAGCTTGCATGATATGCTGCAGTTTTTTTACCCAGAAATGTACTTTTCAGATATCCTCCAATGGAATAATGTTTATTTAACTCATCATATGGCAGGTCAGGTAACGAATCCTGATCTGAGATGAATTCTTTTGTTGTTGCAATGATTTCACCATTACTTCGAAAGATCAGATTACTAATTTTTTCATAATCAGATTCCTGATCAACAAGTTTGGTAAGTAGTTTTGGGAAAGCATAGTCACCCTGCCCGTTGATGATAAAATCTATATAACCAGATTCCAATGAACATTTAAATTGATTTGACGCAAAGTATCCTCCCCAAATAGTAATGATATTAGGATACATTTCCTTTATCATCTTAGTGAATGGAATGGCTTGTCTTAATTGGGGGCCTGGCATTACGGTACAACCAAAGAATCTATATTTACCCGTTTCAAGGTAGCCCTGAATGACCGCCCACGGATCATATTCTCTATTCCCATCAATAAACGTGTATTCATATAATCCATCAATGGAGGCAGCTACTTGCAATATTGAATTGGGAATTCGATACTTACTGGTTGAGACAGCCCTTGGATTAAAAAGAAGTACTTTATTCATAATTGCTATTTTTAAGATTTAGGGAGTTTATGCAGGTTTCTTACAATAATCCAGGGGAATGGACTATCCTTTATTCCAATACTTTGAAGTAGTCTCCTTTTAAATTGATTATACGGGATGTAAGCAATTTCATAATCCAATCCCTCTAATTCATTCCAGCTATGATGAAAATAGTAATTTGACATGTTGGGAACTCCAATAGCTTCATAATAAGAATCACTTCTGTTTTTTGCATTACCTTTTTCTTGTGCTGCGTAAAATGGTGAATCTACGATGTGAACCTGCGCATTCTCATGAGCCAATAATGTAAGTGCATTCATTAGCATTTTCATATTTTGAAAGTATTGTATAGTGCCACTCAGAACGATACAGTCAAATTTTTCAGGGAGTGGATCGTTGAGAACGTTGCAGTAAGAGAGTCTTACATTTTTACAGCCCGATAATACACGGGCTGCCTGCTCCAATTCAATCATATTGACATCTATACCATGGACGCTATTTGCCAGCCTGGCTAATTTTAAGGTAAGCCATCCATTGCCGCAACCCAGATCCAAAATATTTTTAGGTCTGGTTTTGGCCACATAGTCAAGGAGTTTCTTTGTGCTTTTTATGCGTTGTTTCCACTCCCATGAGCGTACATGATTTTTTAGTTTGGGGAGTTGTTTTATTTCATCGAGTGACAAAATTCTACTTTCCTTTTCCCGGACTTCAATATATTTAGTCTCAAAAGCAGTATTCACAGGATATTTTTTGATAGGTAGCATTAATTTTTTTTAAATGGCACTGCAACATCTGCTACAAGCAGGGAAAAAACCACCTTCAGACATGAGTTGCTTTCTCAGTTTACTTATTACTTGTGAATTCCATATTGATCCTAATTCCTCCTGGTACATATTCCCAATATTAAGATTATAGCACCTTCCGTGTGCCGGGATCACAGAACCATCTGATTTTATCATCATGCTTGAGAAGACGGCTCCACAATATTTACCCATAAATTTATCAGGGGCGTGGTAAAAAATTTCTAAATCTTTCAGGGAATCGATTTCAGGAGAAAAGTAAGTTTTAAACGTATAATCTGCTTTTCTGATTAGTTGAATTTCTTCCTGAAGAAGCACCAAATCCATGTTGTTGAGGTTTATTTCATCCAAGTTGGAATCAGTAGCTGGGTAAATATCGCCCCATTTTTGATTATGCAAATGGGCCATTTTGGCATCTGTATATTGTGTATGCATAATGGCCAATTCATTTATGCCTGATCCTTGCAAAGCGTCTGCGAAGCTCTTTAAGTGTCCCACATTCCATTCCGTGATAGCACAGATCACGGTTATTTTTGGTCTATTTTTGTGGTTCTTAATTGCTCCCATGCCTGCCAGAGCTCTTTGAAAAGAAGACTTATGGCCTCTGATTTTATTGTGTACCTTTTCCGGCCCATCAAGTGAGATAAATATTTCATTTAAACCGGCTTTCACCAAGTCATCAGCTTTGTGTTTTAGGTTTAGTGCATTGGTCGTTAATGTAGTGTAAAGGTTCTTATGATTGGCATAGTCCAAAGACTCTATGAGATGGGGGTATAGCAATGGTTCGGTGAAAGCATATGCTAGTTGACTGGAAGGGAATGATAATGATATCTGATCGATTATCAATTTGATCAAATCCAGTGGCATATTAATAGGATGTGTGCCCACCAGGTTTTGGGCAAAATTGCTTTCAAGATTTTGTGTGCCAACATCACACATCTTGCAGTGTAGATTGCAGATGTTATTTACACCAAGAACAATCCACTTTGGAGTAAAAAATAACTTACCAGGTAAGAGTCTTCGGTTGGCGGCTTTAAGTATGTTTTTCAAACCTTGAGTTTCTTTTGATACCGGATGGTATACATTTACTAAATAGTTGCTTGGTACCTGTCATTTATTATGTTTTAAGTTTACGATCATATCTGATTATGCATTTGTTGTAGCTCTCGATTGCCGCTTTAGCCAGCGCTTTAAAACTTAAATGCTTTTCAAAATGATCTAATACGTTTTGTGATAGATGATCTACATGATTATGAGCTAAAGATTGGTAAGCCTTGAACAGCCCGGAAACAGATTCCAACTCAAAAAGCGCACCTATCTGTCCATTTTGGGTGAAATGCTCAAAACTTGGTATACGTGATAAAATTGGGATCACTCCGCATGAAATTGCTTCAATCACAGCATACCCACAACCTTCTTTATGGCTTGCTGAAATGATAAAATCCACACTATTGTAAAAGTCTTCGAGCAGATGTCTTTCTACGCTTCCGTGCAATTTGACGGTTTCCTTCAGATATGGATCACTAGTGATCATTTGTTCTACCGCCCCGATGAGCGGGGCCTGCTTGAAGACCATGTGTAATTTTGATTTTGGGAATTCCTTTACAATTCTGGAAAATCCTTTCAGTACAGTGAAAGGGTCTTTATTTCTATCCAAATTCCCTACCCAGAGGAAAGATTGATCGCCACCTAGGCCGGTAATCCTTCTAGCTTTGGTTTTATCTTTAGGGCGGAAATGTGAGGAGTTTTCCAGCACAAACTCACACTTCTCCTGAAACAAAATACCCTGTTCTGTCCATTCCTTTTCCTGATTTTGTGCACAAAAGAAATAGCTATCTATGCCCATGAGGGATTTTCTGATAAGGTGTCTTCTGATTATGGACACTAAACTACCGCCTTTAGGGGAAACGGATCCATGATCCTGGATTACCAAAGGAAAATTTCTTAATAGCTTTCCAGCCAGGTAGTTTGTGGTGAAGTCTGTCAAGTTGTGAAAGTGGATTACATTAAATTCCATCTCATTGGAGACTTTTCTGACTTTTCTTAGAAATGAAAATACTGGATGATAGTATTTTGGTTTAGGAGGAAGGTTATCTTTCAGGAATAGGTAAGTAATCCCGTTCATCGAAAACTTGGCTGAATGCCGGTAACGATAAATAACGGTTACTTCAATGTCTTCATCATACAGTGCTTCAGCCCAATCTCTTATTGTGAAATGATGTTCCAACAGTTGCGCTGGTTCTGCGAAGTATTGATATTCAGTCTGGATAAAGGCTACATGCATTAATTTAAATATTTACCATATAACTCATGGAATTTTTCAATCGTCCTTCTCATTGAGTTTTGAGAAGACCATATCATTCCATCACTGGCTATTCTATGATAGGCATCCTGGTTTGATAATACGCTTGTTATATTTCTAACCAGGGAAATTTTATCCCCGATTGGGGATGCTAAAGTACATATTTCCGACAAGTCAGCAACCATGCCCACGTTAGTGCCGCATACAGGTATTCCATTGGCTATTGCTTCATTTATCACTACCCCCTGCGCTTCATAATAAGAGGTGTGGACTAACAGATCAGACTGCCTGAGTATGTGCATAGTTTCTTGATGTGACAAAACACCAAGGAACTTTACCTTCGCGGAAATACCAAGCTGACTGCAATATTCAGTCAGGGCACCATCAAGCGTATCTTCACCTATTATGGTTAAATCACAATCCATGGCTTTCAAAATTTCATGGTAAGCATCCAATAAAAATCTTTGATTTTTCACAGGACTGATATGTCCGATATTTATAAGTTTAAATGGAGCCTTTAATTCAATTTCAACATTTTCAAATTTGGAATTTTTTACGCCATAGGGTATAATGTGTGGAGTTTTTTTGTCAAAGTTTCTGGCTAATTGTTCTTTCTGGTAACGTGTAAGGACTACTATATCATTAGCCTGAGCATAAACCCACTTGATCATTCTGGTTCTGAATTTTGAACGAAATACCCCATAATTCATCTCAGGAACATAAGTAGAATCCCCACCTTGTAAATGTATAATGAGGGGAATACGATACAGGAATTTCAACATAAGCCCAATGAAACCTTGAGGATGGCCCCATAGCACATGGATTATTTGGTTGGGTGATGTTTTTCTAAATTTCAGCAAACACCACATTATTCTTTGAATAGCATTCAGCTTTCTACCGGGTGATTTTATTTGTAATCTGCGGTTAACGTAATTACTATTGACAGGATTAAGTGAATAAACACATATACTATAGTCCTTGGATAATTCATTGAAAAAATCTACAAGAAATGGAATTCCGTCAGACAATGCAGGAGATCCGGTTCCGATTCCTCCAATAGTTATGAGGCTGATATTTTTCCTGGTCTCCTTCATCAAAGCTTCTTTCGTAGGCTTAGAGCATATGTGATTAGGCATGTGGACCAGGATCTTATATGACTTAATATAAATATAAATACCGGTTTCTCTTCGAGAACCAGCTTAGTAAAAGCGCTGTTAGCACTCCAGAACAGCCTTTGAAATATATGCATTATTGTTGGTAATTTTCCATATTGATCACCACATTACAAGCATTTATTATCTCCTCTTGATGGGTAATAAAGATCACAGTTTTATTCATTTGTATGATTTTGAGTATATTGTAAATTACTTTTTTTCTGTTTATCTCATCCAGGTTAGAAGTGACTTCATCAAAAAAAATAACAGGTTTTTCAAGATATAATGCTCTTGCGATTGCTACGCGTTGTTTCTGACCGCCAGAAATATTTTGACCATTTTCACCTAAGTCTATAAATATTCCTCCTTCGCGATTTTTGGTCATCTCAGTCAGCTCCAGCAGGTTTAACAGCTCACGTACTTTCAGTTGATTGGTAGCATTCAGTTCATCTCCCATTGTGATATTCTCATACAAAGAGCCTTTGAATATGAAGGGATCTTGCGGTACATAGGCGATATTGTGCTGCCATGCTTTCAGATTATATTCATTAATTTCTTTTTCATCGACAAATAACGATTTCTTTTTAGGTCTTATGGTCCCAATGATCAATTTGGCCAGTGTGGATTTACCCATTCCTGATTTTCCTACCAGGGCTACTTTGTCATTTATTTTGATTTCAAGCGTTAGATTTTTAAGAGTGAAATCAGAATCCGGATAATGAAAAGATTCCTTTTTCAACTTGATAGATTCATGAAATTCTAAAGACTTCTTACTTGTTTCAGTGTTTTCCAGGGTTTGAGATGGGACTATTCTTTTCCTAATCTTATCTATTGTAAAACTGTGAACTTTTATGTTGGTTAGAGAAGTTGCAATGTGACTCAGTGATGGTATAAGTCGGTATGCAGCAATCGTATAAATCGAGAGGATCGCGATAATTTTCACACCTTCACCGAACGTAAAACTTAAAAACAGAAAACAGATGCCTGATACAGCAATCAATTCTATGAACCTTGGGGACAAAGAGGATATAATCATATGTTTTGATAGTGCTTCAAAGTATTTGGCGCTTACGTTATTGACTTGTTGACTGAAAAACTTCATGCTGCCGGAGAAAATAATATCTAATTTCCCAACGGCACCTTCTACCACTTTTTGTATAAAAAGAGGGTATGCTGTCTTAATATGTACTTTAGTTTTGTTTAGTGATTTATTCAACCGGACATAGTATAAGATTACCGCAGGGAATAACAAGGCACCTATATAAAAGAATATTTTGGTTTCGTATAGAATCAGGAATGACAAGATAATGCCGGCCAGCACAAGGTTAACCCCAATGTCCAGATATGATTTAATTATTTTCTGTGCAAATTGATCAGGTATGTGCATGACTTCATTCAGGACGTCTCCCCTGGTTTGTTTTGAGTAATCAAACTCCTGATCTGTAATCATATGTTGAAAGGATGAGCAGGCCAGTTTTTGAGCTAATCCAAATATAAATGCAGATTGAAATTTGATGACATAATGTGAAAATGTAGTTTTTGCAACGAAGAGAATAAACACTAAAGCGATAAAAAACCTCAAGATGGCCTGGCGATCATTTTCAAATGGTGAAATAGTCAGTAAATAGCTTAAGTATTCCGTATTGCTTGCTGATTCTGAATCAATAAACGAAAAAAGAAGTGGTATTAAGGATGCTAGGGAAAGTAAATCAATGAATAGACTTAAAAGCATCAACAGAAAAAGCCATGTTACGTTTTTTTTCTGCTTTTTGCTAAACAATGAAAACGAACCTGTAAAGGATTTTAAAAATGATCGGATCATCCGCTTTTTGTTAGATCCCTGATTTTGCTATACTCATCCCTATGTTCGAGTAAATAGCCTTCAGTTTATATTTTATTGCCAGCTTGTCAATTCCAAATTCTCGTTTCCTCTTCGAATAATTCACCTCATTAACTACCCATTTTATAGCATAATCATAATATTTCCTGCTATAAGCTCGCTTGAAATCAATATTCCTGTCAGTATTTAAGTTCCAATCCAAATCTTCAGTAGTTGTTGACTCAACTTCTTCATATAATGCTGTTCCTTTGATTGGATAGGCTTTTGTTATGGTAAAATAATCAGGGTTGGATACTTTTAAATGACGAAGTGTTTCTTTAATATCATCCTCTGTTTCACCAGGGTATCCAAGCATAATAAATGTACCTGCTTCTATTCCCTGTTTTCTGGTTTCCTGGATCATTTCCCGTACTTTTTCTACGGTTACCCTCCGGTCCATGGCGTCAATAATCTTTTGTGATCCACTTTCAGCACCTATCCATACACGGAAGCATCCCATTTTTTTCAACGTTTTAATTACTGAGGCATTCATTCTATCTGCTCTACTGATGCATTCAAATTGGATGCGAATGTTGTTTTTATCCATAGCATCTGCCATCTCACTCAACCATTTATGACTCACGGTAAATACGTCATCCACAAACCATATTGAATCCGGTTTATATTTTTCTTTGATTTCTTTCAATTCAAGAATTACATGTTCAGGAGACCGTCTTCGATAACTTTGGCCATAAACGGCGGTACTGCACCATTTACAGGTATATGGGCAGCCACGCTGTGTGCTGACATTCAATGCACTCAGTCCGTGGTGCTCTTTCCAGGCTTTTAGATATTGGCTGACATCCAGTGCATCTCTATTAGGAATAGGTAGCTCGTCTATGTTTTTCAGCATGGTTCTGGGCCTGGCTTGTACCATTACGCCTTTTTCGTCATAGTAGGCCAAGCCGTCAACATTTTTCACTGATTTTTTGCACTCTAAGGTTTCTGCTAACTCCAGCATAGTGACCTCTCCTTCACCAATAACAATATAATCAGCTCCTGCATTAAGGTAATTATCCACGTTATAAGTAACATCTGGTCCACCTAGTGCAATCTTACAGGTGTGAAATTTCTTGACTTGATCAATGATTTGCAGTACATTAACTTTAGTCATCAGGTTCGTGTAAATAGCCAATAATTCTGGCTGATATTGAGCTATTTCCCGATATAATGCTTCTCTAGTTGAAAAAGTACTATCAAATACCCGATTATGGATTTTGTTTTCATTCAGGAAGGCAGAAATATAAAGTATGCCCAGGGGAGGATAAGGTCTCATTATTTTCTTTTCCTTCTCATCTTCCTGAAGAAAATACCCATGTGTTAACAGTACTTTCATTGTTTCTCTAGTTTTATTAAGCAGTGATCCGAAAGATCAGCTTGCCACTGGAAATTTCCAAGCATCCACTCAAGCTTCACCAGTACATTGAAGAATGATAAGTTTCTGGCAATAAATGATTCCAGATATGATGGGGGAATAAAAAAACCAACAGGGCGAACGTTGATGATTTTCAAATTATCTGGAAGAAGTTTTCGTAGCTTCTTTGGTGTGTAGTACCAGGTTTCTACTAACGTACCGGAGACACTGGCTACAGCCATTTTTTTCCTTCTAAATGCCTCACCAAATTTCATTTTTAACAGGAAATAGAATGTTTCCCACAAGCAGAATGACGGCATAATAACAGCCACCATTGATCCTCCTGGTGATAACAAATGCGCTACTTTCTGCAGGAGGCGCCGCAATGATTCCTCATTTATACAATTAATACCTCCAAAGTTTGAGAAGATCAGATCATACGGTGCTTTGTGCTTATACTGATCGATATTATTCAAGTCTATTTGAAAGAAATTAATAGCGTATGTAACATCTTTAGACATAGCGTATGTAATATCTTTAGACCTGGCTATTTTTAACATTGCTTCAGAAATATCTGTTGCAGAAACCATGTGGCCATGCTTGGCGAAGAACAAAGCATCTTCACCGGTTCCACAATTCAATTCCAATATGTTTAAGGGTTCTTTGGTATCGAGCTCAGTTTTCATGAAGTGCCAAACTCTATTTCTCTGCGCTAGACCGATTTGGGAACGGGAAAAAACATCATCATAATCAGCAGCGGCATTATCGAATTTATTTACTCCCAAGCCTGGCATAATTAAGTATTGCAAGATTGATCATAGACTTAGGGAGGTTGTAGAGCCCTGAGGTAATGTGCCAGATTTTTCTTTTAGTAGTTCTGGCAGGATGACTTATTAATTCTTTGGAAACTAAAAACCCTCTTTTTAGCTTGTACCGGTTATGAAGGTATCTGTGTAAAACTTTATAGAACCTTGGATTGTAGGTGTTTTTGAACATCATATCCAGGTCATCAGAGTCTACCCAATTCTGTTTCTTTTCAAGGTCTACTTTTACTTTTTCGTAGAATTTGGTTCCCGGTAGGGGATATGAAACAGAAATACCCAATTTATCAGGCATGAGGTCCAATACCAAGTGAATGGTCTTCTTAATGTCGTGCATTGTTTCTCCTAAATAACCAAATTGAATGAAAAAGGCCACCTTAATATCAAATGATTTCAATATTCTTGTAGAGGTTCTTATTTGGTCAATAGAGATCCCTTTATCCATAGCATCCAGAACTCCCTGAGATCCTGATTCAGCACCGATCCATACTTCATCAAGTCCGGATGCCACCAACGCTTCAATGTTATCCTCCTGAAGTAATAAGTCCGCTCTTGATTGAATTTTATATTTGATTTTTAGGTTCCTATGACCTAGCTCATCTCTAAACTGCTGCACCCAGCCTGGCTTTAAACCAAAAATATCATCACACATCCAAAAGTGATCAATGTGGTGGTTGTTTACATGGACTTCAATTTCATCAACCACTCGCTGAGGAGACCGTGAATTATATCGGTTACCATAAATTGGCTTGGCGCACCAGTTACACTTGTATGGGCACCCTCTTGTGGTTGCAATGTTGAGATATGGTATTTTCTTTTTTGAACACCAGATGTCTAGATAGCTACCCAAATCAATTAAATCCCATGCCGGATTGGGAAGCTTGTCCAAATCTACTAGTACCGGCCTTTTTGAGTTCCTTCTTATCGACCCATCCCGAATGTAAGAAATTCCCGAAACTTCAGATATCGTTAATTTTCTTTCAAGTCGCTCTAATAGTTCGAGCAGAGTGATCTCTCCCTCCCCCTGAATGATAAAATCAGCACCATTCTCAAGGTATTTCTCCCAGTGATCGGTTGAGTCGGAACCACATGTAATAGTCTTTATGCCTTGCTTTTTGGCCATTCGTTGCATCTTAAAAGCAGCTTCCCTCATGGTGGTAAGGCACATTTTAGTCAAATAGTTGAATCCGTCATCAAAGATCACAAAATAGTCTGGCTGAAATTCTTCAATCTTATCGTTCAGTCCATTTTCAGAATCGCGAAGTCCAACATCAAAAAGATCTACTTCAAAGCCATTTTCTCTTAAGAATGCAGCGGCTGTAATCGTCATTAAAGGAGGGTATGGCTCTCCAATTGCCCATTGTTTTTTATCGAATCGATAAAAATAAGAATGACTAAATAATACTTTTGGCATTGCTTACCTCATTGTATTTCTTGAATAACTGGCTATGCTCATTGTCGTGAATATTGTTGGTTTCTTTTTTAAATAAGCTCACTTTTGGAAAAAGATATTCCATAATATGTATACTATAGTATGGTCTGAAATTCTCTTTGAAAAGGCTTTCAAATTTATCCTTTATCTGGTCCTGGTATCCTCCTCTGGGGACTGATAGCCTTCTCAAGTTGCATTTAACCTCTGGATTAAAATTAGTGCTCAGCTCCCTTAATAACGTAATATCAAACCTTCTTAATGCCCTTCCAAAAACAAATAGAGAAAAACATAAAAAATTAGGGAGCCACATCAATTTCTGGATAGTATTGGTAGTAGAATTTCGAGTTGTTTGCGATTCATTGAAGCATTCAGAGTAATATGCTTTATACCAAAGATTTTTTTGAATAAAACTGTCAAATACTTTTTTATCCAAAATCAGCTTAAGATTGATCAATTCAGTAGCCGTAAAAAAATTCTTATTGTAGATTTCCAGAAAAGACTCATCAGTCACATAATTGAAGCAGTAAAATTTTTTGCTTGTAAAGGTTTTAAGTAGATTGGTATACAGCCTTTCGATTAGCAAAAATATCCATAAACTATTCCTGGAAGTAATCATAAATAGATCTAAGTCAACGTGACCTACCCCTGAAAAATGTGTGTTTAGCGTAGGGTTACTTGCCGCAACTGAACCTGATACACCTATAAACTTAACAAATCCACATTTCCCTAGTAACATAAGTGTTCGTTTACCGCTATCAATCAGCTTTTTGGTGAGTCCATATTTTTTATGTTGCAACCCAATAATGTTCGATTTTCCATTTACTGTTAAATAACCATCCGTAAATTCAATTAATTGCTCTTCGACTAATGCATTAATACAGTCTAAAAACTCGTTTGAATTTTCATCCTCGCCAACCCATCGAGCTAAATCAGATTTGAGTACTGGTGCATTAAAAATGTCTCTGTAACAAACATGCACAACAATTTTTTCAGTTAATGACAGCATATTAAGAGGTTTTGCCTTATATAAGGCATGGAGGAATAAAATGGTTTCATGCGGTACAAAATTTCGATATCCGGACATCTACGTCCAGCTTTGCTGATGTCCACAGAAGTAGATTCCATAATATCATTATAATCTTTACGAATAGAAAACCCTGCCTCAACGCAATGGAACCCAGGACCAAAAACACACATAGGAAAAGGAATTACCGAAGATTTGGCTCCGTGAGGATTGAGAATGCCGGTGTGGATAAACCTAAAACTTAGGGCGCCTTGTACCGCTTTCATTACTCGCCTGCCGGCCCGCTACCCATTTCGGGCTCATACAGGCCATTCCATCGGGGGCGCCGGGCCGCTGCCATAGAAAATACACCACCAGGATCGATGGGTGATTGTTCAATTATGGCCATGCATACAACAGTACGACCGGGATTACACAAATCCAGCGGTCAATAATTTGATGGAAGTAAAAAGTCCACTAGATTTAAAATGAAACTATATGGGGATATGCCCTCATCTAGTCCTCGTTTGCAACGAGGATTCCTAAATCACTAAGTTTTTAACTTATCAATTGAACATCAACTAATCCTCGTATCTTCGTTACTCATCCTCGTTGGTATACAGACCGA
>DAXETV010000032.1:0-27500 GCA_051155775.1 Cyclobacteriaceae bacterium | reverse complement strand
CCCTCAGCGCTGATGGTACTGCCGTAACAGGTGGGAGAGTAAGTCGTTGCCAGTTTTTTACAAACCCTCACATATCGTGAGGGTTTTTTTATGTCGTCTCGTATGTTGTTAATATTTTTCTTAATTATTCATTGTCCAAATAAGATTTTATGATTGTGTGGGTGAGTTGATTTAGAAACTTGTCTTTAGGAAATCACTATCCATTGCAAAGTAATTTCTTTTCTATAAAGTGGTTCATAGCCGCCCTAAATTTTAATTTTAAATTAGTTTCTTTTAAAAAAGGAATCAACAAAAACCCTCTTATTGAACACCTGAAGGTCTTCAGGTTTTTCCCCTACACCGATATATTTAACAGGGACTTTTAACTGATCAGAGATTCCGATAACCACACCGCCTTTAGCCGTTCCGTCGAGTTTAGTGATCGCCAAAGCGGAAATCTCTGTAACTTTTGTGAATTCTTTGGCTTGTATGAAAGCATTCTGTCCGGTGCTTCCATCTAACACCAGTAAGATTTCGTGAGGAGCTTCGGGCACAAATTTTTGTATAACACGTTTAATTTTACCTAATTCATTCATCAGATTTACTTTCGTATGAAGGCGACCGGCAGTATCAATAACCACCACATCAGCTTTATCTTCCATACCTTTTTTTATAGCATCAAAAGCTACAGATGCCGGGTCAGTATTCATGCCATGCGATACAACAGGTACCCCTACACGCTCACCCCATAATTCAATCTGATTTACCGCCGCGGCCCTGAAAGTATCCCCTGCACCCAGTATCACTGATTTACCACGCGTTTTAAATTGATGGGCCAGTTTGCCAATGGTAGTTGTTTTACCAACACCATTTACTCCTACAACCAGGATAACATAAGGTTTTGAATCTTTAGGGAGATAAAAATCTTCCAGGTCTTTGGTGTTATTTTCTGCTAGCAGGTTTGCAATCTCCTCCCGTAGAATTAGATTCAACTCATTAATATTCAAATATTTATCTCTCGCTACCCTTTCTTCAATTTTCTCAATAATCTTTACTGTTGTATCCACGCCTACGTCTGAGGTGATCAATACTTCTTCCAATTCATCTAAAACCTCATCATCAACTGTTGATTTACCAACAACTGCTTTGCTAAGTTTGGAGAAAAAATTTTCCTTGGATTTCTCGAGCCCTTTTTCAAGGTTCTCCTTTTTATCTTTCGTGAAAAAATTAAGTATGCTCATTTATAAAAAAAAAGTCCCTGATTTTTAGGGACTTAACTATTATGATGTAATTTAAAATCTTTAAAGTTATTTAGAACCAAGCACCTCATTGACCCTGTCTTCTGTTACCATTTCCTCTTTGAAAGTGTAAGCTCCTGTTTTCTCTGATTTAATTGCCTTTATAACTTTGGCATATTTAACACCACCTTCTTTTTTAAGCGTTGCAACAACCTTTTTTGCCATGACTATTTAATTTCTTTGTGAATAGTATATTTCTTAAGTACTGGATTATATTTTTTTAATTCAATCCTGCCGGGTGTGTTTTTTCTGTTTTTGGTAGTTATATATCTGGAAGTGCCCGGAAGTCCTGTTTTTTTATGCTCTGTGCATTCCAGTATAACCTGAACTCTGTTTTCTTTTTTTGCCATCTTAATCGATAATTATACCCTTTTCCCTCGCTTTTTTAAGTACTGAACCTATTCCGTTTTTATTTATGGTCCTTAATGCTTTCGAAGAAACCTTTAGCGTCACCCATCTATCTTCTTCAGCAATAAAGAATCTCTTCTTATGTAAATTTGGATAAAATTTACGCTTAGTCTTGTTATTGGCATGAGAAACATTATTTCCCACTCGTGGACGCTTACCTGTAACCTGACAAATCCTTGACATTTTATGCAATTAAATTTTGGAACGCAAATATCGTAAAATCAACATATTTAACAAATAAATAATAAGCTAATACTTCACTTTAAATCCATATGGACAATGTTTACAGCCACTTTTACAACAATATCCCCTTTTTAAATGGTATTTTTCAGTAAATACCATAAACCCACTTTCATTAAAATAAAAATCTTCCTGATCACTTAATGGGTCGTATGACTTCTTTTTATTTTTCACAACGTTGAGAATGATTTTAACTAGATTTGAACGCTTGCGATAATCAAATGTTCACATAAATTTTTAATCTATGATCTCTGCCATACAAAACAGCCATGAAGCAATAAACCTTGAGGAAAAATATGGAGCTAATAATTATCACCCCTTGCCGGTAGTACTTTCCAGAGGAGAAGGGGTCTATGTTTGGGACGTTGAAGGCAATCGTTATTTTGATTTTTTATCATCCTATTCAGCTGTAAATCAAGGACATTGTCATCCACGAATAATTGAAACTTTAAAAGATCAAGCTGAAAAGCTAACTCTGACATCACGTGCATTTTATAATGATGCTCTTGGTGCATACGAGCAATATGTAACTGAGTATTTTGGTTTTGATAAAGTGCTTCCTATGAACACAGGGGCCGAAGCGGTTGAAACTGCCATCAAAATTGCCAGGAAATGGGGATATGAAAAAAAAGGACTGGATCAAGAACAAGCAAACATAATTGTTGCAAATGGTAATTTTCACGGAAGAACTACTACAATTATCTCATTTTCAAATGACCCTGATGCCAGGAATAATTATGGCCCATATACGAAGGGATTTATCAATATTGAATACAATGATTTAGGTGCCTTATCGGATGCTTTGAAAAAAGAAAATGTGGCAGCTTTTTTGGTTGAACCGATACAAGGTGAGGCAGGTGTTATGGTGCCAGATGATAATTACATTAAAAAAGCAGCTGAATTATGCAGGACGCATAACGTATTGTTCATAGCTGACGAGATACAAACTGGTATTGCCAGAACTGGAAGTTTGCTTAGGATTTGTGGTGACTGTACCTGTGAAGGCCACTGCGAAAGACAGTCTAGTTATGTTAGGCCTGATTTATTGGTGCTTGGAAAAGCACTCTCCGGAGGGGTCTATCCGGTATCTGCTGTATTAGCTGATAATGTTATTATGTCGGTGATCAAGCCAGGCCAACACGGATCTACCTTTGGGGGCAATCCCCTGGGGAGCAGGGTAGCAATTACAGCACTTGAGGTAGTAAGGGATGAGCGATTGGCCCAAAACGCCAGATCGCTTGGTAAGGTATTTCGCGAAAGGATAAATAAATTCATAGCGGGATCTGGTCTTATAAAGTTGGTTCGTGGTAAAGGATTGCTAAATGCGGTGGTTATTAATGATACACCGGAAAGTACTACGGCATGGGATATTTGTGTGACATTAAAAGAAAACGGCCTGCTGGCCAAACCAACGCATGGTAATATTATTCGATTTGCACCACCACTTGTGATGACAGAAGAGCAATTGCATGCGTGTTGTGATATAATAGAGCATTCAATAAGATCATTTGAAGCTAATAAAAAATAAAGATGCTCCAGCGTCCCCGAAGAAATCGAAAATCCTTTGCAATTAGATCTTTGGTGGAAGAAACACGATTGCATGTCAATGACCTAATTTTTCCTTTATTCCTTATTGATGGGGTGAACAAAAAGGAAACCATTGATTCAATGCCCGGTATCTTCCGCTATTCCTTGGATTTGATGAAAGCAGAAATTGAAGCCTGTTTGCAATTAGGCATTAAAGCATTTGATATTTTCCCGGTGGTTGAGGAAAAGTTCAAAGACAAAAGGGCTTCCAATAGTCATAATCCGGATTTTTTCTACTTAAAAAGTCTGGAATCCATTAAACGAGATTATCCTGAAGCCTGTATCATGACTGATGTTGCCATGGATCCATATAGCTCTGATGGTCATGACGGCTTAGTGGAGCATGGGAAAGTATTAAATGATGAAACCCTGGAGATCCTTGGAGCTATGGCACTGGCACAGGCTGAAACCGGTATTGACATCATTGGTCCTTCTGATATGATGGATGGTAGAGTGGGATACATGAGGGAGCTGTTGGATGAAAATGAATTTTACAATGTCTCTATCATGTCATACACTGCGAAGTATGCCAGTGCTTTTTATGGGCCTTTCAGAGACGCTTTGGATTCCGCTCCTAAGTTTGGAGACAAAAAAACGTACCAGATGAATCCTGCCAATGCTAGGGAGGCCTTAATTGAGGCAGAACTTGATGAGGCCGAAGGCGCAGATTTTTTGATGGTAAAACCGGCACTCTCTTACCTCGATGTGATCAAACTATTATTTGAGGACTCTGAACTGCCAATTGCTGCCTATAATGTATCCGGTGAGTATTCCATGATCAAAGCAGCGGACAAGATGGGATGGTTGGATGGAAAAAAAGTAATGATGGAGTCTTTATTGAGTATAAAAAGGGCGGGTGCCAAAATCATTCTAACATATTTTGCTAAAGAAGCTGCCGAGCTATTGGCCAGAGAATAGAAAGCAACAGACAAAGGATCAGGAAGGGAGAAGAAATTTTTGGAAACTTATATAATGATCCAGGCTTCCGGTAAATTATATAGTGGTGGAAGTAAAAATCATATTTAATAATATTTAGCAAATCAATGTTTTCCTGATGATATTTTTAAATGCTACTAATCAGCAATTTGCATATCTTGTCCAAGAAAAACTGATCAGTTTCATCGAAGGTATTTAATTCACTGCTATCAATATCAAGAACCCCGATAACTTCCTGGTTTTTAAGTATGGGCACAACAATCTCTGACCTGGATTCACTACTGCAAGCAATATGACCAGGGAACAAGTTTACATCCGGTACGATTATGGTCTGGGATTTTGACCAGGCTTTGCCGCACACTCCTTTATCGTAGGCTATTCTCGAACAAGCGATGGGCCCCTGGAAAGGCCCAAGGATTAGTTGATTATCTTTTACTAAATAAAAACCAACCCATAAAAAATCAAATCCATATTTCAAAGCGCTTGCTATGTTTGCCATGTTGGCTATCCTGTCCTTTTCATCCTGTACAAGGGTCTTGATCTGTTGAAAAAGAAGTTCATAGGTTTCCTTTTTATTAAAGGTTTTGGGTATGATTAATTCTTCTGGCATGTGAGTTAATAAATATTTCTAATCTATCGTTTTGTATTTTTTTTTCCTGAATTTTTTCTCCTTTCATTAAAGGAGCCGGTATTCCTTCTCCAAAAGAATGACTGGCAGTAAATACTCTCATTTCATCCCAAAGGTTTAATTGAATAAATTTATTAATAGTGCTGGACCCTCCCTCTACAATGACGGATTGTATTTTACGGGCATAGAGGTCTTTCAGAATATCGTGGCATAGGTTTTCACGCTTTACTTTTATATAAATTATATCTTCCCCGGTTTTATTTAATTGATAATTGTAGATAATGGTTTTTTGGTTCTTATCAAATAAATGATGGGATGGAGGCAGTACGAGTTTCGGGTCAATAACTATTCGGATGGGGTTGGTACCTTTAATTTGGCGGACATTAAGTTTCGGATTATCATGTAGTGCTGTGTTGTACCCCACCAGAATAGCATCTTCTTCAGCACGCCATTGATGTACCAGCAGCCTTGAATATTGATTACTTATCCATTTGGAATCGAAATTTTTTTGGGCCAAGTATCCATCCGCAGTTTGTGCCCACTTTAGGATAATATAGGGCCTCTGAAGCACCTGAAAAATTAAAAACCTGCGGTTTACCCAGGCAGATTGATCACTCAGCAAACCACTTGTTACTTCGATACCATTTTTTTGTAGTGTCTCTATTCCACTTCCATTAACTTCGGGAAAAGGATCATGATTAGCTATTACAACCCTATTTATGTTATGCTGAATCATCAAATCCACACAGGGTGGTGTTTTTCCATAGTGCGTGCAAGGCTCTAGTGTCACATAAGCTGTGGAGTTTTTAAGTTTTTCCTTTTCTTTAACATTTTTTATAGCATGAACTTCTGCATGCGCTTCTCCATATCTTTGATGCCAACCTTCCCCTATAATTTTATTTTTATGTACGATTACGCATCCAACCAATGGATTTGGGCTGACAGAACCAATGCCAAGAGCCGCCAGTTCGATTGCCCTTCTCATAAATATTTCATCCTGTTGCCTAGCTTTGTCAATCATGCGAATATTCCCTAAAGATTTATTTCAAACGACACAATCTCAACTTTTTAGCTTCTACGTAAAAAGAGAAGCCACTCAGCTCACCTATATGCTTTTTGAATATTTTTTAAATCTAGATAAGCCAAAAATAATGGTTAATCAATCAATTCAAATAAATGATCAACATAGCCTTGTATTTAATCAATCAGTAAGCAGGCTAAAGCGTTTTGAACCAATACAGTACATCCTGGGGGAGGCATATTTTTATGGCAGGAAATATCTGGTAAATCCGAATGTCCTAATACCGAGGCAAGAAACGGAAGAATTGGTTGATTTGATTATCAAGGAGAATAATGCTGAAAATCTCAAAGTGCTGGACATTGGTGCTGGTTCTGGATGCATTGGCCTAACATTGGCTAAAGAATTACAAAACCCGGAAGTTATTGGTTTGGACATTAACCAGGACATCCTTCAAGTTGTGAAAGAAAATGCAAGGAATCTTCATGCAGAAATTAACACAATAGAAGGGGATATTTTTCATATTGAACTTCCTTATCATTTTTTGGATATAATAGTTTCTAATCCACCATACATAAGTGAGGATGAAAGAAGGATGATGCATAAAAATGTAGTATGTTTTGAGCCCGAGGATGCCTTGTTTGTATCATCAGAAAATCCTTTGACTTTTTATCATCATATAATTGATAAAGCAAAATTTTGGTTAAAGCCCAATGGGAAATTGTACTTTGAGATTAATGAAGCCTTCGGCAATGAAGTAAAACAATTGATGCTGAATGAAGGATTCATTGATGCAGCTATTTTCAAGGATTTGAATGGTAAAGACAGAATAGTAAGAGGGATAAAAGAAAATTAAGTTTCTTCAATAAATAAAAAGGGTGAATGATTGATTTCAAGGGTTATAAGCCCATCATTTTCCACCTGAAAATTGATTTCATCTTCGATCAGTTCATTTTCCATTCGTGGCAATAAGTTAGTTGTTTTGACACAGGATTGTTTTTTAAGGGGTGAGAAACCTAATTTTTCACCCCTTTTATACCATTTGGAAAATTTTGTAGAATTATTGATAATTATTCGCTGATGTTCATTGCTCAAAACAATATTCATAGTGTATACAAACGGTTCGGCCAGACTTACAATTTCAAAAGGGTTGACCCTGCCAACAATGTTTATATCCATGTATTTCTGCGTGTAGAAATATGAAAGGGCGGTAAATAACTGTCCTTCATGGTCATCTGTTTCAAAAATTTTTAAAGGGGAGTATTCATTAAGCACATAATTTCGGTTCTTTATACTTTTTGTAGCAATCAAAAGGTCTATTTTAAGCCCTAAATCTAATAGCTCCTCAGCACTCTGCTCAAGCACAGCCACGATTGGCGACCACTCCATTAATTCAATTATCCTGTTTTCAATGGATGGGTGGTAATCCGTTATGATCAAACCATATTCCTGTCCTTCTCTTACGACATGATGTGAGGACATTTAAAGCGTCATTTTAAATTGAAGAAAAAAACTTCTAGGACTTTGAATATTATAAGCAGGTTCGTCATTGACACCATCAAAATCAAGATCAACCGGAGCTCCATTAGTAAAATATCTTTCATCGAATATATTGTTCAACATCAACGATATTTGATATTTTTCACTCAATTGATAATTAATCCTCGAATCCATAATAAAGTATGAAGGCAGTACCAGATCGTTTCGGTTACTAAGTTCAAGAAAAGATTCGCTATTATACCGGCCACTAAAATTTATGGTTAATTGCTTATTTAAATTGTATGTGATCGAATGATAAGTATTCCAGGTTGGGGCAAAGATGTGTCTAACGTCATCAAAAGTTTGGTCTGTACGCTCATCAAAAAAAGAGCTAACGTTTGTGTTCAAATATGTTATGTTATTGTTGACAGAAAGTTTATTGATGGGTTTATACTCAATTTCAAGTTCTACGCCCTGCCTAAAACTTTCAGGAATATTTTTCTTTAACTGGATGAAGGCATCTGCTATGAATTCACCCACCGGAGCGATCTCGTCTTTAAAATCCATATGAAAGAAATTTCCTTTAATATGCAATTTGTCGGATGTATACTTATAACCTGCTTCATAATCATTTACACGCTCTTCACGCACCAGGCTTTCATTCACCACCTGATTTACATTCGCTGCACTTATGGAGGAAGCATCCTGACCGAGAAAGTCGGTCCTTGCGGGTTCACGGCTCGCCCTGCCATAAGAGGCATAAATGCTGGAATTATTTGTTAGTTGATATCCAAAACCAATTTTTGGGTTAAAAAACGCAAAATCTCTAGTCTTCGTCTGATTTCCGGTAAGATCTTCTAGTGCCCTGGCATCAAATTCAAGACTTACCAGCCTTAATTGTAAGTCACTAAAAATATTCAATTTTCCAAGCTTATAGTTAGCCTTAGCAAAAAGGCTTAATTCATTTTTGGTGGAATTATCATCATAATAAGGGTTTGATGAATTAGGGGCAACCCACTCTTCATTCTTTCTTAAGAAAGTATAAGCATGCATACCTCCGGTAAAGCTCAGATCGCCCATGTTATAAGCAATGTCACCTATCAATCCAAAGTGGTTATTTCTTAAGCCAAAGACCAATTGTGAGGTGTCATTAAGGCTAAAAGGGAAAAACCCTCTTGATCCTCCATAATACAAGGTTGTATTTATAGAAGTTTTGTTATTGAAAGCCCTCGAATACTGAATTTGAATCATTTCTTGTTCAAAATCATCTGTATCGTTGTCATTGTTCAGGTTAGTCTTTTCATCTTCATTTATTACCGATATGGGCACTGGCAGATAGGATTGATCATTTTCAGTTTTTCCTGCAAAGGCGGTAATTTTTAGTACATCATTATTTCCAAAGTATCCTCCTGAAAAGAAAAAGGATTGAGCATCTGAACTGGAGTGATTTTTAAATCCACCTGACAACGTTCGGCTGTACCTTCCATAGAATGCAGTATTATTTTTCATTAAGCCGGTTTTAATCTCAGCAGCCGCCCGATAGGTGTCGAATGATCCTCCTACCAGGTTTAACTCATAGCTAGGTTCCGGGTCTGTTAGCTTAACAGACTGGAAATTTACGGAACCTCCATAAGATGCAGTTCCGTTGGTGCTGGTGCCTACACCACGTTGTACTTCAAAAGACCGGATGCTATTGGCAAAATCTGAGAAGTTTGAAAAAAACACCCCTTGATCTATCATATCATTCAGAGGAACACCATTAAGTGTCATATTAATCCTGGTCTGATCGATTCCCCTCAGTCTGAACAAATTGTAGTTTCCAAAACGGGTGCCGGCGTCAGAATACAAAACTAGAGACGGTGTAGTTTGCTCAATTACTGTGGCTGCATCCTGACCAAAATATACTTTTTCAATCTCTGTCTGACTTACTATTTTAGAGGTAACAGGATAAAACGCTTCTGATCTTACAGCCTGGATAACAACTTCTTCCAATTCTTTCGTTGGAATGGAATCTGATTTTTTGGTTTGCGCATAAACCGTCCAGTGGCTTATTAAAAGCCATAAGTATAGCATTTTTTTCATTGTAATATTTTTAAATGTTTAACATGACAGCACAAGGGGTTGTACTGCCGTAAACTATTCCCTCCCTTCGCCGGTACTAACCGGATCAGGTTCAATGGGTATGATCTCAGCCCGCTAATTAACTGGGCACCCCTTAGGGTAATGAACTACTAAATCACGAAATTGTTACCCAAATTTCTGGTTGATGACCTGTTGGGCATTTTGTAATCGTTTGCTTTCCGTGCCAGAAACCACATCGAATGGAAGTCCATTATCTTTCAGATAATTTAAATAAATAAGAAAGAAGTATTCCCTCAAATGAGGATGCTCACGCTGGGGGTCATCTTGCCACGGTAAATCAATGTTGGTTAATAAATAATAATCATAGTGCCTTTGAGATAGATTTTCTAATATCCATGGGTCAGTATGGCCATATTTATAGTCACTCCAAACCTTGATCACAATTAGATTGGTATCACTGATTAACAGATGATTTGCTTTTAACATCCGGTCTTCCTCCAGTTTTATTTGTTCTTTCGCAATTTCTGTTAAGTCTTCCTTTTTATAAGGCCTTTTGATCTGGTTTAGATAGATCCTGGCGCATTCTGGTACCCATTCAGTGTTAAAAACACTTGCTAATGACTCAGAAAGTGTGGATTTTCCTGTTGACTCGGGCCCGATTATAGCAATTTTTTTTACCAAGATTTAAATATTTAAGCTTCAAAAGTTATTCTCATAATTATTATAAAATCTCCTTTCTAGCGGTTAGTTTTGTCTTCACGCTTCTAATTTATAATTAGTCTAAATAAAATGAAAAGCATTTTGGATCTCAGGCCAGGCGACAGGGCGGTTATTAACGGGTTAATTGAATGTGATTTTTCTATTAAGTTATTGGAAATGGGCATGTTTCCCGGAGCAGAAATAGAATACAGTTATCATGCGCCATTTGGAGATCCCATCTGCATAAAATTAGGAAATCAGTGGCTATCTATTCGAAAAAAAGATGCCAAAAATATCTCCGTTTGTAAGGTTAATGGAAGAAGTTAAGAATGTAGCAATAATCGGTAATCCTAATAGCGGTAAAACTTCACTATTCAATCAAATTACCGGTCTAAATCAAAAAGTAGGAAACTTTTCCGGGGTTACTGTAGAAAAAAAAACAGGTAGTATATATGTAAAAGAAAACAAAATACAGCTCACCGACCTGCCGGGTATATACAGCATTTATCCCAGATCAGCAGATGAAAAAGTGGTCTTTGATATACTAAGTGATGATGAGAATGGAGATCATCCTGACCTGATCATGATGGTGGTGGATGCAAGCAACCTGGAGCGAAACCTTCTTTTGTTTACTGAGATTAGTGACCTCGGCATACCAACAATACTTGTATTAAATATGGTTGATCTGGCTAGTGGTGAGGGCCTATGGATTGATAAAGAAAAATTAGCCATCCGGTTCAATACTAAGGTATTAGAAGTTAATGCCCGTTCCGGAGAAGGTATTGAAGAATTAAAGGCGGAGTTATCAAAACCGGTAAGCCAAAGCTATCAGCCTTTTTTTAATGTAAATCTTTTTAGTAATGGTATCATAAATGCGGTTAAAAACAGGTTCAATGTAAGCAATAACTATTTAGCCTATCAAATGATTCAGCAACCAGGATCTAAGTTCAGTCCTGGCAGTGATGACTATCATTTTTTAAAGCAATTGATCAATGATCATAATTTTTCCCCTGAGTCAGCACAGACCAGGGAAACAGTTGAACGATATAAAGAATTGCGACATCGACTGGAAGATATAGTTATGAAACGTGGTAGCAATGGCTATCGGTCGGTCAAGATCACAGCCTATCTGGATAAGTTTCTTGCGCATGGGTTTTGGAGTTATTTTATTTTTGGGTTTCTTCTGCTATTGATCTTTCAATCAATATTCAGCTGGGCTGAACCATTTATGGATATAATCGACCAGGGGTTCGTAGGGTTAAGCCAATTCTTTTCCCAGTTTTTACCATCTGGAGTACTTACAGATTTACTGGTAGAAGGAATTATTCCTGGTATTGGTGGCATTATGATCTTTATACCTCAGATAGCACTGCTGTTTGGATTTATAGCCATTCTGGAAGAGACTGGATATATGTCCCGGGCAGTGTTCCTAACCGACAGACTGATGCGTCAGTTTGGTCTGAACGGTAAGAGTGTGGTGCCACTAATTTCAGGTATGGCATGTGCAGTGCCGGCAATAATGGCAACACGGAATATTGAAAATTGGAAAAACCGCCTGGTAACAATAATGATTACACCTTTAATAAGCTGTAGCGCCCGCCTCCCGGTTTATGCAATCATTGTGGCTTTAATTATTCCTGAAGGATACTTTTTAGGATTTTTCACTTATAAAGGACTAACCTTTACCGGATTGTATGTTTTAGGCTTCGTTTTTGCTTTAATAGCTGCTTTAGTGATTAATAAATTACTCAGTATCAAAGATGATCAACATTTTTTGATCGAGCTACCGGTTTACCGATGGCCAAGGTTTAAGAATATTTTTATAACCATTTTCCAGAAATGTAAGACATTCGTTTGGGAAGCCGGCCGCATAATCCTGGTCATCTCTATTATTCTTTGGTTTCTTTCCTCTTATGGACCGGGCGAAAAATTTAATAATGCGGAAGAGATTGTAAAAAATGAATTATCGAATCAGGACATCGATCGGACTCAACTGAAAAATAAAATCGCAGCTCACAAATTGGAACATTCTTATGCAGGTATCTTTGGAAAAGCTATTGAACCAGCTATTGAGCCTTTAGGGTTTAATTGGAAGATCGGGATAGCATTAATCACCTCATTCGCAGCCAGGGAAGTATTTGTTGGGACTATTGCCACTATTTATAGTGTGGGAACAAATGATAACCAGTCCATACTTTCCAACCTAAGAAATGAAGTAGATCCAGTATCCGGAGAACCTTATTACAGCTTTGCTGTTGGAATGTCATTGTTGGTTTTTTATGCTTTTGCCATGCAATGTATGAGTACACTGGCAATTACCCAACGTGAAACAAGGAGTTGGAAATATCCAATGATCCAGTTGTTTTACATGACCGCTCTGGCTTATTTGGCCTCGCTTTTGGTTTATAATGTCCTTATTTAAATGATAACTTATTTGTGATCCCCTTATGCCTTGTGTTAATATTTTTAACAATATAGGTGCCCAGCTTCTTACCTTGATCAAGTCCAGCTTCACAGGCTGGCAGATAGTGAATGCCACCATATAATCTACTTATTGCTGCTTCTTCTGCTGCCTGTGCAAATGAATTAAATTCCCTTACCGGAAGCCCGTATTCAACCTCAGTGGTATCTCTGAAATGAAAATTTTCACCAAATACTTTGCACAACATCGTAGATGCAGCACCCGAAACGACGCTATGGCCACTGGTATACTCAGGAAAAGGCGGGGTCTGAAGCAGTGGCGACCAATCTTCATCGATGTACTTGTTGATAAGTGTTTCCGGTCTTACCAGTATGCTTCTCCATTTCTCGTCCCAGCAACTGATAAACGCATCCGCCAGCGAGATAGTAACCAAGGCATGGGCTTCTATTGAGGCCGTGAAGTCAAGTTCGGCAGTACGGCTGGAAATGGTTGCAATACCTACCCAATGGCCGCCTGGAGTAATTTTTTTGGTTGCGAACATTACATGGCCCGCATGGTGGGACACATAAGGGTTGCAATCCCAAAATTGGGCTATTTCCTCTTGTTCCATATTCAAATTGTTGACAGTTTCGTAAACCTCCATTAGTTCGTTGTAAAATTCAGAGCCTTTGCGCATGCTAAATGCTGTTGGCCTTACAGGAATAAATTGTGTGGCTGAGTCTATAACGAAGGGCCTGATTCTATTCCAGTGAGGTTCAATACCTTCCATATAGTCAGGAGGCGTCGGTTTCCAGTATTCATCAGGTTCCCGAACTGTATATTTTGGGTAAGTCCTGGTTTGTTTATAGTTATCCTTACCAGCCCATTCAAGCACATGATCAGCGATTTTTTCTCCATAATCACAGGAATTTTCAAACACATCATCCGGTATACCCAATTGTTTAACTTCTTCCCATAGCTTATTTTCATACGCATCCATCTTATCTTCTGAAAATACCAAAGCTTTACCTGTTTTTAGGAATGCCTTCAGGCTTGCTACCCGAAAGTCATAGGATTTCGTTTGCTCAGGTATGGGCGGACTGTTAAATCCAGTGAGTTGGCCTGCAAGGGATTGGAGGTTATTGGAGTCTGGTACGATGGCTTCATATGCGGCAATACAGGGATAAACATAAACCCTGCTGGCTACCGGCGGAGAAAAAATATCATAGACGATAACATCGGTGAGTTGTTTTAACGTGCGATGAAAAAACTCCGCATCATCCAGTGCTTTTTTATACTCAGTCGACGACTCTTTGCACCCAAAAAATGAGGCAGCTATCAGAGCGGTTAAAAAAAATAATCTTCCCATACTTACTTCTTAATTCTCTTATAAAATTAATTGATCCCTTTATTTTGTTTAATGATCATCAATGAATCATTGTTCCTTGCCACGATAAAAAATGTGTCACCTTGTATAATGATTTTGGAAATCTTTCGCACCTCGCCCTTTATTTGAATACCACTTTGCAATGGAGTTATGGCTTTGTAGCTGTTATCCCTCTGGCCTTTTAATAATAAACCATAACCAGCATCGTATCTTCCATAATTTACAGATGCGCCGGTCAGGTTTCCCCCTAAAAGAATATCTGTAATTCCATCATTGTTAAAATCCACGGTTTCAATAGCAAATACCGGGAAGTATTGTGCTTTTTCCGGAAAAGCGGTAAACTTTAATTTTCCATCCTCATTGTTCAGCCACCCTGATTCGAATATTTCAGCTTCCTTAATAACCATTCCGTCCATTTGTTCTTGATCAAATAAATCATCTATAGAGCGAACATTAGAAAAGTCACGATGCGAATTGAATTTTTTTCTAATGCTAACAACCTGAGTTACCAGGTTCCCTAAGGTGGGGAAAGGGATCAGTTCTTCATCCTTGTAAAACGCCAGGACTGGGTCAATACTTCCATTACTATCAAAATCATTCACATATAAAGTTGCTGGTTTTGCGGGTACTGCTTTTACCTTCATGTTTAAACCATAATTTCCTAACAAATAGTCATCATCCCCATCGTCGTCCAGGTCTGTATTTTCAATGGTATTCCACCAACCACTGGTTCCTTCAATTTCTACAGGAGGGGCAGTTTCATCAAAGCTACCTGCTGCATTTCTAAGTATAGTAACCGGCATCCATTCTCCTACTAAAACCAAATCATTCCTGCCATCACCATTATTGTCACTCCAAACTGCATCACTCACCATCCCGATTTCTTCAAAAGTTTTAGCTATTGTAAAATTCCCCTGCCCGTCATTCTTTAGCAAATATTGCCGAGGGCTGACACCATAAGAACCTGGCATAGACCTGCTCCCGATAAAAAGATCAATATCACCATCCTGATCGTAATCATGTGCTGCCAGGCAGGAAGCATTTATGTTATCATTATGGATGGTTTCCGAGGAAACAATCTTACCATTTTGGAATCTATAAATTCGTGTGCGGATTGAATCGTTTATCTCATTTCCTCCACCAGCGACTACCAAGTCCAGGTCATTATCCAGGTCAACATCAAAAAATAATGCATCGACATCTTCATAATCTTTATCCTGATCCAAAATTTCAGAATCAAGTGTTGAAAAATCACCAAACGCATCCTGTATAAAGATCTTTCCGGTCTGGCCTTTGGCTCCCCCCACAAAAAAGTCATCGAGCCCATCATTATTTATGTCACCAACTACCATTGCTGGGCCTAAAGTTGATAGTTTATGTGGTATCAAATATTCCACATCATAGTCTTTGTAATCATTTTCCTGGTGTTTATAGTTAATGGATTGCTTGTTGACTGCTGAGAATAGTTTCTTCTCAGCTGTAGGGTTTAGATTATCCCCATCTTGTTTAGGGTCAGTCGCATCACGATAATCGATGGTTAATGTTTGATTGGTAGCCACACCTGTGAGATACTGTTGTTTTTTATTTGGCCAAATTATTTTCACAGTGTCAATTAAAGATTTTACACCAACGCCAAAAATAAGATTATCATTTACCGAAGATATATATCCTTTGGTCAGGGTTAGTTGCTGGAATTGTATGGTATCAGAATATTTCAAAAAAATTCTGGTGCCTATACCCTGAGGATTTCGTTGCTGTCCTTTGAATTTGAATTTTAAGTAGTTCCCGCCTTTGTTATCACTAAGGTTTTCATATAAAAAAGCTTTTTGATTGATATTGTTGACCACTAAATCAAGATCGCCATCATTGTCCAGGTCGCCGTAGGCAGAACCATTAGAAAAAGACCCACGTTCAAAACCCCACTTTTCACTCACATTTTCAAATTCCCTGCCCTCAAGATTTTTGAATGCATAATTGCTGATCTGCTCGGTGGGCATAAGGGAAATAAGTGTTTTATCAGCTGAATCCCGACTAACTTCTTTATATAATTTTTGGCCGACATTAGAGACATAATTGATGTAATCAAGGTCATTGGGCCGCTTCCAAATACCATTGGAGATGAATAAATCTTTGAAGCCATCATTGTCAAAATCTGCAAAAAGGGGCGCCCAGCTCCAGTCTGTAGCATAAATATCAGCGAATAAGGCGATCTCACTAAAAGTACCATCTCCATTATTTAATTGCAACGTATTTCGAGCGAGCTGAGGATGATACCCAAAAGATAACTTGATATCGCTAACCTTATTGGATTCCTCTCCTGCAGATTTTTTCAGGATAGACTCATCTTCGGGTAGCATGTCCAGGGAAATTATATCCGGGTGACCATCATTATTGTAATCAGCAATATCATTTCCCATAGAAAAGCGGCTGCTGTGACCGGTCATCTCCTGAAGTTTTTCAGTGAAGGTGCCATCACAATCATTCATGTACAGATAATCATTTTCATGAAAATCATTAGAAACGTAGATATCAATACAACCGTCCTGATTGATGTCTCCCAGGGAGATGCCTAACCCATAACCGATAAGGCTGCGGAAAATGCCGGATTCATCCGTGATATCTTCAAAATAAGGTTCTTTACCCCTAAAATCATTGTTAAATAACCGGTCCCCGGCTCTGATAGCTTTCTCATATCTTAGGTCCGAGCTTCCATATGATCGTCTGGTATGGACTGCATGATTCAGGAGATACATGTCCAGGTCACCATCCATGTCGTAGTCAAAAAATGCAGCCTGTGTTGAAAATCCTTTGAACCCCAAACCATAAAACTGAGCCTTTTCCGTGAAGGTATTATCACCATTGTTGATGAATAACTCATTTCTTCCCCTTAGTCCTTTATACTCACTGACATTACATACATAAATGTCCAGGTAACCATCTCCATTTACATCCGCCATGGTGGCCCCGGTACTCCAGTCGCTTTCACCGGCAACCCCGGATCGTTCTGTGATATTTTCAAAAGACATCCCGCCTTTATTTAAATAAAGCTGATTACTGCCTTGATTTGAAGTAAAGTAAATATCTGGTAAATCATCATTGTTAATATCTCCAATCGCTACCCCACCCCCATTATAGAAATACAGGTATTCAATGATGTTAAGTCCTTTATTTTCCTCCACATAGTTAATAAATTCAATGCCACTCTCTGAAGGATTGACCAACTCAAAAAGCCTTTCTTCAGACTCAAAAGTTGAGCAAGCGCTCATTAGTAGTGACAAGACCGCAATTCGCTCCATTTTAATTCTCATAATGCCCTTATTTCTAGTAAAAATGAAATATCCTAAAAAAAAGATGTAAAAGTGATAAGTTTTCAATTAGTGATGAACTCTTTGGGTCTAAAATTTATATTTAATATTGAGACAATCTTTGGTAGGAACATTTCTTAAACAATTACCAGCTAAAGTTTTGACAATCATTTATGGTAAAATATATACTAATTAGTATAATACTTTTTTTCTTTAGTAATCTTCTTCAAGCACAGCAAGATACTGTTAAGATAACCTTCACAAACCAATCTTTAACAGGGATTCTATCAGCATTGGAAGCCAACTATCCGGTGAGTTTTTATTATAAAAAATCATGGCTGCCGGAGCGTAAATTATCCATTTCCATACAGGCCCCGGATATGACAAATGCATTAGAGCAGCTGCTTAAAGGAACTGATCTTTCGTTTGTTACTTATTCGGATTATGCTTTTGTTATTGCTAAGCGTTCGGATCTATCAAGGCAGTTTTCAGAGGATTATTACGTTAATAAGCAAGAGGCTTTAAGAAAAAATTTACTGGTATCAGGGGCCATCAATCTTGGGGATTCTTCACAAATTAATTCAACCGGAAAAGCAACAATCTCCGGAACAGTCAAAGATAAGGATACCGCTGAACCACTCGTGGGGGCTATTGTATTTATATCCGATCTGAATTTATCCACCAATACCGATGAAAACGGATTTTACGCGCTGGATATACCCATAGGCGTACACAATGCAGAGATCCGGCTGCTTGGTTATGAACCATTAAGGCAAAATATAAATGTATTAAACAACAGTACCTGGAACGTAGAAATTTATGAGGAAGCTGTAGAGCTTGAGGAAGTTATTGTCAAAGGACAGGCAGACGATCAAAATATCAATACGGTTCAGATAGGATTGACCAGGATATCCCCGCGCCAGATCAGGCAGGTACCTTCATTTCTTGGCGAAGCCGACCTGATTAAAAGCATTTTAACCCTTCCCGGAGTCAGTACGGTTGGTGAAGGAGCGGCTGGCTTTAACGTTCGTGGAGGGAATATTGACCAAAACCTGATACTTCAGGATGGTAGCCTGATATTCAATTCTTCACATCTGCTGGGATTCTTCTCAGTTTTTAATCCGGATGCTTTAAGTGATGTGTCTTTATATAAAGGAAACATTCCTGCACAATACGGTGGAAGGCTTTCCTCTGTGCTGGATGTTCAGGTCAGGGATGGAAACAAGGAAATGCATAAACTAAAAGCAGGCATTGGTTTGGTATCCAGTAAAGTTTTATATGAAGGCCCTATAAAGAAAGGTAAGACTTCTTTTTTACTTAGTGGCAGGTCTTCATACTCAGATTGGATCGTCAGGCGATTTACAGATGATGAAGAAAGTTCGGCATTTTTTTTTGACGTCAATGCTAAGGTTACGCACTTCTTTAATGGGAATAATAAAGTCTATCTGACCTATTATCGAAGCCATGATAACTTCAAATTTTCTAACCAATTAGGTTTTGAATGGGACAATGAAACTCTTGGGCTTAATTGGAGCTACATTATTGATAAAAGTCTTTTTTCAAATTTGACAGTCAATTGGGGACGGAATGATAATAAATCTTTTGATGAGGAGGGCTTCGATGCATTTAACCTGACCAATGGGATAGAATACTTTAAAATTAAAGAAGATATTACCTGGAGTCCTTCAAGACATAAAATTAATGCTGGAGGGGAGGTAACGAGTTACATCATGAATCCTGAATCCCGCACCCCTTTCAATGACCAGTCTTCTATCGCCAGCGCTTCGGTGGAAAAAGATGATGGCAGGGAGATAGGGTTGTATATCAATGATGAATTTGACCTTATTGGAGGCTTTTCGATGTCAATTGGTCTCAGATATGCCATATTCCAGCATTTGGGTACTGCTTCAGTTTTTTCCTATGCTGAAGGGCAACCCCGAACCGTAGACAACATTGTTGATACCACTTTTTTTTCAGCGGGTGATGTCATTAACACCTTTACACGTCTTGAGCCCAGGGCGTCCCTTAAGGTTGGCCTGGGGTCCGCAAGTTCGTTTAAATTAAGCTATAACAGGAATAACCAATTCATCCATCTCATATCCAACACCTCGGCAGCTGTGCCCACGGCTGTTTGGCAGGTAAGTACCGGTTTTATACCGCCAGCCCAGGCGGATAACTATTCCATCGGTTTTTTCAAAAACTTTAAGCTGAACACTTATGAAACCTCTTTGGAGATCTTTTACCGGGATATTGACAATATTGTAGAATATAAAAATCTTGCTGACCTGCTTATCAATAATCAAATTGAAACGCAGCTGGTGGCCGGGGATGGAGAAGCCTACGGTGCCGAGTTGCTTCTGAAGAAAGCAACCGGAAGATTAACCGGATCTTTTGCTTATACATACTCCAGGTCAAAAAATACTATTAACGGTGATTTCCAGGATGAAGTGATCAACAATGGTGAGGCATTCCCGGCAAATTTCGATCAACCGCACAATGTCAATCTTACACTTAACTATAATGTAAATAAAAAGAACGAATTGTCGGTTAATTTCACCTATAGATCCGGCCGGCCGGTCACTGCACCAATTGCCAGCTTTAGACAGGGGCAAACAGTGATCCCTCATTTTTCAGAAAGAAATCAATTCAGGATACCGGACTATCACCGTTTGGATGTAGCCTATACTATCAACAGGGGTAGGGTAAAAAGACAGCGATTTAAATCCAGCCTTACGTTTTCTATTTATAACCTATACTCAAGGAATAATGCATTTTCTGTGTTTTTCAGACAGGATAATGCAAGTGTAACCAACGCTTTTAAACTAACCGTCTTGGAAAGAATCTTTCCTTCAGTTACTTACAATATTGAATTTTGAAAATATGATTTGTTTATCAGCTATAAATGAAAAGGTACTGAGTAAATCATTTGATTGATAAATCTGTTAATTAGGCATTGAAAAGCACAAAAATGTCGAGATATTGCTTATTGGTCTTTTTAATGTTTCTCTATTGTACCCAACCTTTTGACTTTGATAGTGGTACCCAGCCTAACCTCTTGGTAGTCGATGGTAGGATTGATAATACAGGACTGCCTCAAATTGTTAAGCTGTTCAGGTCATTCGACCCGGGTGAACTAGGCCAAAATGAATTTAATGCCAACGTGTCTTTGATTGATAACCTGGGTAACGTTGCTAATTATAAAGAGGATAGTAATACTCCCGGTACATATATTTTAAACCCGGGAAATTTCAGCATAGGAATAGGGATAACCTACCACTTAAGAATACAACTTAATGATGGAGAAATATATGAATCTGTGCCTCAAACCATGCCCGAATCCATTAAACCCGATACCATGACCTTCGAGCTGGAAATCGATGACAGGTTCTCCGAATTAAACTTTGTAAACCTGTTTGTAAACACACCCCTGGGTGATAGACCTGATAAAGTATGGTTTCGTTGGGAAATCAACGAAGCATTTAACTTCCTTACAGAACAAAAGTGTGACACCATAAACAATGTAAGGGCCTGTTATGTAACTGATGTCCCCATAGACCGGGATAAAATATTTATCTATCATTCCGAATCATCCAGCATTCGGGAGTTAAGAGACTTCCGCTTAAGCAAACGTGGTCTGCTGCCCCATCAACAATTTAATTACCAACACTATTTTACTGCTTTTCAGTATTCCATTACAGAAGAAGCTTTTAATTATTGGGATAATATAAATAAGCTGAGTAACCAACAGGGAACATTTTTTGATCCCGTTCCTGGTAGTGTTCGAGGAAATATTTTTAATGTCAACGATCCTGAGGAGAAGGTTCTCGGTTTTTTTGAGGTAGCTTCTGTGGATACGGTGAGGACATTTACCACTCCGGATTTGCTTGAGCCCCATGAGGTTGAAAGAATATGTCCGCCTTGTGATTCAACAGTATGCGACACTACTTTTTGGATGAAGGTGTGCTGTGATTGTAGTATTATACCCAACTCCACTGAAATAAGACCTGAATATTGGAAATCTATATAAAAGTTTTTAGTTGTATTTGTTTATTAAGTATGTGTGGTTGCGTAGAGCCTTTCACGCTTACCACTGATACTAATCAGGAATTTTTGGTGATAGACGGCAATTTTACCAATGCTGGTAAGGAGCAATTTATTAAACTATCTCTTTCAACCAGTCCTGACAAACCAAACAGTCCGGTAAACGGTGCAAATGTTATCCTGGGTGATGATAAGGGCAATACCCAGGCATACCAGCAAGTAAGTGATGGGCTATACAGCATGATCCCAAATCAGGTGAAAGGCACACCTGGAAATGAATATTACCTGACCATAGAATTACCTGATGGAAGAAAATATCAAACCATTCCACAAAAGATGGCTGAACCTGCACGTATGGATAGTATTTATTTCGAGGTTGAGGTCTCTGATAATCTGGAAAATACAATTCGTCTCTTTATAGATGTTGATCTGGGTGCAGATGAATCTGAGAAATGGCTCCGATGGCAGGTGGAAGAAGCATGGAACTTTACGGAAGAAGGTGCTTGTAATCCCTTTGGGGCTCCAACCTGTTATATTTTGGGTGTTCAGAATGATCCATCAAATATCCGGTTATTTCATTCCGATAACACATCTTTTAATAAACTAAGGGGGTTTGAAATTGCAAACCGAAGTTTATTACCCAATCGTGAATTTAGCTTTCAACATTATTTCAGTGTCCGCCAATTTTCGGTTAGTGAAATGGCATTTGATTATTTAAGTAGGGCTGCTGATTTGGCCCAACAGCAGGGGAGTATCTTAGATCCTGTTCCGGGGCCTATCCAGGGCAATACCTTTAATGTTGAAGATGAAGAAGAGGTAGTGCTGGGCTTTTTCCAGGTTTCATCTACTGATATAATCAGGACTTTTACCACACCGGGGACATTGGGACCCCATGAAGTTGGGGATGTATGCTTTGGTACCCTTTTTACCAATAGAGACGACTGGGATGTAGCCTGTTGTGACTGTTTCGCCATAGATGGCGCTTCATTAGAAAGACCGGAATGGTGGGGAAGAAATACAGATTAGGTATGAAAAGATTGTTTATGTTGGCTTTTTTTACACCTCGGATCCTGGTTGATCCAGGTACCCACAAGAGCGATACTATGGATTTTTGTTGCATCTGGTTTATTGGATCACACCTCCAGCAAAGATCTAATAACCCGCTTAATGATTAATAAATGAAGACTGTAAAAAAATTATTATGCCTGACTATTCTGTTTCTATGTTTTTGCCAACCATCAGCTTTTTGCCAATCTCCGGACAAAATATTTGTCCATTTTGACAGGTCCGTTTATGTGACCGGAGAAAGGGTTTGGTATAAGGCATACTTTTTAAATGGCAAGCCCATTCTCAGTAAGGTATTGTATCTGGAAATTTTAAATGATGAAGGCGTACTGCTAGCCAGCCAGAAGCTTTCTGTTTCAGAAAATACCGCCCAGGGAGATATCCTTATCCCATATGACTGGAAAGAAGGATACTACCGATTTAGATTTTATACCCAGTGGAATAGAAATTTTAACTCCGGCTTTATTTATCATCGGGATATTCCCATTTACAATATCTGGGGTGAAAAACCTAATTTTGATACTACAGTCACAACATTAAATAACCGCGCAGTTAGCCCACGCACTTATGAGAAAATTCAAATTGAATTGAACAAAACGGAATATAGTCGTCGGGATGATGTGCTTGTAACCATAAAAAATAATTCTGACCAGTTATTAAACCTTTCAGCCAGTGTTTTCATTCATGGCCTTATAAATAGGAGCTGGTCTATCATTGAACAAAATAGCAACTATCAATCCATCGATCAGAAAAAATTATGGGATGAATTCAAACCGGAAAATGGTTTATTTATTACAGGACGATTGAAAGTCCCCACTTCAGGGGAACTGTTGAACACACCCTTACTTTCGATTTTTTCTGTGGAAGACCATAGATTTTATCGTAACTCCAGTGTAAACGGCGTCTTTGAATTGGAATTACCTGATTTTTATGGGCAAAGAACCCTGCAAATACAAAACCTTCACCCTGCCGGCACATTGCTACCTGAATTATTGCTCGAAGATCATCCACTGAATACTTCGATATCGATTAACAAGGAACTTCCAAAATCCAGGGAAATACTCGAATATCTGATCAGAACCAGAAAAAAGCGTGAATTGAATGAAATATTCCAGATCCAAACTAAACGGTATTTTACCGATCAACCAGAAAAGATTGCCCTGAAGCCCGACAGAGTTTTTTATATGAAAGATTATCGGCTGGTGGAAGACCTGGCAGAATTCATTACAGAACTTTTTTTCAAGACGGTCATAAAAAAGGAAAATGGTACATCTACCGTTCGGTTATATGATCGAAAAAACACTAGATTATTCCCGGCCAGGCCATGGTATTTCTTAAATGGTTATATGGTATATGATGAATCAAAAATCCTGGAACTACCAACAGATGAAATTGAAAGGGTGGAGCTATTCAATAACCGCAATTCGGTAAGGGAGCAGTTTGAACCGCTAATGGCCAGGTCTGGAGTAATAGCAGTATACACGATAGACGATGAACCACTTGAAAATATCGGGACCACCATAAACCAAACCACTTTGCAGGGATTTAATAAACCAAATAAGTTTGGTCAGTCTCAGCCACAAGAGGAAGAAAAAATTCCTGATTTCAGGGCCATGCTTTACTGGAACCCTGAGATAAAAATCCAGGCTAATAGCTCCCAGACGGTTACATTCAAAACATCGGATGCGTTGGGCAATTTTAAAATCATAGTTCAAGGCGTAGATGGCCTTGGCCAACCGGTGTATGGGGAAGCATTATTAAATATTCAGCATTCGCTGGAATAGTTACAGGAATTCTTAAATGCTTAGCATCTCAGGTTTTAGGTTGAATCCGGGCCACAATTCCTCATCACTCAGCATGTTGTCGAAACAGGAGATGGTCTTTATATGCTTGCCTGGATTATAGATAAACGCTTTCCTCATAAGGATCAATTAACCAACCCAACAATGTGCTATTTGATATCCACCCCTCTATTTTAGTCACTCATGGCAGTGATCACCCTTCCGCCTATTAAGTACTGATCAGGCATTTTATTTCGGATTAATAAAATGATAATGAAACACGTGTAATTTAGACATCAATAATCCCGCTTGCCTCCATGGATTTCAAGGGCATCCAACGCAATGTTGAAGCTGCCTCCCGTTTTACCGATATAGGCAGTTTTGTTATTTAGGCCTTTCGCCCTGGGATTGGCACGGTGAATATTCATTGGTTCTCCGGGTTTTACTCCAAAAGCATCAATAGCATAGATGGGAACGTTCAGGTATTGAGCTGTTAGTACATCAATATCAGAAACATTGGGGATATTATAATAATTTGTTTTTTCTGTGGGAGGGTGTCCATGTACCTGAGCAAGGACCAGGAAGGCATTGGTGGGGTGAAATATCCTACCGCTATCTACTATAACTGTACGTTCTGAGCGGGTATTATCACCCGGAGGAGCAGATGTGGCGGTTATGTATGGCTGGTCGCTGTAAATATCCATTAAGACCACCATCACGTGCTCCTTGCCGGATATAAGCGATTGATCGCCCGTTTTTTGCAAAAGGTACTGTACGAAAGGCCGGATGGTGATAATAGCACTTACTTTTGGTGATTTCAGGTAAGCTCTTTCCCTGTTAGAAGTGTATAGCCCTTTGATTTTATCTTTCGTACGACCGGATACCGGGCTTTTAATAAGCCGTATCTGGTCTCCCTGGCCATCATTACCCAGGTAAGTACCCCAATCATCATAATAATCATCAGGGAATGCTAATACGGTTATAAAGATCGATATGACTGATAGTAGATATTTTTTCATTTACAATAATTATGCTGCATAATTATATACGGTGAAATATTGAGTATATCTATTTCCTTATCTCAGTTATGCATAGTGTGGGATTTCAGCCATCTTACCCAGGGGAAACGAGCTGTCATCGCAAGGCTAGGCAATAGCTTCTCAGGAAAATTGGAAAGGACCGAACGTGAAGTAGTCATAAATTATATAGGGAATGCTTGTATAGCCTTATCTTAAATTACGACAAAGCTTTAAAAAGTGTAAGGCGTTTGCTTTATACTTTACGAACCGCCGTATACGCGAACCGTACGCTGGTAGGTGTGAGAGCCTCAACCTGAGCCTTTTGGCTCAGGTCGGGCTACTCGATTATCCAAAGTATTTCAATCTAAAACGTACACTCTTAGATTGGAATAGTTGACACCTGTTCCATACCCTTCACAGATTCCTCTGTGAGTTCCACTGAAACTCGTGCCACATTCTATATCATAGAATAATGAGTTATCTGGATTCTCTAGAGTTATTTGGTATCTAATTATTTCAAATTTGCCTTCAAAGTCAATTTCAAACGCACCTTCAGTTTCAAGAAGCGCTATTTTTTTTGCTAGGTCGTCTCGTGCTATTATTTCACCGGTATTCGTGTTGATTTCAAAAGGGATTATACTTAATATTCCGTTGGTGAATATTGAACCATCACTTTCAGATACTACTAAACCATCAAATGAAGTTGGGAAACTAGGTCTTGGCAATTCTATGACAAGGTCGTTATAAGACCTTCCTGGTGAAATTCCAGAACAAGATACCTTACCACATTCTTCAATCTCAAAAGCGACTCCTCTTAAAGTGTCACGAACGATAATCCTATATTCCAGAATATCTTCGTTGGCATCAAATAAAATATCAAATCCCCCATTAGTCTGATCAAGATATAATCTTTGGAAATTTGAATAGTTTGTACCGCATCCTATGCAATTGGATTTACTCTCTTCGGAGATTCCTATTGTACCTTCAATAAAACTGCTGCCATCATCTTTATACACCACCACTCTCTCAAAAGAAGTAGGCTGAGGGTCTTCCTTGCATGAAGTACATGCAAGGAAGATAAAGATTATCCAAATGTTTTTCATTGCCTAGGTACCTCTATTACCAGATTTTCATATGCTTTACCTGGTTTTATCCCATTGCAAGCGATAGATCCGCATTCATCGATAAAAACAAAAGATGCATCAGTTCTAGTAAAATCCTGTATAACAATCTGATAATCTATTACGTCTTCATTTGCGTTAAACATAACATTGAATTCACCATTTCCACTATCTAACGATATAATTTTTACATCAATGACATTAGGCCCAGCTCCAATATTCTTAGAATTACCTTCTGATGATATTGTCATTCTTCCATTAGTTAATCTAGCTCCATCATCCTCATAAACAACCACCCCCTGAAAAGAAGTAGGCTGAGGATCTTCCTTGCATGACGTACATGCAAGGAAGGTGATTAATATCCATATATTTTTAGTCTTCATTTTAGAATGATTTTTTGTTCAAGTATTTCTGAGTTGGTCTGGACGATTAGTTGATAATACCCGTTTGATAGGTGATCCGTATAAAAAGTTTCTTTATAATTTCCAGTCGGTCGGAAACTGTCTGTAATGATGGTTTCTTGATAATTGTTGGAATTGATAGGAATCAACTTTATGATCACATCTCCTTCATTTAGAAGTTCATAGGCTACATGCAATTCACCAGAAACCGGATTAGGCCAAACCTTTAGATTGTGAATGTTAGATACTATAGAATCTTGCTCAGTTTCTTGCTGAGATGCTATTCTAGCAATAGGATCAGGAAAACCATCTCCATCATTGTCATCTCCTTCATTACATCCGTAAACAGGATGATAGCGATTAAAAACGGTAAAAACCCGACTGTAAGATGATGAAGGTCCCGAAACTCCACCACTGTAATTTCGGGTCGCTGTAATGGTATACGTGCCGGGTATGCTACTTCCAAAATAGAATTGATCCCCTCCACCAGTTGAAGTAATCGGCCCAGTTGCCCGCCATTGATAAGTGTAAAGGTTAGAAATATCCGATGGATTAGAAATGTAAATTCTTTTGGAACTTCTATCGAGCTCACATTTGTACCAATAGGCCGTATTAATTCTTGGTG
>DAXETV010000031.1:0-49882 GCA_051155775.1 Cyclobacteriaceae bacterium | reverse complement strand
TAAGAGGCCTGGGATTCTTTATCTCAAAGCCAAAGAGCTTCTTTCCCAGCGTGATAAGAATGGCCTCAATATTCTCTTTGATTATCCGGTCGTATTCGCCCATTCAGTTTTTTTAGTGAGACTAATAAATTATTGATGATTGGCTGATCAATTACATTGATTATGATAAAGTACTTCATCCATGGGATATACATGTCAGTTATCTCTCATCACTTTCAGGGAACGTGGCAAAACTTGAAAGGAGGCGTGGTTTTCTTCATAGATTTCGCCATCCAACACTAATTTCTGAGGCGGTTCTGTAGTTATTTCAATCTGTTTCCCTTGAAAGTGAAGAATCTTATTTCCGAGTTTTTTCTGATTTAACCCGCCGATCAGATCCATCATTATGCCCATAGCTTCGCTTTTTGATCCTATATTGACAATAATTGTAACGTCAAGCAATCCATCGTCTGGGATGGGAAGACTATTTCCGTGTGCCAGAATTGATGTTAAGGGCGCTGCATTTGCGACAGTTACGCTCCCTGTCTTGAACTGATGCGAAACGCCATCTACTGATAATTTGATATCAAATAGCTGTTGTTCTTCCAGTTGTTGCCAACCTCCGATCAGGTAACCAAAGGCTCCCCAATTTTCTTTGAATTCTTGATTTGCCTTTTCTACCATGCCCCTTTCCATTCCGAATCCTGCCAATAACAGCATGTAACGATCATTACACCTGGCCATGTCAATACTGGTGTACTTACCGGACAATACATGCTGGCAACCCTGTATGATCGGATCAAAATGAATAATGTTGCCATAAAGGCAAGCAGCCAGTGCATTGGCTGTGCCAAGCGGTATAATCCCCAGCGAGACATTGCTGCCAATAATCTGTGACGCCACCTGCATAACTGTTCCGTCTCCTCCTGCTGCTACAATTATTGTAGCACCTTCATCAATTGCTCTTTTAGCCAGTTGATCTGCCTGTTCATCCTCCGTTGTTTCCCATATCTTTAACACCAGAAATGAACTTAGATGATCTCTTATTTTTATTAGATCTTTTTCTTTATTCCTGTTTCCTGCCTGAGGATTGAATAACACATAAACAGATTCATGCTTAACTATTGGAGGATTTTTTACAAATTGCCGTAGCTTTCTGAGTTGCTTTTTATTTGGATTAGCTGTTTTTCGAATAGCTTTGATAAAATTTAAATGTTCTTCCAGGCTCTTGTTTAGATCAACAGTAGCCAGATAAGCAAGAAGTACCGTAACTGATCTTCCCTGACCGAGCGCGCAATGTATTAAAACTTCCCGACCTTCATCCCTTTGCTTTTTAATCCAAAGAACTGCTTTATTAAGCTGACTCATGCTAGGACTATTATGATCCATAACAGGTATATTGAAATACTCAACCTTCCCCTGCAACGAACCGATCTCGATTGCATCAAATTCTGCCGTCACATCCAGAACAGCGTTGATGCCACTATCTTTCAAGGTTTCATTATCTGAAAAGACAAGTCTTCGACTGAGCCATAAACCCTCAGAAATTTTTTGAAAGGGAGGCGCCTGATCGTTCATACGGTAAATTAAATTGTAAATTGTTACACCCAACAATACTGGAAGAAGGAATAACTTGATAATAACTGGTAACTTACCCTTTCTCGATTTGAGCAATAGGGCACCAAAATGGGTTAAATATCCGATGGCAAAATATAACGCTGCCAGGCTTGTCCAGAATAATATAACCGAAACAAAGGCTGGCGAGAAAAAACCAAGGAGAAATGTACTAACCGATATAACCAGGTATAAATAACCTCTATTCATTCAATAAATATAGGACATTAATTATCCTCTGATCCATCCGGCTCCATATATTTATGTCCTGAAGACCCTTCACCTACTCCTTCCGTTGGATCAATGGTATCACCATTTTCAATGTATGTGGCATCCCTTTCCAGTTTTGTTTTACTGCTTCTATTACACGAGATGACAATGGCTAATAGGATACCTAACATTATTGAGAGGTTGCGGATTTTATTTTTTAATAACATAATTTTTTAACTTTTGCATTATCTTATGATGCAAAATCATGCCATCTGTCTGATAGTAGCCACATAATCAGGAAACATTAACCGGTTTGTATCATATATCAACACAATGTAGAACGTATTCCACAAGATTTTTGGCTTTGTGTAACTTATTGCCTTGCATCAATAGGACTATCCTAATAAAATCTGGTAAATAAAGGCGGCACGTCTTTTGAGTTTTATTGAAAAAAAAACGCTTATGTCTAAACTTAATAGAGGAAAACAATTTTTAAGTGGATTTGGAACAGAAAATTATTTAGAAGATTTTTTCTTAGAGCCTTTATCAAACAATCCGCCAGCGGTAAATATCGCTGAGAGTGAAAAAATATTAACCATTGAACTAGGCCTACCAGGATATAACAGCAAAAACCTTGAGGTAAGTGTTAATGGTAATTATTTGATTATTGCAGGTAAAGAAGATAAAGATACTGCCAAACACGATTATGTACGCCAGGATTTTAGTTATGCTGCCTTTGGCAAATCTATAAGATTGCCTGATTATATAGATAAAGAAAATATATCCGCAAAATACAAAGACGGTATCTTAATTATTGATCTGCCAAAAAAAGCAAATTCAAAATCCAGAGTATCTAAAATAAAAGTTTATTAAAAATATCTCCAAAATGACAAAAGTAGAAAATACAACCTCAATCAAAAATATTTTAGCACCGGTCGATTTCTCCGAAGAATCTATGATTGGAGTACATACAGCTGCCGACCTGGCATCATCTATCGGTGCTACCTTAAATCTTTTACACATAATAGATGATTTCCCGCCAGATAATTTAAGGCCTGATGGCGATATACAAGCCAAAATAGAAAATCAGGAAGAACATGAAGTCTTCATCACTGAGCTCACCAAAAAGCGCAAAGAAGAATTGAAAGCCCTTCAGGATAAGCTTAATCTCCCTAACGAACAGGTTACACGATTTATTAAATATGGTAAATACAGGAAAGAGCTTGAGGACTATCTTGATGACAACCCTATTGACCTGATCGTGATGGGTAGTAGCGGAGAGATGTCAAGGGCTGAGTTCTTTACAGGTAACCATGCTGCACAAGCTATACGTAATGCAGATATTCCTGTATTAACCGTGAAGGAACCATATAAAATATCTGAACATGATAAAATTCTGATTCTGATAGATCTTAAACATTACCAAAAAGAAAAGGTCGATAAACTGAGGAATTTTATAGAAACCTTTAAACTACACCCCCACATAGCACACCTTATGAAAAACAAAGACGTGGTGGAAGAAAATGTGGAGGCTAAACTTAATGAATTTGCCCGGAACAATGATTTTAAATATTTCAGCACGCACATTATCCAAGACAATAAATTTCATGTGGACTCAGTAAAGCAATTCTCCAATGATTATAACATCTCAATAATCGCAAGTATTAGTGAAGGAGCTGGCGGTTTGATCCGTTTACTTTTTGGAAGCGACACTGAACGGCTCCTTGATGAACTACAAAGGCCTTTACTGGCTATAAGTGAATAGAGAAATAAAAATTAAAAAAAACTATTATGCGTTGGACATTAAACCTTGGAAAAATGTTCGGAGTAAAAATCTTGTTACACTGGACATTTTTCTTACTACTTGGCTGGATATTATTCTCAGAATATAACCGGGGAAGTAGTACAGAGACCATATTATTAACGGCAGCATACATATTAGCTATCTTCTTTTGTGTGGTACTACACGAGATGGGTCACATTCTTACAGCCCGGCACTTTGGTATAGACACACGTAAAATCACCTTATTACCTATTGGAGGGGTGGCTAGCCTGGATAAAATACCCGAAAAGCCGAAAGAGGAATTTCAGGTTGCTATAGCCGGACCACTAGTCAATCTGGCCATAGCGGCATTGATATTCCCGTTTTTAAATGACCTGGCCAGCTATATACCTTCGTCATCGGAAGCACAACAGGCAACGGCTTCCATTACGCTTGAAAATTTTTGGTTTAGCCTGTTTACCGTAAATATTTTATTAGCGGTATTCAACCTCATACCGGCCTTTCCCATGGACGGTGGTCGTATATTGCGATCACTACTCTCCATGAAAATGGATAGGCTAAAATCTACTGGGATAGCTTCTGCCATCGGCCAGTTTTTATCCATAGGTTTTTTCTTTTTGGGATTAATGTACAACCCTATACTATTGTTAATCGCCGTATTCATCTTTTTCGGGGCACGCGGCGAGCATTTCATGATTCAACAAAATGAACTGTTGAGAGGTCACGAAGCGAAGGAAGCTATGGTCACTGATATAACACCCATCAAGGCTGATGAACAGATAGACCGGTTAAGTAGTCAATTGATTTCATCTTGTGATGACGTATTTGTGGTTTATGATGGTGATCAACTAAAAGGCATCGTAAGCAGAAACGACATCTTACAATCATTAAAAGAATATTCTAATGGACATAAGGTAGGCGATCTGGCGAGAACAGACTTTGACTCCATTAAAACTTCCGATAAACTCAACAAGATCATGCCCAAAATCAGGGAAAAAGGGCAATCCACCTTCCCGGTATTTGAAGGTGAAGACTTTAAAGGTATTGTAAGTCTTGACAGCATTCAACGGTTTATATCCCTTCAAAGCTCCCTGAGTTATTAAATTAAATTCGATTATTAAATTAAAATTATTATGCATTCACAGACAACAATAGATCCTAAAGTTCAGGCTTTTATCGATAAATTGAGGTTAGCCCATGAAGTTTATTCCAAAGCCTCCAAGCGTATACATAATCAGCCAATGAGGGACCAATTGGAAACATTATCCCAAAAAAAACGGACTTATTATCAGGAAATTATTGATCAGTATGATGTAGAAGATGAAAATAACTACACATTGAAAATCAAGGACCGCATCAAAGCAGAGCTGGAAAAAGCAGGCATAGAAATTAACCATGTGATGATCAGGAGAAATGAACGGGAAGTCTTAAGCTTTTGTGTCCAAAGGGAATATGAGCTCATAGAAGTATACCAACAACTGCTGGAACGAAATATTTTCAGTGATTATTTGCATGCGATACTTTCCACTCAAATGAAAGAAACAAAAAAATTGATAGAGGAATTAGAAGCAACTCGGGAAGCTTATAACTTCAAATAATAAAAACAGATATTCACAGAAATTCAGATTCTATTTTGAATTTTTATAAAAAATTTTAAAAATGTGGGATATGAACGTGTTAATAGTTGATGATGAAATAGATATCGGGATTTTGGTGTCAGGAATTCTAAGACAAACGGGTCATTCATCTGAGTATGTGACTTCACTAAGAGCGGCGAACGAAAGAATCCGTATCAGTACATTCCAGTTATTTTTTGTAGATGTTAATTTACCTGATGGTTCAGGTTATGATTTTATTCAGCCGATATTAAAAAAAAATCCAAAAGCTATTATCATTATGATCAGTGCTTACAACGGTAATCCCGAGGTGGAAAAAACAATAAAATATGGAGCACACAGATTCATAAAAAAACCTTTTACCAAAAGACAAATTTTGAAAGCCATGGATGATTTGACCTGATTTATTTAACTTTAAATATGCAATCTATCCTAACTATTGATGATGATCGAGATATATGTAAGCTGCTGGATAAATTCTTTAAAAAAAAGGGTTTTGAAACCACTTCAAGATGCAATGGCTTCGAAGCAATAGAATATCTGAAAAATAATCCGGTTGATCTGGTATTGTGTGATTTTAGACTCCCTGATTATAACGGTATTGACATACTGCAAAAAATTAAGATCATAAAACCTGAAACACAGGTGATCATCATTACCGGGTACTCAGATGTTAAAGTTGCGGTTGATGCTTTGAAAAAGGGTGCCTATGATTATGTTACCAAGCCCTTATATCCTGATGAGATACTCATGACAGTTCAGGAAGCTTTAAAGCAGGATCTTACACCTAAAAGACCCGGTAGTAACGAAGTCAAAGTAGTACCGGGTAAAAAATACGTGGTGGGTATCAGCCATCAGTCGCAAACCATTCAAAAACATATTGAGTTGATTGCACCCACCAATTTATCGGTTATCATACAGGGTGAAACTGGCACTGGGAAGGAGTATGTAGCCCGGGCCATCCATGAGAAAAGTAAAAGAAATCAGGGCTCCTTTGAAGCTATTGATTGCGGAGCTTTACCAAAAGACCTTGCGGGCAGCGAGCTCTTTGGACATGTGAAAGGAGCTTTTACCGGTGCACTTGCCGATAAAAAAGGGAGCTTCCAGCAAGCCAATGGCGGAACATTATTCCTGGACGAAATCAGCAATCTAAGTTATGAAAATCAAATTAAATTGCTCCGGGTACTGCAGGAGCGCTCCGTAAGAAAATTGGGCGATACCAAAGATACACCGGTGGATGTCAGAATTATTGTGGCCAGCAATGAAGACCTGAAAGATGCAGTAGATAAAGGGGACTTCAGGGAAGACATATTTTACCGGTTAAATGAATTTAAAATAGACCTGACACCGCTCAGGGAAAGGCCTGAAGATATTGAATTATTTGCCAATCATTTTCTCCAGCAAGCCAATGCGCAGCTGGATAAAGCCATTGAAGGTTTCCACCCTGATGCCCTGAAAGCCCTAAAAGCGCACCAATGGCATGGCAACCTTAGGGAACTGAGCAACCTGATCAAAAGATCTGTCCTCTTATGCGACAAGCATGTCATTGACAAATCATTCATCCCATCCGAATTATTAAACGCAGCGACCAATAACTCAGGTACTACTCATCTGAAATTGACAGATAGTGCATTTACATCACTAAAAGATATTTCTGAGGAAGCTGAAAAGAACATGATCTTAAGGGTACTGGAAAGAACCAACAACAACAAATCGAAGACTGCAGAATTGTTGGAAGTAGATCGTAAAACACTTTACAACAAAATGAAAGCTTATGGTATCATCAATTGATGAAAACGAACTACATCAAAGCGTCTTAGAAAGTACATTTCATGGGATCATGTGTTTTCAGGCCATTAGGGATGAAGGGAACAGAATCATAGACCTGGAGTGGATATTTATAAATCATGTAGCCGAACAGTTAGTCGATAAGAAAAAAAATGACCTAATTGGAAAACATCTGTTAGATGAGATGCCGGGAAATAAAGACTCTGGACTGTTTGAAAGATATAAAAATGTGATCGATTCGGGAGTACCTAAAGTTTTTGAGCATCATTATGTTCATGACGGTTATGATCAATGGTTTAAAATATCAGCAGTAAAGCTATTGGATGGCCTTACCGTGACATTTCAGGATATGAGCGAAGAAAAATCCCTGCTTAAGCGCCTGGAGAAGGATAAAGAAAAGTATCAAAAACTTTTTAATGAATCTATTGATGCAATACTACTTGTAGATGATGAGTATAGAATTAGAGAGGTTAGTCCTTCTTTTATTTCAATATTTGGCTATCCATCGGAAGAGTTAGTATGTATGTCATTTGAGGATATTGTTTCTGATAAAGATAAATTCGTCACGCTTCAAAAGGTTGTATTTGACCAGCGACTGTTGGAAGATTATGATTTAGTACTTCTGGATCGTAGAGGTATTAAGAAAAGTTGTGTTTTAAACATAACAACATTATATGATGATGATGATAGTACATTGAATTTTTACCTGTGCGTAATAAAAGATCTTACCAAAAGAAAAAAGCAAGAAAAGGAGCTTCTCAAAGCCGAAAAATTAACAATGTCAGGAAAAATCACACGCACGATCGCTCATGAAGTAAGGAACCCCTTAACAAACATGTCGCTAGCCCTGGAGCAGCTGCAGGATGAAATCCCGGAAAATGGAGAGGCACAAGCATATCTAGAAATAATTAATAGAAATGCCAAACGCATAAGCTCGTTGATCTCTGAAATGCTCAATTCTTCCAAACCAAAAGAACTTCAACTTGAAAAACAGAACCTTATCACTGTGGTGAAAGAAGCTATGAAGCTGGTCAATGACAGGCTGATGCTAAATAATATGAAGCTATCAGAAAATTATCAGGAGGACCTGCCAAACATCAACCTTGATGCGGAGCAGATAAAAGTAGTCCTTTTGAACCTTTCTATTAATGCTATTGAAGCCATGGAACCCGGAAATGGCCTGTTGTCCCTAAGTATAAGGAAAAATGATGGTTATGTTGAAATACTAATAACCGATAATGGCAAAGGTATTCCCGAAGATGAGATCGATAACTTATTTGAGCCTTTCTTCACTATGAAAAAGGAAGGAACAGGATTTGGGCTTACCACTGTTCAAAATATAATCCATGCACACCAGGGAAGAATCGATGCTGAAAGCAAGGTTGGTGAAGGGACAACCTTTTACGTTTCACTTCCCATCGATAACTAATAGCTCACCGCCACTTAATCGGGCAATATTCTGGCTGAATGGAATGGCTTTTGCATAAGTTGTAAATAAAAACAACAGTATTATGGAAAAGGCAATTCAATATTTTTTTATCATTGTGATGGGCTTGTCATTAGCATATTGCACATCATCACAGAAACAGGACGATAAACAGACGGAAGTACAAGTTGGTGAAATTGAACCGGTTAACAGTGATGAGATTGAAAATATGCTCATTCAGGCAATGTCCAACAACCGTACACAAGTAGCCCTGGCAAAATTCTCCAAAGGAAAGACTAATGATGCAGCAGTTGAAGATTTTAACCGACAGTTAATTGACAACTATGTGGACTTCAGGGAAAAGTTATTCAAGTTAGCCGAAGCTTACGGTGATGACATTCCTTCCACCTTGATGGTTCAGCAAAAAGAGGAGATTGAAAAAATCAAAACGTTAAACCAGGACGCATTCAATGCCCAATACCTTGAACTGATCATTAAAAATCATAAAGAAGACCTAAAATATTTCAAAAGAATGCTTTATGGCAATCAACCGGATAGAATTTTATTGAAAGGTGTTGCGGAAGAAATTCACGATACTCTGGATAAGCAGCTCGAACAGGCAAAAGATATAAGAAAGAACCTGTCAGAAAATAAAAGTCACTCATAACTATAAATCAATTTTGTGAAAAATCTTCCTGTAGGTGTGAAGATTTTTCTACATCCATCCTTAATCATTCCCCCAAAAAAAAATTATGGTAAATAAGCAGGGTCAAAATAAGAAAAAGACTAATCAACCATCTTTTAACCGTCGAAATCTCTCTTGGATTTACTTGTTGGGTATTTTAATTTTATTTATGTACTTCTTTCCCAGAAAGGGTGGTATGTCGACGACACACTGGAAATCATTCAAAGATAAGATGCTTCTTGACGGGGACGTTAAAAAATTGAATGTGGTAAATGGTGAGGAGGTAGAGGTATTTATAAAGAAAGACAGCCTCAGCGAAAAGCAGTATGAAAATGCCCCCACACGTTTTTTTAGCGATGAACATACTGCAGGGCCCCATTATAAATTCACCATCGGTTCGGTGGAGCTTTTTGATGAACATATGAAAGAGGTGGGTATTAGTGACGATGCTTTACCGGTAATTGAATACACCCGCCGGGAAAACTGGTTCGGACAGCTATTATCATGGCTTATTCCTATTGGTATTATTATTCTTCTCTGGATGTTCATTATGCGGCGTGCATTTTCCAGAATGCAGGGAGGAGGTGGAGGGTTATTTAATATGGGGCAATCCAGGGCTAAGGTTTTGGAAAAAACAGATAAAGTTAATGTTTCATTTGATAGTATAGCCGGACTAGAGGAGCCGAAAGAAGAAATCATTGAAATTGTAAATTTTCTTAAATCACCGGAAAGTTATGAAAAACTTGGGGCGGAGATTCCTAAAGGGGTCATGCTGTTTGGTCCTCCCGGCACGGGTAAGACTTTGTTGGCAAAAGCAGTAGCAGGCGAAGCAGGTGTTCCATTTTTCTCATTGTCAGGATCTGAGTTCGTAGAAATGTTCGTTGGGGTTGGGGCATCAAGGATGCGTGATCTATTCCAAAAAGCTAAGGAAAAATCTCCAAGTATAATCTTCATTGACGAGATAGACACCGTTGGCCGGTCCCGGAAGAGCACCAGGGCTTTCCAGCAAAATGATGAAAGAGAAAATACCTTAAATCAATTACTATCAGAATTGGATGGTTTTAACTCGTCAACTAATGTGGTAGTCATTGCTGCCACTAATCAGGGAGAGGTGCTGGATCCTGCACTCTTGCGACCCGGAAGATTTGACAGGCATATTAATCTTGAATTACCCAGCCTGAAAGAAAGAGAAGCCATTTTTGGGGTACATATGAAAAACCTTGAACTGGACGATAAGGTATCACAATATGAGTTGGCGGCGCAGACGCCTGGCTTTTCCGGTGCTGATATATCAAATATCTGTAATGAAGCTGCGCTGGTAGCTGCAAGGAAAAATAAGAAAAAAATAGAATCGAATGACTTCCGTGAAGCAATAGACCGTGTCATTGCCGGGCTGGAGAAAAAAAGCAAGATCATATCCAGGGAAGAGAAAGAAAGAATCGCCTACCATGAAGCAGGGCATGTTACGGCTAGCTGGTTTTTGAAGCATACACAACCTGTGTTAAAAGTATCAATCGTACCACGCGGAAAGTCTTTGGGTGCCTCATGGTATACACCCCGGGAGCAATACATCCTTACCCGGGCTCAAATCTTTGACCAAATTTGTACGGCATTAGGAGGCCGGGCAGCCGAAGCGATTATTTTCGGGGACATCTCATCCAATGCTCTAGATGACCTGGAAAGTGTTACAAAACAAGCCTACACCATGGTAAGTTATTACGGATTCAGCGAAAGCTTGCCAAACGTTAGTTACTATGATTCATCCGGAAAAACGCAACAATCTTTACAAAAGCCTTACAGTGAAAAGACTGCAGAAAAAATAGATCATGAAGTACAAAAAATAATTAATCGTGCTTATAAGCAAACCAAAGAAATCCTTGAAAAACGTAAAGATCAGCTCGTCACCTTAGCTCAAGAGCTAATGGAACATGAGGTTGTCTACAAAGAAAAAATTACAAAATTATTTGAGAAAACGGAATCTAACGAAAAACCGGTAAATGCTTAGATTCTAAGTATTGAGGAAATAGATATTATATTCTGAGGCTTGAGATATAGCCCCATTTCTGCGCCTTGAAAGGTTATTTGGAAAATTTCAAAGATTTTTTGCTGTTGCCAGTTAGCCTAAATGATAATTTCACCCTATTCGAATTCGAGCCTGCACGCGTGGAATTGTGGAAAACATACTACCATTGCGATTATAAGTGTATCCGGAAAAGTGCTAGATATCCCATTATAAACAATACTACGATCAATAAACTTTCCCAGCCGATCCTGATAAAGCCTTCTTTCTGCCGGCTAAGTAATCCTAAGGTTAGCACGGCAGTGAGCATGATGGTTAGATTTATGATCAATAATTGTCCATTTTGCATCGTATGATAAATTGAACCTTCCCGATAGGCATAGTCAGAAAAAGCCAGAAACAATACATCAAAGGTGTTTCCACCAATCACGTTGCTAACAGCTAAGGTAAGCGCCTTCTGCCGCACGGCTGCAATAGAAACAATGAGTTCAGGTGATGAGGAAGACAAAGCGGTGAACAATCCGCCAAAGATTGACTCAGATATATTGGTGATCGCTAAGATCTTGATGGAGGTCTCAGCCATAATATAACCTGATAAACCAATTAATGCACTTAAAACTATGAATCTGAAAAGCTGGACCTTTAAGCTTAGTTTTAACCGATCTTTTTTCGGCTCATCAATTAGCGTTTCTTTGGTTTTTACCGGGTTCCACATTGGAGTTTTTCCTGCTTTGGATATGGCTTGCTGTCCTATAACATAAAATACCGGTATAGCCAGGGAAGCAGGGTGAATTGCCCAGACGCTAACTTCAGGTGTCACATTAATAAGAAGGATAAAGGAAAGGATTAATATAAGCAATACAGCCTGAAGAATATTTACCAGTGAGGCTGCCGCATGTTCCAGGTTGGCACGGGTATATGTAATATCAGCAATAGCCAGGAATAGCGTTTGCAGGGCAATGCCTCCAATAGCATTACTCACTGACAGGCTTGGATGGTTTTCGTAAGCGGCAGTAACAGAGGTAACAATACCAGGTAAGGAGGTTACTGCCCCAAGAAATATTGCTCCTACCAGTGCTTCTCCTAGCCGTGTTATGTCTGCAATACGGTCAGCTGTCTTTGTCAGGTGACTGCCCCCAATGGCAATGACTATTGAACATACAAGAAAAATAATAATGTAAATCGTCAGGTTTGCTTCCATGCACTCGATCTAAGATAGGAACTTATAAGTCCTTTTTATCAGAAAACCAACATATCTAAATAAAGCCCACTCAATATTTTTAAGCCCAAGGTGGCAACATTGAATAAATTCCATTAGATTCAGTATAAAACGGAGTTGATAATTGTAATGGATTAAAGTGATCCGCTCAGGACTCGAACCTGAAACCTACTGCTTAGAAGGCAGTTGCTCTATCCAGTTGAGCTAGCGGACCAAATTTCTATAAAAGATTGGGGAAGCGGAGAGAGGGGGATTCGAACCCCCGGTACAGTTTAACCCGTACGACAGTTTAGCAAACTGCTGGTTTCAGCCACTCACCCACCTCTCCGTGGATTTATGCTTCATCTTACTTTTCGAACCGACCGTTCGATAAATTTATATGCTAATAGCGGTTAAAAAAATGAGTGCAAATATAGGCGTTTGATGCCGTAAGTAAAACAGCTGTAAAGATTTGTTTTTAGTTTTTTTAATTTGAATGGATGATATTTTGCGAATTAAGCTGGATATTGATGGGATGCCGGTTATTAATGTATTTTTTCTAAACGTAAACCTCGAAATTCAATCAGAACAGGCATCACTAAAAAGTCAAGAGCTAAATAAGCTTCCACTACGTGTCCATAGCACGCCCGCCATTGGTCCGCCCATCACTCAATGATAACTGCGGTACTATGTTATGATTTTCCGTAAAATTCTTCTTATGAGAACCGGCCATAGTATATGATAGCAAGGCAGGCCTGAAAATCCAGCCGGCCAGGCTTGCCATATGCAAGAAGTTTTATATTTTCTTGATCTACCTATCCTTTGTATTCCGACAAATAATAAATTAAACCCATTATTTTGTGTGGATTATTTACTCCAATTTCTATTGAGATAATTCCCTGGTTAGGATTATACTTCTTAGAGGCTCCTTCAGGACACTAATTGAAACTTGACACTCGGCCATCCAAAATTATCGGTTGATATTTTGATTATAACACTCAAAAAAATCAGATATAACCACATTAAAGTCTGGGCATCAACAACATAACTTTATCACCTGGATATCGGCAAAAGAAATTTATAAGATAAAACGGCTCATATTAGTATAAGTGTGATGCATCTTTGCTGAAATTTCAAAAAATCTATCATGAGATCAATAGTACTACTTGATGGAGGCCTTGGTCAGGAAATCTTCCGGAGAGCAGAGGAACCTGCCCATCCTTTGTGGTCAGCGAAGGTGATGATGAACCAGCCGGATATCGTTAAAGAAGTCCACAAAGATTTTATCAGGGCAGGGGCTTGTGTAATTACCATCAATACCTACACTTGTACCCCCACACGCCTCCAGCGGGATGGAGAACCTCAATGGTTTGAAAAGCTTCAGTTGCAAGCCTTAAAGATTGCTACCGATGCCAGGGCTGAACTAGGGCAAATCGTACAGGTTGCGGGTTGCTTGCCACCTTTGGTAGGAAGTTATACTTCAGATGAACGTGCTTTTCAAGCACTTAAGGAGGAATATGAACAAATCGTAGCTATCCAGGCACCGATGGTGGATTTATTCATTATAGAAACCATCTCAAATATCAAAGAAGCTAAAGCCGCTACAGAAGCCGCCCTTGACAGTGATAAGCCTGTTGTCTTAAGTTTTACATTGTCGGATAAAGCACCGGATAAGCTTCGTTCAGGAGAATCTATGGGCGAAGCTTTACATTCAATTTCAGATTATTCATTGGATGCCCTATTATTTAATTGCTCTTTTCCGGAGACTATAACTGAAGGATTAAAATCATTGAAACATCTGGATATTCCCTATGGAGGATATGGAAATGGGTTCGCTTCTGTCGAACCACTAAAACCAGGCGGAACTGTAGACGCCCTATCTACCAGAAAAGACCTGGATGAAGAGAAATATGGGGCCTACGCTATGAATTGGATAAATAATGGTGCATCAGTGATCGGTGGTTGCTGTGAGGTAGGCCCTTTACACATCCGTTATCTCAAGGAACAATTAAATAGTGCGGGTTACCAGATCGTTCCCTTTAGATAGTTTGCATTGTTAACAGGGATCAGGATAGTTTATTCGATAAAATAATGGAGAACCACCATAGCATTAATTATCATTTTATTAAAAGTGGTTATGATTTTGAAAGTTTTCGCAATCAAAGATAATCACCATCAGCCGGTATGCATGTCTGTTTTAAATCGCTTGAGAAGTCCTGATTTTAAATATGCAGAATGTGCAACAATAGTCGTTTTATCCAAAAGAAATGATCAGGTCAGATCATCTGCTTTTAAATAGAATAAGTTATCTTGATTGAATCTTCTTCTGATAGGCGCCTGGTGTTTCACCGGTTTGTGCCCTGAATGATTTGACAAAATGCGCAACATTCTCAAATCCTGAAGAATAAGCTACTGATTTTATGGTGTTTTTTGGGTTCCTCAGGTATTTTTTGGCCCGTTTGATACGCTCTGTCATAATATACTGAAATGGTGTGATGCCCATGGTTTCTTTAAACTTTTTATAAAAACAAGCCCTACTCATTCCAGCTTTCTCGGTTACAATGTCCGGATTTATTTTTTCAGACAAGTGCTTATGAATGTATTCAATAGCATGTGCCAGCGGGTTATGCCCTGCAAGTTCTTTATAAGACTTTTCGAACAAATATCTGGCCTGTGTTTGCATGAGCCTTACAATCATTTCCTGCAGGGTAAGCTCCACCATTACATCTTTTGCCTTGATCGATTCATCCCTGGATATGTCCATGAGCCGGTTGATTGTATCGGATAAATTCTGGTTATTGATCAGGTGATAGATAGAGGCTTCTATATTCCATTTACCCCAACCGCTTACTTTTGGGTATTTTTCATTTAGCAGTTCGATGGTTTTTCTGATGATGTCATCCGATATCCTCAGAGCCAGGCATTGCGTTGGGTTGAGCTTTTGTGCCTCAGGAAAATCTATTGTCATTAATTCTCCCGGAGAAAGTATGCAGGATTCCCCTGGTAGGTAGTCAAAAGCTTCCTTTTCGGGTAATTTCATTACTTTTTTACCGCGGAGCATGCTGGTAAGTACAAATTCATCAAACTGAAGTTTTACATCGCTAGTTGTTTGCCAGGTCTCAAAAAAGTTAAGCTCACATAGCTCAAAGCTGTAGGATGTCCTGTTTTCAACCAGGGTCATCAGGGAGCGTTCGTCTTCTAACTCCGGCGCCTTTAATAAAGATCTCTGCATTAATAAATTATTTAATTATTAAATATAGTGAAATTTCAGTACCTGTAATTAATGATTTTTGTCTTGAAACCCTTTGCATATTTACATTTTTACAATTAGAAAGACAATCAGCATACAATTAAAGACGCTCGGGAAACTCGTTTCGAATTCATTAGGTCAATTTTAAAAATTAAAAAATAATTAATATGGAAACATTGACCAAAGAAGTTGCGGGTGTAAAGACGCCCAAGATCAAAGAATATTATGACCATTACATTGGAGGGCAATGGGTTGCTCCCGATTCGGGTGAGTACTTTGATAACATTAGCCCTGTAGACGGTAAGGTATGTGCCCGTGCGGCGAGAGGCAATAAAAAAGATATCGAAAAGGCTTTGGATGCTGCCCATGCAGCCTTTCCAGCCTGGTCAAGCACCTCTGCCGCAGAGCGAAGCAATGTGCTTTTGAAAATAGCCGACCGTATAGAAGAAAATCTTGATTACCTGGCTCGGGTTGAAACAGTGGATAATGGTAAAGCATTACGCGAAACAACCATTGCAGACCTTCCGTTATGTGTCGATCATTTTCGGTACTTTGCCGGGGTCATACGAGCGGATGAGAGTACCATGTCAGAGCATGATGCCAATACAGTAAGCATCAATCTACAGGAGCCTTTGGGAGTAGTTGGCCAGATCATTCCCTGGAACTTTCCACTGTTAATGGCCACCTGGAAGATTGCCCCTGCATTAGCAGCCGGATGCTGTACTGTGGTAAAACCCGCCGAGCAGACGCCTACCACCATTATGGTGATGATGGAGTTAATACACGATCTGCTGCCTCCGGGTATCCTGAATATTGTGACAGGCTTTGGCCCTGAAGCTGGCAAACCACTGGCCAATTCACCAAGAATAGCCAAAGTTGCATTCACCGGAGAAACCACCACAGGAAGGTTAATCATGCAGTACGCTTCAGAAAACCTCATCCCGGTAACCATGGAGCTGGGCGGTAAGTCCCCCAACATATTTATGCCAAGCATCGCCGATGCAGACGATGACTTTTTTGATAAATGTGTAGAAGGCGCGGTGATGTTTGCGCTGAACCAAGGTGAAGTATGTACCTGTCCTTCGAGAATCCTTGTTCATGAAGCCATCTACGACCGGTTTATGGATAGAGTAGTGGAAAGAACTAAAGCGATTAAATTGGGCCATCCGCTTGAAAATGATACCATGATCGGTGCGCAGGCCTCTAAAGATCAATTCGAGAAAATACTTTCTTATTTTGACATAGCCCAGAAAGAAGGTGCAGAATTATTGTGTGGAGGAAAGCCCGCCAATCTGAATTCAGGACTTGAAAACGGGTATTACATAGAGCCTACCATCTTTAAGGGCAATAACAAAATGCGGGTATTCCAGGAAGAAATTTTCGGTCCGGTAACTTCCGTTACTACCTTTAAAGACCAGGAAGAAGCAATTGAAATCGCCAATGACACCCTTTATGGTTTGGGGGCAGGTTTATGGACCCGTGATGCCCATGAAATGTATCAGATGCCCAGGGCCATACATGCAGGAAGGGTTTGGGTAAATTGCTATCATGCTTACCCTGCTCATGCGCCATTTGGAGGATATAAAAAATCCGGGTTTGGAAGGGAAACTCATAAAATGATGCTTAACCACTACCGGAACACCAAGAATATGCTTATCTCTTACGATAAGAAAAAAATGGGATTCTTTTAAAGAACTTCCCGGAAAAGATAGAGGGAGGATTCGTCCTCCTTTTTTTACCTTAATGCAAAAAAAAGACCATGGAAAAGTTGAGTAGAGTAGCTGCAAGTCCAAAGGCCATTGAAGTGATTGAGACCTTAAAAAAACGGTTCGGCCCACTAATGTTTCATCAGAGCGGCGGTTGCTGTGATGGCTCTCAACCGATGTGTTTTGAAGAGGGGGATTTTAAAACCGGAGAAAGTGATGTGCTGCTGGGATTCATCGAAGACTGTCCTTTTTACATGAACCGGGACCAGTTTGAATACTGGAAGCATACACATCTAACATTGGATATTACCGAAGGCCGGGGTTCAAGCTTCTCTTTAGAAATCCCGATGGGACTCCGCTTTATCATCAAGTCCAGGCTCCTGACAGAAGAAGAGCAAAATGAATTCAACCTCACTTGATTGAATAAATTTCACAGTTTAGCATCTGTGGCTATCCATACTCCGCTTTGCTACATATATTTTGATGACAAATAACCAGTATCCCACTTCAATTTTATTGCCAACTTAATAAGAAAGGGCAACACATCTCCGGATTAGTCAATCATTTGGATAACTGGAAGGCTCGTCTATATCTGCAAAATGTTAATATTTTAATTCATTTCTGAGTCCCTTTGGAAGGAAATGAATGACTCAATAGATTTTTTAAATAGGATATTCATATCTTTGTTTAGATTTAGTCTAAATAATGATAAGCACCTCCAAACCTGTTGTTTACCTGGTTAACCTGCCATTTCTGATTAGAAGGGGAATCACACAGCTGTCCATGGCCGTAAGTTACGAGGAAGCTACGCAGGCCAACCAGGATACCATAACCGGTTTTGATTATCAGCAGCCCCATATTCTGGTGTTGGGTGGTGAACACAATGATTTGATTAAAGATTCAGTGCTGAGAAACCTGCAAAATATGGGGGCCAACATCCTTTTGGTGCTCGATCGTAACCAGTTACATTTTGCACGCAAGTCACTGGAGATCGGTATTCCAGGTATCGTTACTATTGATTGTTCAGAAGAGGAAATTACCAGCGCCTTTAAAATGGTAGCTTCAAAAAAACGCTTTTATTGCAGCAGTATTTTTGAAAATGTGGTACAAAAAAATACCACTACATCCCTTACGCCTCGTGAGAAAGAAGTGATTACTTTAATTGTCAAAGGATTATCTACCAATGCCATTGCAGATCAGCTTCATGTGAGCACCCACACCATCAACTCCCACCGTAAAAATATACTGAGAAAACTCAATTTGAAATCCCCAACCGAAATGATCATTTATGCGCTCGAAAATGGGCTAATCGAATAATATCATTACTTCTAGTGATACAAATTCACTAAGGCTAGTAATTGACAAGAGACAAATTACGGATCATCTTTGCATTATTTATATTCAGTCTAAATAAGGATAATGCGTTTATTTGCGTCTATTTGTTTGGTTTTCTTTTGTTCTGTTTTGGTTGGCCAGCATCATCCCGTACAGATAGTAGATGCAGAAACAGGGGCTTTTTTGGAAGGGTCTGCTGTAGCTTACCAGGCAAAAGATTTAAAACAAACGGTAATATCTGGTGTAAACGGTGCTATCGATCTACCCAATTCTCTTCCCATCATTATTTCCATCCGGCACATTGGTTATGAGCAGTTTACGGACACGTTAATCAAAGAAATTCCTGACAAAATTCATTTGCAGCCCTTTGTTCATCAAATGGACGAAGTGGTTGTTACCGGCCAGTTTCAGGCACAATCGGTAAGAAATTCCGTATACTCTGTTCGTACAATTGGTGAGGAAAGAATCCGGCAACAAGGCGCCAACCAGCTACAGGATGTTTTGGCTCAAGAGCTGAATTTTCGTTTTAGCCGAGACAATGCAACCGGACGTGCAGGAATATTTTTGCAAGGCCTGTCCGGTCAATATGTAAAAGTACTGGTAGATGGGGTACCCCTGACCGGCCGGTCGGGTACGGCCAATGAAATCGACCTCAACCAGATCAACGTTAATGCCATAGAACGCATAGAGATTGTTGAAGGCCCCCTGGCGGTCAATTATGGCGCGGATGCGTTGGCAGGTGTGGTAAATATCATCACAAAGAAAAGTGTGCCCAGGAAACTTTCCATCAATGCCACCATTCAGGAAGAAACGGTTGGTAACGAATACAGCGCCACAGATGGCATACACAATCATGCTTTGGTTGTTGGCTATAACCTTTCCAAAAACTGGTTTATCCAGGGTGAAATAAGGAACAACGACTTTGGAGGCTGGACAGGTAACGGCTCCGGAAGGAATAAAAGCTGGTACCCAAAATCCCAGTTGTTTACCGGTGGGCTATTACGCTACGCCAAAGACAACAGTGATGTGTACTACCGTTTCGATTACCTGGATGAGAAAATTGAGAACCTGGGGGTACCAAATGAAAATAATCCACTGATAGATGCTTTTGCAATAGATGAAAACTACCTGACCCAAAGGTATATGCACCAATTACAGGGTGATTTTAGCCTCGGTAAAAGCCAGCTGAACACCGTTTTTTCTTATACTGACTTTCAAAGGAATACACATCAGTTTACAAAAAACCTGGTAACAGAGGATACCCGTACAACCACAACTACTGAGCAGGATACCATCCGGTACCAGGCTTTTTTCTTTCGCAGCACATTGGCCAATGCCCTGCAATTTTCGGTAGGAAAATCCGAATTAACTACCCAAATAGGCCTGGAAGCCAACCATGAAATAGCTTCAGGAACCAATCTGACAGCGGGTGAAAAATCCATCCAGGATGCAGCGGCCTTTCTGTCTGCTGAATGGTCCTGGGACCTAGTGAAAATCAGGCCGGGCATACGGTTTGCCTACAATAGTATTTTTGAAACCATTCCCACCCCCAGCATCAATTTTAAATATGCCCCCAGCACAAGGTTGCAGATAAGGCTGGGCTATGGCAGGGGTTTTAGGGCACCTTCTGTTAGGGAGCTCTATCATGAGTTCATCGATGCCAACCATAACATCCTGGGTAATGAAAACCTGAAACCTGAATATTCACACAACTTCAATGGGGATGTTACCTACCAATTCACGGAATTTCCATTGAAAGCATCGCTAAATGGGTTCTACAACAACATTACCAACCGCATCACCTTTTTCATACCGGAGCAGGCCAACCAACCGACCACCTACACTAACCTATTCGGTTTTAAATCCACAGGTGGAAACCTGCGTTTGAGCTATTCAACAGATCAAATCAATGTAAATACCGGCTTTTCTTACATTGGGCTTAACCAACACCTAGATGCCAAAGAAATCGAACAGCCCGGATTTGTGTTTTCACCGGAGTGGAATTTTAACGGAACCTATACTTTTAAAAAACTGGGCGTTGATGTAAGCGCATTTTACAAATATACCGGCCGGGCCAAGCGCTACCAATTGATCACTAATGAGCTAGGTGAGCAAAACGCCGTACTACAATGGATAGAAGCCTTTAACTGGCTGGATATTACAGTATCCAAACAAATCAAAGATTTAACCATCGGAGTGGGCAGCAGAAACCTGTTAAACATTACTTCCGTGAACAACAACATTTCAGGAGGAGGCGCACACAGTGGCGGCGGAGGTGCCACCCCGATCGCTTACGGAAGATCTTATTTTCTCAGAATCAATTATCAATTCAATCAATAATAAATTATGAACAATATACTCAAGACTGCATGGTTAATGGTTTTTTTGTTGGTGTTCGCCTCCTGTGATGAGGACGAAGATCCGGCACCGGCCCAGGTAAATTTTGAAAATACTGAATTGGGTATCAGTGAAGCAACTCCACAGGTAACCGCACGGATTGTGTTTTCGAGAGCGCTTTCGAGCGATACGGAATTTCAGTTAAGAATTGAACCCGGAGGATTGGTATATGGCGCAATGGAAGATTTTTACACAACTCCGGAAGCATCCCAGGGTGTAATAATTGTTCGGGCATCAGCCGGTACAGAATCTATTGTGGTCACTGTACATCAGGCATCAGGCCTCAACATACAAAAGGATCAAACCATATCTGTTACGCTTGAAGGTGCCCCGCAGAATTTATTAATAGGTGTGAACAACTCGGTGAGTATAACTTTCAGTGAGAATTTTATAGCAACCTCGGGAACTATTGAATTAAATGGCGGTGGAGAAGATTTCCCTAACCAGGCATTTGTAGACTTAAGCAAACTGCAACAAAAAACGGCAGAAAAATACAGCTGGGACCTCGGATTTTATAGCGGTGAAAACCACCGGGTAATCCTTAATGGTTCGGCTTTCCACATGGCAAGGCCTATCGATAAAACAGATTTGAGCGAGGTTAGTGCTGCTGACACTGCGGGTTTTGCGGAAGACATGGTAATCCCTCAATTCGATCCTTCCGTGGGGGCAGTGGCATGGGTAGACCATCCAAACGGTGATATGTCAGCAACCGCTTTCGGTGAAATATCAGCCAGCGCAATTGATGCACAGGTATACATTATTAAAAGAGACAATGGCCCCTGGAAAAAAGTGAAGGTTTACCAGGATGGAGCAGAGTATGTGCTGGAATGTGCGGATATCAATAGCAGCGACATTACCACTGCGCGTATAGCTAAAAACGAAGCCTTTAATTTTACTTATTTCTCTTTTGAATCCGGTGAGGTGCAGGTAGCCCCGGAAAAGAATAGCTGGGACATTATGTATAGCACTTTCACAGAGCATCTAAACCTTGGTGCACCTGGTTTGGATATCCCGTATGGTTTCAAAGATTTTATCGTATTAAACCGTAACAACACCTCAGTGGCTATGGTGATGAATGCAGATTTTGATTTTGCTGCTTTTTCCATGGAAAACACAGCAGATCTTGCCTTCGAATCGGCTATAGATGGCCTGGGCGAAAACTGGCGTCAGGGTGGTGGGCCTGATAGTTCACCTTCATTGCATGAGGACCGTTTTTTCGTAATCAAAGATTCGGAAGAAAACTACTATAAAGTACGTTTTAACAGGCTGACCTCAACCGGAGGTGAGCGAGGCTATCCTGAATTCACTTTTGAATTACTACAGTAATGCAGGTCAAAGCTTTGGTAATATTGGTGGTTGTCGTACGGCTGGGGCTTGGAGGGCTGTTCGTTTATGCAGGCATTCAGAAATTCATTCCGAAGCCTCCCCGGGTTCAAACCGAACGTACCGTCAAGGATCCCAATGTAGCAAAAATCAAAAGTTTTATCGGTGGGATGAAACAGACTGGCTATTTCTGGCCTATGCTGGGCATAGCAGAGTTCACAGCCGGCTTACTGCTGCTTAGCCAGGCTTTCAGCCTGTTAGGTGCTGTAATCCTGGTGCCCATGACCTTAAATATTTTTCTTTTTCATTTATTTTTAAAACCGGATGATCTCGCTGATCTGGCTTTAACAGGTCTTTACCTAGGTGGAAACCTGTTTTTATTGGGTTATGCGTATCATCCACTCAAAAATACATTTCTGAATTTAAAACCTATATCCTTATGAAACGAACTCTCTTCTTATGTGCACTTATCTGCACACTAAACCTTAGCGCACAGGACAAAAAAGCACAGGACAAAGCCGCCATCAAAGCGATGTGTGGTTGCTATGACATTGATTTCCAGTTTGCGGAGACCTTCTCCTCGGACCGGGATTATGAATTTCACGACAACTATTTGGCCGGCGGGCTGGAGTATGCTTTTGTCGTGGATGAGACTGAAGATAAAATCGTGATCCAGCACCTGCTGGTCATCAATGATTCTACGATTGTTAAGCATTGGCGACAGGATTGGATCTACGAAAACACGGAATTGTATGCTTTTGATAAAAATGCCGCCTGGAATTATGTCTCTTTACCCAAAGACGCAGTGAGGGGGCAATGGACGCAGAAAGTCTATCAGGTGGATGACAGTCCGCGATATGAAGGCACAGCTACCTGGGTACATTTCGATGGCAGGCATTACTGGGAAAGCACTGCAGATGCACCTCTACCCAGGCGGGAATTTAGCAAAAGGAGCGACTACAATGTATTGGAGCGAAGGAACCATCATGAAGTTTTCGATGAGTACTGGGTGCACGAGCAGGATAACAAAAAGTTGATCCGTGCTGAAAATGTAGATGATAAAGTAATTGCAAGCGAGAAGGGAATGAATGTATACAATAAGGTAGACAAGGAAAAATGCCAGCCGGCTGTAGACTGGTGGACTAAAAACAGTGACTATTGGGCAGTGGTAAGAAACGTTTGGGATGAGGTATTTGCTACACAGAAAAGGTTGGAGCTTAATATGAAAGTAGAAGACCAAATCCTTTTCCAGCGATTGTTTGCCCTGGGCGGAAAATATGAGGGAAAAGAATTTAATGAAAAGAAAGTCAAGAAGGAAATAAAGGAAGCCATTCAAAAGCATTTGGCTACAGAAGCAATCAAGCTGGCAATGAATTAATATTTAATGTCTAGTTAAATATAGCGGGTTCAGTAAAAGGCACTAAGTTTTGTTCAATGCTTATTTTTGACTTTGAGCCTTTGTGGCCGTGATTCATTTTGCAGGGAAGGTACAAAGGCACTAAGTTTTTATCCATTTCTTCTTTGTGACTTCGAGTCTTTGTGGCCGTAATTCATTTTGAAGTCTTTATTCATTATTTCCAGAAAGAGGCTTAAGTCTTAGATTTTTGTTTGCTGTGGGCGTGAACACCTTCTTTGGCGAGCCATGCAAAAATACCGGGTAATCCCACTACAATCTCACGAACCCTTGTGGCGAGGGATATGGCTATAAGTGTAGCCGGAGGCAAACCAACAAATCCTGCAAGCAGGGCGTAACTAACTTCCTGCACACCCAGGCCTCCCCAAATAATGAATGCCATACTCCTCAAACCAAAACTAACGAACCTTAGGATAACCGCGTCTAGCATAGATATAGGCGCGTCCATTAACCAGGCTGCAAACCAAATCTCCAATGATATGGCTAGGTTAGAACCCACTCGTATCAATGCTGACAACATAAAAGTCCCAGGAGTGGCATAAATTCTTTCCAGGTAAGATTCGATATCATGAACGGCGCTTCTAACCTTTCCCAGCAACTCTGAATCACCCCGGGTTAGTTTTGTGAGTATACCGGAAATACCCTTTGACCTTTGTAATTTGATGAACACACCTATCCCGGCTGCCAGGCCTATGACCGCCCCGATGAGTGAATAAGTAATTTTTTGATCATCAATCTGCGATATAATCAATACCAGACCGATGATGAGGATTACCAGAATGGAGACCGCCTGGGAGGTCTTATCCGCTATCAATGAAGCAAAGGTTTTGGATATTTTTTCCCCTTTTAATGCCAGCAGCCTTCCGCGCACCACATCTCCACCGATGGTAGCCGTTGGTAACAACCTGTTGATGGACTGGCTGATCCACATGTATACCAGGAAGGTCCAGTTAGAGACATTCCGGGCACCGGGAAAAAGCAGTTTCCAGGCCAGTGCATGAGGAATAATTTCCAGGGGATACAAAAAAGTGATTAATAATATCTCCGGGCCACCCTGCTCAAATGCATTGATCACATCCTCATAACCAGAGTATGTAATGATGAGGCCAAGGGCAACTATGCCAACTACCAGGCCAAGATAGAAAAGCAGGTTGCGTTGGTATAATTTGCTTTTTGCCATGAAAGGTGCTTCGGGGTAGGTCTGTTTTTTAATCGTACTTTGCTGGTTTCCGGGGAATACTTTCCAGGATAAAATTTCTCAGGTCCTGGTTGGCGGTTTGCAGGTCTTCCTTGCGTAAATACATCATATGGCCACTTCGATAACCTTTAAAACGCATGCGGTCTTGCATCTTTCCACTAGGGTCGAGTTGCCATAGCGTATATTTGGCTTCAAAATAATTAGTGGCGCCATCAAAATATCCGGATTGCACCAGGATGTTTAGAAAAGGGTTTTGGGCCATAGCCAGCCTCAGGTTTTCCCTGGTATTGTTTTCGCTTCTGTCCCACGGCCTTACCGGGCCGAACATATTGTATTTAATATCTGTCTCAAACTTGAGGTAGTTCTTTGTATAATAGTTAATGGCAGGGGTAAAAGCATGCAGCCATGAGGTGATCTCGGCATTGTAATCGGTATTTTCTCCTGCTACCATTTTATCCAACCCAGTATAGCGGCTGTCCAGCCTGCCTATGGTTTGTCCTGACTTATCCCTTAGCAAGTCTTTCCAGAAATAACTGGTAGAGACATTTAAATTATTTCTCAGGATGGTTTTTTTTGAGAGTCCTGAATAGTAGGCCAGTTTTTCAGCGATGGTTTCTTTTTCCTTTTGATCCAGAGAACCACCGCGTGCCAGCGCCGGCATAAAGTTATTAATGGCATAGGCTTCTGACTCCGGTAGTATTTCTAACAAATCTTTTTGTTGAAGCTCATCAGGTAACATTTTATGATACCATGCTGCTGCGGTAAAGTACGGAAGGTTAAGGGCTGCCAGTGGCTGGTCTGACTCGTAGATCTTATAATCTGCCGGCGATACCATGATGACGCCATTCAGGTACATCCACTGACGTTGCTGCAGTTCCAGCGCCAGGCCGGCCACTCTGGTTCCGCCATAACTTTCCCCTATCAGATATTTTGGGGATAGCCAGCGGTTGTGTCTACTCACAAAAGTGTTGAGCCAATCGGCCAGGTACTTGATATCCGCATTGATACCGAAAAACTTTTCCCTGTCTACCTTTTCATCCGCTTTGGTGATTGTTCTTGAGTAGGCCGTGTTTACCGGATTCACAAAAACTATGTCTGCTGCATCCAGGACAGAGTAGGGGTTGTCTTTTATGCCATAGGGTTGAATGGGATAGCCTTCATCATCGATATTCAGGATTTTTGGCCCGGTATAGGCAATGTGCATCCACACCGAAGCTGAACCAGGGCCACCATTAAAGGAAATCAATAATGGTCGTTTGCTAAGATCGACGATGTTTTTCCTTTGGTAATAAGTATAAAAAAGTGTAGCCATTGGCATGCCATCCTCATCCCAGACTGGTTGAGTGCCGGTGGTCGCGGTGTAATCAATGCGTTGTCCTTTGATGGTCACCGAGTGACTGGTAATTACGGTTGTATCGGACGGTATTTTTCGGTGTTGAGCATTTAAAAAAACACAAGAAAAAAATGTAAGCAGATAAATAAAGAAATGCTTTGATTGCATAGTGGATTTGTTTTAGAGTAGATTGAGACCCTATATTAATTAAAATTTTTCATTGTAGACAGCTACGGAAATTTTGGAATCGGCAGTACCATAATATAAAAACCATTTTTCTTTGAAGTGTACCAGGCCTTCCACAAAGCAGACCTCATTGACTTCCCCAATTTTTTCATATGGCTTATCAGGGTAAATAAAATAGTTTTTAGTCCTTTTAAGTAATTTATAGGGTATATTCTTATCAAAGAGCGCCTGACCGGCGGCATAGGTAAACTTTGGCAGGTCGGGGTCGTTATTGTTCTTGGCGTTGCTGCTGTTATAAATTAATAAAATTCCCTGGTCTCTGACTAATGCGTATGGACCCGGCTCAACGAGTCTGCTGTCAAAGTATCCCGGTCTTGGATTGAGGACAGCAATCGGTTTTTTTGATTCAATATTTTCTACGATTGTCCAGTTGATCAGATCATCGGAAGTGGCCAGGAAAATATTGGTATCGCCAAAATACATCCAGTACTGACCATTTATTTTCTCAGTTGTTAATTTATTTCCCTCCAGCCGGCATACAATGGCTCCGGCCTTTGACCACAGCTCGTGATATTTTTTGTTGAAAGCTAATCCATGTTTGGTCCAGTTTTTAAGGTCACTTGATGAAGCAATGCTCAGCCTGGCTGTTTTGCCATCATAAGAAGTGTAGGTCATAATGTAACGGCCATTGTTATCTTGCACAACCCTTGGATCTTCCACACCATCGAAAAGTGTGATGTTTTTATTTAAATATGAGCTTTGCCTGGTAAGCTTTTGATAATTCCACTCATAAGTTTTCATCGAATCATTATCAGGATAGAAAATGGGTTCAGTCCTCTTTGTGAAATTAAGGCCATCCTCACTAACAGCCAGTCCAATACGAGAGGTGCCGTGACTATCCTGTGCTCGGTATAGCAGATGCACTTTGCCATTCTTTACCATAGCAGTGGGATTTAGTACGTTTCTCTTTTCCCATTTGACAGAGGTATTGGTTATTGGATCATTGAAAGTTAAATCCGCCGATGGTTTAAGAATGGGGTTTAGGCTGTCAACTTTGCTAAAATAGGGAAAAGCCCAACCGTCCATGGTTGGATCCCTGAATTGATCATTGGTTTCTACAGTGCAACTCCATATCAGGACCAGAAGTATGGCGAATACATATTTATTCATTGGGGATGTACCACACATTTTTATCTTGATCTATACCACCACCTAATCCTTCTGTTACAACGCTATCTATTATGTAAATACCCTTTTGCGCCATGTTATCAAAGGTATCGATACCGTCATCCAGGAAATTTTTTCTTGTTCGGTGAATATTAAATTTATTTGAAAACTTTCTGTTAAATGTCTTTTCAATACCTTTTTTACCCAGCATAAATCCCAGTAAACCACCCCAGGTAGCGGTAGGGTTATCAGAATCCCAGCCAGTTAGTGCACCAATTTTTATAGTCTCTTTGATATCGCCTTCACCATAGAATAAACTTACCAGGCTGGCGGCAAAGTTTATGCCGGCTGCATAACAGCCATTACAGTAGAGTTCTCTTGAAGTGATATCATATCCATCACTTTGATTCACCTGGTATCTGGTATAGATAGCGTCACGGGTTTGTTCCCAGGGGATCCCGGAATGATATTTTTCTTTTACGAAATCATACATTTTAGCGGGGTAATCATCGTTGGAAAGGTGTTTTCTTGCTTTTTCTGCCATCCACATAATTTTATTTTTCATTGATAACGCTGGATCAACTGAGGAAGCCAACGAATGAAGGATAACATAGAATTCAGAAATATGTGCGGCTTCATTTCTGGCAGTTGTTCGTATGGGTAGGTAAGCTATTTTCAAGGCATAATCTGGTCTGGCCGGGGCGAATAATCCAAAAATTTCAGTCGTTAGCTGGGCATCTATCATATCATAATGTTCATTATTCTCAGGATCACTGGTTTCCGGTGGGGTTAATCCGTTATGCATTAAGTCGAAAGCTTTTTGATTGGATACCCATAAGTGATTTTCTTCCTCTTTTTTTATATGTTTTAACCACCCTGTCCTGATTTGAGCTCCAGTTAACAGGTGCGTGTGGTTGGTGAATAGTACATGTTGATACATGTACTCGATATCCGTGTCATCATCTGCGCCCCATACTTCATGTTCATCCCTGAAGATAAAATCGATGGTAGGGGATAAGTCGCTGGGATTTTCACCGCTCCATATGTTAGGTTGGTCTGGTTGACCCCAATCCTCACGGGTGTAAAAGCTTCCGGTCTGTATTTCACCAATATTGCCAATTTTATCCATTTCAGTGACTAAACCAGTCCAGTTGGCTATGCACTGGCCTAACCAAAAACCATAAAGCCTATCTTTATATTTTCCCCTTGAGATAGTTATATCTGATGCTTTAGGCGTATATTCTTTGTATTTAAGGACAGGGTTTAAGTCAACCGATGTTTTATTTTCAGAGGTATTACATGTTGTTAGAGCTACACAGCAAATAATTAGCAATGATCTCATTTCTCAGTATTACTTTTTTAAGAATTTGATTGTGTGTTGATATTTTTGATTGGTTATTTTGATAAAATATATCCCACGCTTAAGTTCCCGGATATCAAATTCAATTGTTTGTTTGAACATATCTTCCATTGATTTTACAACGCTTCCTGAAAGATCATATATTCTGAATGATGTTGGCTCCTTTAATTTATTCGATACAACGAACAGGTTCTTATTTGCCGGATTTGGGAATACGTTAAATAGTGCTGTGTCTTCAAAGGCTAAGGAAGTGATTACGCCTTCTCCATAAATTATTCTTATGGGTTCCGACGTTGCAACTTCGCCCATATCATCTGTAGCTACTGCTGTCAGATTGTAGGACCCGACAGAATCAGGTATAAAAGTGATTTCATATGGAGCCACACTATCCTGGCCGACGGATAGGTCATTTGCAAAGAATTCTACATTCGTAATCGTTCCATCCGGGTCAGCTGCTTCTACTAGGATGCTGATGGTACTGCCTTCTTCAAACTGCAAATTGTTACCGGGTGAATCAATATTTATTATTGGTGCATCATTTACCGGGTTTTCAGAAAATACTTCCAGGTTATCAAAGTAGAAGGTGTTATCCGTTTGCGTATTGGATGCAAAAAGAAAAATCAGTTGATCGATGTTTGTATCCGGTACGCCTGCATCCGGCTGGTCGACAAATGTAAACTGCAGTTTTTCCCATTCATTTTCTTTAGCGGTTATCGCTTCAAAGCGGCTGTGTCTTCCGGTTGGGAAATTATCAGGCATTGATAAAGAACTGTTTTCCAGTTGTAGCAGAATGGTGGTTCCTGCAGGTGCATCTGTAAGTACATCCATAAAAAATGCATTACTACCTAAGACGAATGGCCTGCCGGTTGTAATAAAATCAATATTGTAAACCAGTACATCAAACTGCTGGCTACCATCTCTTATGTATTCGCCTACCAGTTCAGAGGAGTTGACATCGTTTGGCGTTGGGTTTTCAACATTTTCATTCAATGTTCCATTAGAAAAATCAAAATCAAGAAAGGAAGGATTATCAAAGTTTTCTACCCTTAAATCTAAAAGTTTTGGTGCTTCAACTTCAACAAATACCTCAATGGTTTCCATACCACAACCTGACGTGATATCAGCACTTACCTTACCACTTTCATTTCCAAAATCAACAGCTACGGAATTTGTTCCTGCGCCGGATGTGATTACAGCATCACCCGGAACACTCCAGGATATTTCTGTGTCTTCAGAAAAATTTTTTATTTCGTATACTTCGCCCTCAGCTTGATTTGATACTATTTTATTGCCTGTAAGACTTGGAAAAAAATCATCATAAACACGCACGTAATCTATTTCAAAAGTTTGAGGAAATACTGTCGATCCATCTGGTGGGCCGGGAAGATTGCCACCAACGGCCATGTTTAATATCATATGGAAGCGTTCGTTAAAAGGCCAATTGTCAGGGGCTATATCACTTGGCCTTTTTTTAGAGTACTCAAATCCATCGATTAGCCAACGAATCTCATTTGCTTTCCATTCTATGGCAAACACATGAAAATCTTCATTAAATGAGCTACCGTCATTCAGCAAAAAATCATTGCCCTGAAATCTATTGTTGGGAAATGGGTCTCCAAAGTGTATGGTTCCGAAAATCTCTTGAGGCTCCTGCCCTATATACTCCATTACGTCGATTTCCCCACTCTGTGGCCATCCACCAAACACTTCATCTGTTGGTAACATCCAAAACGCAGGCCATATACCCTTACCAACAGGTAATTTCATACGGGCTTCGATCCTGCCAAACTGAAAATCCCCTTTATCAATTGTTCTTATCCGGGCGGATGTATATTGGTTATCCTCCACGGTTTCTTCTTTTGCTATGATTTTTAAAGTGCCATTGCCTACAACAGCGTTTGCCTCCTTATAATACTGCAATTCATTGTTTCCCCAACCGCATAGGTCCGGACCCTCCTCACAGCCGTTGCCTACTTGAAAACTCCACTTGCTTTGGTCTAGTGATACACCATCAAATTCATCTGACCAAATAATCTGAGGGCATTGAGAATGGACATTAGCTGCAAAAAAAATGGTGGAAAATATTATTAGTTGTATTGTGGTTCTTAATTGCATGTCGTATGTATTATTCGTTTTGTATAATAATTATAATTCCCTTATCCAGATATTCCTAAAGCTAACTTCATCAGTATGGTCCTGTAAAAGTATCGGTGCGGCATCTTCATGTTTTTTATAAACCGGTGTACCGATGTATTCTGTCGGTCCGAGTAATGAGACATTGTTTTGAATAAGTACACCGTTTAAAAGCACTGTAAATCTTGCCGGGGCTATCATATTACCCTTTTGGCCAAAGACGGGAGCGGTAAAAATGATATCATAGGCGTTCCATGCTCCGGTAGGCCTTAATGGGTTCACCAAGGGAATATATTGTTTATATATTGAACCGGCCTGCCCATTGGGATAGGTTTTTCCTTCGTAACTATCCAAAATCTGTACTTCGTATCGTTCCATCAAAAAAACGCCACTGTTACCTTTTCCTTGACCTTCATCTTTATCATCTGCCGGGGACCTCCATTCGATGTGCAACTGGCAGTCAGCAAATTTTTGTTTTGTCCTGATAGCGCCGGTTCCGGGAGCCACGGTCATTGCGCCATCCTCTAGTTTCCATTTCGCTGGTCCACCTTTTACCGACTCAAAAGCTGATAAATCTTGCCCATTGAACAGGATGGTGGCATCGGAGGGGGGAGACCCATCTGTTCCGGGTTTCACTATTAGTGGTACCGGTTCCCAGATTTCTGTGGTTTTAGGATCGTTTTGTGCGAATGACCAGCTAATGGCCTGGGTCGTGGCAATTAAGAGAAGTATTTTTAGTTTCATCTAATCTTTCATCAAAACGAAAGATAATCATTAATACATTACCAATTAAATCAGCTCTTTGACTTTAAGGTTTTTCTAATCTCAAACTTAAAAATATCATCCCTTGAGTAATGCCCAACGGGATCAAACTCCAGCTTACTTTTAATTACTTCATCAAGATCAATGTCTGCTGTCAGGATCAATGATTGATTGTAAACAGGTCCTGAGATCACCTCACCAAATGGTGAAATGATAAGGCTTCCACCGGTAGATATCTTTTCTGGCATTTCACTTATCAACGGTTTATATTTCTCAGGGTAATCCTGTTTGGTAATGTATTGATTACATGACATCACGAAGCACCTTCCTTCTCTGGCAATGTGTTTCATAGTATTTATCCAGCTTGGCCGCATATCGGCCGTAGGAGCCATATATATCTGAACGCCGTCCTGATAAACGGCCATTCGGGCTAGTGGCATATAATTTTCCCAGCAGATCAAACCGCCTATCTTTCCTAATGCTGTATCAAAAGAAACTAAAGTACTACCATCTGCTTGATGCCAAACAATTCTTTCAGCCGCAGTGGGTTTAATTTTTCGGTGCACACCCATTAATCCCCTACTTGGTGAGATATAAACCATCGAGCAGTATAGGCTTCCTGTATTTTCAACCCGCTCTGTTATTCCAAGGACTATATAAATGTCGAGTTCGTTACTTACCCTGATAACCTCATCAAGGTCACTACTTTCTAAATCTATACTTTCCTGAAAATATTCAGCATAAAGGGCATTACCTTCCGAAGTCCGGCTGCCTATTTTTGTACCAAAAGTCATTCCCCTGGGATAACCGGGGACGAATGACTCGGGAAATAACACCAGCTTGCAATCTTTTGCTGCGCACGCTTGAATGAGCGCGACACATTTTTTAATGGTTTTGGACTTATCGAAAAATACGGGGCTGTCCTGAACAACAGCGACTTTTTTTGACATACTCAAGAATAATTTTTAATTAATCAGGCCCTAAAAATTATAACCAGGCCCAAAATAAATAATGCATTCCTTAGGAATGTTGAAAGACTGTAAATATCTACGCTTGCTTTTTGATCTTTGGTTAATGAAGTATGTCTGGCGATGTGGTTGGGGCATGCCTTTATTAAGACTCCAATAATCACTAATAAAATCCCAGGTATCAGATTGATTATGAGCATATCATTATTTATTGTAAATCACTGGCATCTGACCTTTCCACTGTTCCCATAAGTCCTCATTTGTAATTAACGCTGCCATGAAATGGGCAACATTAATTCTGCTGGTTTTTTCGGCATCAAAGATTGCGCTTCTTGTGGGGGATGCGTGAATGATATATTCACTGGTTTCTTTTTCATTGATCAGGTTATCCGGGCGCACGGCTACCCATTCAATACTATTATTCTGGCCGATTTTTTTGCGTAAATAATCAGCAGCTTTCTCATTATCACTGTGGGGTGGCAAGAGTAGCCTTAACAACCCAATGACAACTTTGTCACTAAAAGACCTTTTTTCATTTATATCCCTGTTGCTATTACCGGTGGTATTCATCAAAACAAATTTCACCTTTTTGCCGGTGTTACTGGCTTTAATTGCGCCACACAGTCTTTTCGTTGCGTCTGTAACAAGTTGTCTGGGGTGTCCGAAGATGCCTTTCCAGGTCAGGTTATGTCCAAGGCAGGAGGCAATAGCATCGCAATCCCTTACTTGATTTTCTAATTTTTCATCGCTCAAATCAAGTAAAGATGCTTCTGTTACGGCAGTGATGTCACTATTTCTTACTGATTCCGGCAATCGATCTTTTGACCTTATTATTAAGTTGACTTTTACATTTCTATCGAGTAATTGCTGTACAAGTAATTTCCCAGTGGCACCTGTCGCACCGACCACTAAAACTTTCATTTACATTTATTATTTACTGGTTTAGAGGAAATATACAAAGAATATGACTTTAATTTTAGCTTATTCTACAAATCATCTTGACTTAACCTTTACTGATTCTTATATTTTGAAAAAATTGTAATTTGTATTTATGGGTGGATATGTAGCTGTATTGAACTATGCTATTCCTTTTTTTCTAGGTCTTTTGCTGCTTGAAGTGGCTATTGCCCGGTGGAAAGAAAAAAAAGTTGTTCGGTCTATGGACACACTGTCTAGTTTGAGCTCCGGATTAACCAATGTGATCAAAGATGTATTAGGATTAACCGTGATCATTGTTAGTTATGAATGGTTGGAAGAGCACTTTGGGATACTGGATATCCCGGCGAATTGGCTTGCATATTTATTGGCTTTTATAGGGATTGATTTTGCAGGTTATTGGATCCATCGTATTTCTCATTCTGTTAATTATTTCTGGAATCATCATATTATTCATCATAGTAGCGAAGAGTTTAATTTAGGTTGTGCTTTAAGGCAAAGTATATCAAACTGGTTTTCCATTACTTTTATTTTTTTGGTCCCGACAGCTATAATAGGTGTACCCACTGAGGTTATCGCTATTGTTAAACCGCTACATCTTTTTGCTCAATATTGGTATCACACCAGGTTGATTGGTAAAATGGGATTTTTAGAGCATATCATCGTAACGCCATCTCACCACAGGGTACATCATGCCATTAATAAGGAATACCTTGACAAAAACCTGGCTCAGATTTTTATATTTTGGGACAAACTTTTTGGAACATTTCAAAAGGAATTGGATGAAGTGCCGCCGTTATACGGCGTAATAAGACCTGTGCGCACCTGGAATCCCGTAATAATTAACTTCATTCATTTGTGGCAATTAATAAAAGACGCCTGGTACACAAGATCAATGGCTGCAAAGCTAAAGATCTGGTTTATGCCAACCGGATGGAGGCCAGCAGACGTGAAAGAGAAATATCCTATTGAGGTTATTTCTGATGAATACCAATATCAAAAATATGACCCGCCGCGATCTCAATATCTCGAATTGTGGTCATGGTTTCAATTTGTGATCACATTTGTGATGATGATGTATATGTTCAATCGCCTGGGGGTAATAGGATTTAGCCAGGCTTTATTATTTGGAGCATTTTTATTCCTCACTATTTTTATATACACGCTTGTTATGGATAGAAAGGACATCGCTATTTACTTCGAAGCTTTAAGGTTTATAATCGGATTATCAATAATTTATTTCCAGGGAGACTGGTTTACACTCAATACGATTCTACCATCGGGGCATTTGCTGGTGGTCGGTTATATCTCGATATCCCTTTTAGTAACATATTATTTTAGCAAGGTGGAAATTAAAGGGGGTGAAAAATTTGGCATAAGCGCCTATTCAGTTGAAAATTAGTAATTATGAGCAATTTTACTTTTTAGCAAAAAAAAGATCCTCATCCGGATTTAAACCATAAAGAGGATATTTTTTTGAAATATTTATTCTTTTAACCTCAAAACCAACAGAAGAGAGCCTATCCGTATAATCCTGACCATAAATCCGAACATGATCAAACTGTCCAAAAGCTTGCGATCTGGCTTTGGGGTCAATAATTGAATAATCTTCATAGGTTTTAAATGTATTTTTTGATATCGGAACCTGAAGAATCGCTTTACCATCGTTTTTTAATTTATCAAAGATCTCTTTCATTGCTTTATGGTCTTCAAGAACATGCTCTAATACATGATTGCATATAATCAGGTCAAATGAATTATTTGAAAATGGCATATCTAATACATTGATGTTCCTTATAAATCCAGGGTATTTATAACCTTCGGAAAGTAGATCACCGCATACATAATCATGGGATTTAGAAGCCATAATGGCCTTAAACACGTGTTGCTCTGGTGAAATATGCAGAATCTTTAACTTTTTATTTGTATGAAATATTTTTAACTCCTCTTTTAAGTAAACATAAATTAACCTTTCCCTATCAGATGATAAACAAGTCCAGCAGCCGCCATTTCTCCTTCCAGCTCCAACTACCTGCCTTTCAATAAGTACCGGGTTATTTTTTCCAATAGGATACCAGTTATTTGATTTGTTACCACAAATAGGACATGTCAGTGTATTGCCCTGGCTCATCTTTAGGTTGCATTAATTTCTGTGGTCACCAACAGATGTGTTTTAGTAATTAACTAATTTAATAATACAATGGAATAAACTTAGCCTGTGGGGTCATTCTAATAGTTGGTAATGGTACTTTAGTATAATTTAACACATGAGCCAGGGTCTTGAAGAATTTCTTTTCAGATGTTATAATCTGTTTCCAGTCTAAATCTAATGATAGATAGTACTGAATGTCTCCTTTCCCAGTAGATAAACCGGATGTAACTTCATCCACACTCACACCAAGAGAAATTCCTAAAGCGTCATACCAACGATTTCCTGTATCAGTCTGATTTTTTTTCAACCTGGATGGATAAAATGATATCCAATATGTTTGGTTCATATAATCATCGTGCCAGGTTGTCTCCCTTCCTTCCACATTATCATATCTTTCACTGTCAAGATAAGCTCGGGACTTTACAAAGTAGCTGAATTTTATATCTGTAGCTGCGGTGATTTTACTGTATTCCTTTGCAATGGTGTATATCCCGCCGGCAGTGCCCGCTATTAAATCATAATAGCTAAACCCAAAATATGGTGAATAAGCATCCTTCATTTCCACAAAAAGGTGTGTGGAAAATCCCAGAAGACCTCCAAACCAAACTGATTTCTTGGGTGATACTTCAGCCCATCTCAAAGCTGCCGCAAATGCTTCTGAATAAATCATCCCGCCATAAAAATGGGCTACTTTATCAAGATTACCCGCATATTCAAGGTCCCGCCCTTTATCAAAATGAAAACTTCTTTTTTTATCGGCCCACCATGCATTATTTACATAATAGTAAGAACCTGCCAAGGCAGAGGCACTAACACCAGAAACCATGGCCAGTTTCAGTTTTTTTGGTAAATAATCCTTCTTTGTTTTTTTTAAAGTTGTATTTGGATCTTTTTGCGGTTTGATCACGGTATTATCTGTCTGTGCAAAAACAGAACAACCAGAAATGTATAATATGATTATTAATGATTGCTTTATAATCATAGATGATTAGGATAACATAAAATTAGTTTTATTTGGTTACTTTATAATATTGAAATAAAAAAAACCGAATGCAAATAGCTATTATCGCCCATGATGGTAAAAAAGCTGATATGGTTCAATTCCTACTTAAATATAAAGGTCTTTTAGACAACATAGATCTGGTGGCCACCGGCACCACAGGCAAGCATGTTGAAACGGCAGGATTATCAGTAACCAGGTTTCAATCGGGCCCACTAGGTGGGGATGCTCAAATTGCCGCGCTGGCTGCTGAGAAAAAGCTTTCATTGGTTATATTTTTCAGAGACCCCCTGGATAAACATCCTCATGAACCGGATGTACAAATGCTTATGAGGATTTGTGATGTGCACAATATTCCACTCGCAACCAATCCTGCGTCTGCACAGCTAATGATAGAAGGACTACTTAACTGCAGGTGACGGTTTAAAAGGCACAATCTTTTGGGAGCGGAGAGACAGTTTTAAGATTTTCAGCAAAGCCCTCTGGCTGTTCCCATGGAATAAACCCATCTTTTACAGAGCCTTTAAGTGCTGCACCACCATAGCCTGAATTATTCATATGTCCACGAATGATTACTTCCTGTGATTCGGTGATATTTACTGGGTTACCACTGCGGGTAAATGGTTGTTCATCATCATGGCTGTGAAGCAGAACCCTTCTGTAGATTAGTGAACCTCCCTCGGAAATAATTTCCCACCAATCTGCATATTGATCGCATCCCTTATCAGGGCTTGATAAAGTGACAGAAAACCTGTAATCATTTTCCTCACCACTGACTTTAACAGCCATAACATCAGCGAATTTCTTTTTATTCTCGATTTTCATAATTTCATTAGCATCTTCCTTTTCTGAAACATTAATGCATGAAAGGAACATAAAAAAAAGATAGGTGTACATTACTTTAGTCATTACGTGATTACAGGTTTAGCGAACATTATTAATGGTTAATTTCTTTTACTATCATTCTTTTTAGTGGCCTTTTAAAATAAACCTATAATTTTTTTCAACAAAAATTTATTTCGCTTACAACGATTCGATAATTGCTTGTGTCTTTAATACTACAAAATTCATAGGTTGATAAGGTGATTTTTGTTAAATAGGTGATTTTATAAAGAAGGGATGAAGTTCATCCCTTTTTTATTTTTTGCTAACTTCACTCCACCACATATAGACTTCTCAACATGGCCCATGCCTTAAAATCCAGAATATTTTCTCTTATACAATTCTTAAAATTTGGTATTTGGCGTGTTAAACTTTCTGATTTACCTAAGTATAAAGCTTTTTTCTATCGTCAAATCAGGGTTATTATCCTAACCGTTAGAGGCTTCATAAAAGACGAGTGCGCTTTAAGGTCTTCAGCGCTTACATTTTTTTCATTTTTATCAATCGTTCCGGTACTGGCTACAGTATTTGGTATAGCCAAAGGTTTCGGACTAGATGAATTTCTGAAAAAAGAGATCAATAAATTATTTGCCGGTCAGGAAAAGATGCTTGAGCAGTCCATGCGCTTCGCGGATAACATTTTGGATTCAGCTAGTGGTGGTGTAATAACCGGTATCAGTTTAGCATTTCTTTTGTTCACTGTACTTAGGCTCTTTAATAATATTGAAGAATCTTTTAACACCATCTGGCAAATAAAAAAGAACCGTACCTGGGACCGAAAATTTGCTGATTACACCTCCATTATTTTGATCGCACCCATATTGGTTATTTTATCCAGCAGTATGAATGTGTTTATAACCACACAGGTAACTTACCTGGCCAATCAGATCGAATTATTCGGATGGATCAAACCAATGATATTCTTTGGATTACGGTTTATACCCTATACTTTTTTATGGATTGTTTTTTCCATGTTTTATATAATCATGCCCAATACCAGTGTAAGGCTTAAGTCGGCCATTATTGCGGGGATTCTTGCTGGCACTGCCTACGTATTCACTCAGTGGGGATATATAAATTTCCAGGTGGGGGTAGCCAGGTATAATGCCATTTACGGGAGCTTTGCTGCGCTTCCACTATTTTTATTGTGGTTACAGCTTAGCTGGTTTATTGTTCTTTTTGGTGCTGAGTATTCATTCGCTCATCAAAATGTTGATAAATATGAGTTTGATGATGACAGCCTGAGGATAAGCCCGGCCATGAAGAAAAAAATATCACTCCTTATTATGAGGTTGCTGATTGTTCAATTTAAAAGTGAAAAAGATCCCTTAACTGCGGATGAAATCTCCAAAAAAATTGGAGTACCCATTAGGTTTGTCTCTGTTATGTTAAAAGATCTGCATGAAGCCCATCTTTTATCTGAAACATTATTACCAAATAATACCGACCATGCATACCAACCGTCAATTGACATTAATAAAATTACGATTCAATATGTTTTGGATAAACTGGATAATCGTGGATTAAGTAATGTCAGTCTGCATCCATCAGAAGACTTCCTGGAAATATCTGAATCCCTGCAAACTTTTAGTCATCTCATTCAAAAGTCAGATCACAACAAGCTGCTAAAAGACCTTTAATCTTTTTTAATTCGTTGCTTAAAAGACCAGGTAAAATGAAAAGTTGATACCTCCGTGCCATCATCCATTCTGCCAACGGTTTTCAGTTTCACTGTAGATGGATTACCACTTTTTATGCATTCATCAACCGCTGTAAACACCTCTTGACCCTCTTGACATGTGAAAGTTACTTTTCCAGTGGCTTTTTTATGAAATTCTGCTTCAAGACCTACGATGATAAAGGCTACGGTAGGTCTTATTCCCCGGACGGCCATTAATGGAATGGCTGCCGTTGATAATTCGGCAGCCATTGATTGCACCGCAAAGTACATGGATTTAAACGGGTTTTTATTAATCCACAAAAAAGGTATGGTTGTTTCGCAGTACGCTTCTGTGAGTGTTTTTAACCTCATTCCTGCTACCCAACCTGCGGGAACATTCAGCAAGGTATAAAGCCCAAAATAGTAGTTATTGAGCATTTTTTTTCTGAATGACTCCTGGGCCTTCGTTAAAGGCATAGTCCTATGTCAATTCATTTGGTTTACCACCTTTACGCCAATGCTCCTCAATCTCTTCCAGGGACACACCTTTCGTTTCAGGAATATATTTTAATCCCCAGAGTATGCCTAACACTGCAATGCCTGCATATAAAAAGAATGAACCTGCCGGGTTGGGTTTAACATCATAGGCTGCTTGAATGGCTTCCATATCCTTTTCGGGAATATCATCACGACTTACCACGTCCACAACAGCTGACAATTCTGAGCCAAGCGGTATATCATATTGTTCTAATATTTGGGTTTGGTCAGTGGTGAGGTCGGCATCAACTTTTTCTTTGATTATTTCCATTCCGGGACCTGTAAAAGCCCATGCAATCTTTAAAAAAGTAAAGGCTACCAATGCATTAAACAACCAATTGCTTAACGATCCTATACTCATTCCCAACCCCCTGACTTTCAGAGGAAAAACTTCTGAAATCATCAGCCAACCTAATGGTCCCAGGCTTATGGCAAAGAAGAAAATATATACCAAGATACAACCAACAATAAGATATCGCATAGCATCTCCCATGCCTTCTCGGTTCAGAAAGAAAACACCCAGTGCTGCGAGGGCTATAGCCATTCCCGTAAGACCGATGAAGTATAGTTTTCGTCTGCCAATTTTATCAATCACACTCATTGATATAACTGTTGAAAGCACATTTACAACCCCCACAATGATGGTGGCGGCAATAGCTGCACGGGCACCTTCAAAGCCCGCTATAAGAAACACGGTAGGGGCATAATAAATGATGGTGTTGATACCCACAAATTGCTGAACGAGCATGATGCCAATAGCAATTATTAATGCATTCCTGAGCCAGGGTTTAAATAGTTCAGTCCAGTTTGTGACTGCTTCTTTTTCTTTTTTAATTTCATCATCGATTCTTTTGATGGAAGCCTCTACCATGTCAGGACTTTCAACTTTGCGAAGCACTTTGATACCCTGATCCCGCTTACCTACACCCATCAACCATCTGGGAGACTCCGGTAAAAAGATCATGCCAACGAACAAGATGATGGCAGGAATCACCCCCACATAAAACATCCAACGCCATGAAAAAGGATTGGATTCATCAGCAAAAGCCTGATCGCTAAAATAAGATGCTACAATACCTATAGTGATCATCAGTTGAAAAGCTGAAACCAACGCTCCCCTTATCTTGGTGGGTGAAATTTCTGCAATGTACATGGGGACTGTAAATGAGGAAATCCCAATAGCGATTCCCAGAACGATCCTGCTGAGTGCTAAAAAATTCATGGAAGGTGCGGCTCCGGCCATAATGGAACCAACTGCAAAAATGAAGGAGGTTATGACAATGATCTTCTTTCTGCCAAAAATATCAGTGAGCCGACCGGATGACATTGCACCAAGAATAGCTCCAATCAACAACGCCGTCACGATCCATTCCTGATCTTCTGTGCTTAGGTCCCAACTTCTCTCCAGAAAAGGAAGGGCCCCGGAGATAACCCCGGTATCAAAACCAAATAACAGACCACCGGTCGAGGCGATGGCCACAATGATAAAAATTAAACTTTTGTTATATGTGCTTTTCTCCATATCAAAAAGGTTTGTGTTGTATTTATAAAAAATTCAAATGATCCTGGTAAGATAAGATAATCTGAAAAATTATCGCAATAAGCGTAAATATTTTTAGAAATTCCTAAAAACCAGTTATATAAGTCAGTCAAGGTAAACTACCTGTGCTGCATCGAAATGTATGGTTGAGTTTCTCGATCCCAGCAGTGTAAATGTTTTGCCAAAAAGAGGCCCTGAGTCACAGCTGTACACCTTCCTGTTTTCAATCAGAAAAATGAACTTTTTCTTTTGTTTTCTTAAAGTTAGGTTACTGTAACCATCGGATGGAATAAGCCTGGATTCGGACCACCGGGAGAGGTATTTTGTTTTCTCGCCTTTGTTTAAGGTGATCACAAAACTTTTATTATTGGCAATTAAAAAACTGTAATAGTCGTGTTCATTGCCCCAGCTAAAACCAAAAGGCATGTAAGGATTGCCGCTAAGAAACCTGGTTCGAATACTGACTTCAAAATCCCGCGTAGTATCAACATTTACTTCTTGTTTTAACCATGAATAATCATTTTCAATGTCTGTTAAAACAACATAGCCATTTTCAGTTTTAACCAACTGCTTACTAACCCCATCCATCGCCCACTTTATTGAGTCTGTCAGGAAGTCATCGTAAAAAATCACGTCGTCGCTGTTTTTCCTTTGGCCAAATATGAAAAATGGTATGATTAAAAAGGTAAATATCATCTTCACCGATCTGGAAATAATCACATCTACAATCATAAGGACGGCAATTTAATATTTCTATCTTTACGCGAAAACGTTGAGATGTCTTCCAAGCAATATAAAAGATATACCATAACTGCTGCTCTGCCTTATGCCAATGGCCCTGTTCATATCGGGCACCTGGCCGGTGTTTACATTCCTGCAGATATTTATGCCAGATATCTGCGTATGAAAGATGAGGATGTCCTTTTTGTTTGTGGGTCGGATGAACATGGCGTGGCCATTACCTTGAAGGCACGTCAACAAAATACTTCCCCTAAAGAAATTGTAGACAGATATCATGAACAAATAAAAACTTCCTTTGAAAAATTTGGCGTAAGCTTTGATATTTATTCCAGAACTTCCTCTCAGACACATCATAAAACAGCATCAGACTTTTTTTTGAAATTATATGAAAAAGGTGTGTTTGAAGAAAAAACCAACGAACAATTTTTTGATCCGGAGGCAGAGCAATTCCTGGCAGACCGATATATCTACGGTACCTGTCCTAACTGCAGCTATGAAAAAGCTTATGGCGACCAATGCGAAAATTGCGGCACCTCATTAAGCCCACACGAACTGATCAATCCGAAATCAGCATTAAGTGGTGCAGAACCGGTACTCAAAACCACCAGGCATTGGTATCTGCCTTTAAATGATTATGAAAATTGGTTAAGCGCGTGGATTCTGGAGGAACACAAAGAATGGAAACCAAACGTATATGGCCAGTGTAAATCCTGGTTAGATAATGGATTGCAAGCCAGGGCTATAACCCGCGATTTGGAGTGGGGAATATCCGTCCCGGTGGAAGGAGCAGAAGGAAAAGTGCTTTATGTGTGGTTTGATGCCCCCATTGGTTATATTTCCGAATCGATAGAATGGTCACAAAAAACAGGGAACGATTGGGAACCTTACTGGAAGGATGAGGATACACGGTTGATCCATTTTATAGGTAAAGACAATATTGTTTTTCATTGTATAATATTTCCAGTAATATTAAAACTTCACGGCGATTACATCCTGCCTGATAATGTACCCGCCAATGAATTCCTGAATCTGGAAGGAGATAAAATATCTACCTCCAGAAACTGGGCGGTATGGTTGCATGAATACCTCCAGGAGTTTCCCGGTAAGCAAGACCTCTTGCGCTATACCTTAACCGCTAACGCACCGGAGACAAAAGACAATGATTTTACCTGGAAAGATTTTCAGGCTAAGAACAACAATGAGCTATTAGCGATATTCGGTAATTTCGTGAATCGGGTCGTGGTGCTTACCCATAAGTACTACGAGGGCAACTTACCTGGACGGGGTGATGTCGAGCCGGTAGATCAGCAATTAATTGAAGCATTAAAGGACCAGGTGCGTAAGGTAGGAGAGGCACTGGAAGATTTTAAATTCCGTGAGGCACTCTTTCAAATGATGGAAGTCGCCAGAAAAGGCAATAAATATTTGGCAGATAACGAACCCTGGAAGAAAATTAAAGAAGATCCCGAAAGGGTAAAAACCATTATGAACCTGGCCCTGCAATTAGCTGCTAACCTGAGCATTATAGGTCAGCCATTTTTACCTTTTACCTCAGAAAAAATCAAGCGGATGCTCAACCTTGAAAACTTGTGCTGGGACGATGCCGGTACAATAGATTTACTTCCCGTTGGTCATTCCATCAACAAGGCGGAGCTATTGTTTGAGAAAGTGGAGGACCAACAAATTGAGGAACAAGTAGAGAAGTTGAATAAGGCAAAAGCACTCAATTTAGCCGATCAAAATGAAGAAAAAGAATACCAGCCGATTAAGCCAACCATAAATTATGATGACTTTCAAAAGCTGGACATAAGAGTAGGGGAGGTGTTGGCTGCTGAAAAAGTAAAGAAATCGAATAAGCTACTGAAACTATTGATTGATACCGGTGTGGACAAGCGAACCATCTTAAGTGGTATAGCCAAACACTTTGAGCCCGGGGAATTGATTGGTCAGCAGGTAACCGTATTGGTCAATCTACAGCCCAGAAAAATGATGGGGGTGGAGTCCAATGGCATGGTGTTGATGGCTGAAAATGAGGATGGGTCACTCAAGCTGTTAAAACCACATGACCTGGTAAGAAATGGCTCAGTGGTGAGTTAACGTGGTGTTTTTTAATACCCTTTAAATAAGGAAACCTGGTAAATTCAAAGGTTATGGCATCTGACAGGAAATTCGTGGACTTTGTGGTTGAACAAATCGAAAATGCAGGGCTAATAACAGCCAAAAAGATGTTTGGTGAATATGGCATTTATTCAGATGAGAAAATTTTTGGGCTTATCTGTGACAACAAACTTTTTGTAAAACCTACCAAATCCGGGCGGGCATTTATAGGGGATGTTGTTGAAGCGCCGGCATATCCCGGAGCAAAGCCGGCCTTTTTGATTGAAGATAAGATTGAGGATAAAAAATGGTTGAGCGAATTAGTCCGGATATCCGTCAGGGAATTACCTCCACCTAAGCCAAAAAAAAAGAAAAAATAATTGCTGTCCTGCGATTTGATAAGGTTGGACACCCTCATTTACAGAATATTTTAGCATAAGAACGCGTTAGCATTAAATTAGCATTCAAATATCCGCTTACTATTTATGCGCTTTATTTTTTGTGTTGAGGTCAAAGTGTTTGTGGTAGTGTATTGCCTTTCGATAGCTTTATCGTCGCAGCTATCCGGGCAAAGCTATCCACTGGGACTCAACCCGGCATCTTTGAACTGGAAACAGATTGACACAGAAGCGGTAGAAGTGATATTCCCGGAAAATGCAGAATCTCAGGCGCAGCGTGTTGCCAATCTGGCCCAGGTGTTGTACGACAGTAATTATTACAGTCTGGGGCCAAAAAAGAATAAGGTTTCCATCATTCTGCAAAACCAAACCGTACGCTCCAATGGATTTGTCACCATTGGCCCCTATCGCTCTGAGTTCTTCACCAATCCCCCGCAGTATGGTACGCTGGGCAATAACTGGATCGATTTACTGGCCATCCATGAATACCGGCATATAGAGCAATTCAATAATACCAAAAGGGGCATCCCCGGGGTAGTATCAATTCTATTTGGGCAGACAGCCTGGGCAGCAACTGCAGGTATGGCCTTGCCCCGGTGGTTTTGGGAGGGGGATGCTGTTTTCTATGAGACGGCCCTCACTCGTGGCGGCAGGGGCAGGCTGCCGGAGTTTGAGAACCGCTACCGGGCATTACTGGCTTCCCACGACAAGGTTCCCGGTTATGAGAAAGCCTCGGCTACCAGCTTAAAGCAGTTTGTGCCCAATCATTATAATCTTGGTTATCTGATGACTACATCCCTGCGAGGAGGTGAAGGGGAAAATATTTGGAATACAGTGGTCAAAGATGCAGTAGAATATGATGGTGTCTTTTATCCCCTGAGCAATAGCCTGAAATCCATTACCGGAAGCAGGACACCGAAGCTCTACCGGGAAACGTTTAAAAAATTGCAGGATCAATGGAAAAATGAGTTAAAGGACAAGGAAATAACCACCGGTAAAACCATCAGTGACCAGCCTAAAAAGACCTTTATAAACTATCATAACCCTACTTTTATCGAAGAGGGTTTGCTGGTGGTAGAGAAAGCAGGTTTTAACCAGATACCCACTTTTTATCTGCTCAATGAGGATGGTACAGAGAAAAAACTGTTTCATCCGGGTTTTTATGATGATGATAATGCCGTCCTTAATTATAACCATGGTAAGCTTATCTGGACCCAACGAACCTTCGACGAGCGCTGGGCCAATGAGAACTATTCCGTCATCATGCAATATGATTTGCATACCAAAGAGAAAAAACAACTAACCAAAAATACCCGTTACTTTGCGCCCGACTGGAGCCCCGATGGATTGCGAATAGTTGCCGTTCATTCACCCGACAACTACAATTTTGAAATCCATGTGCTTGATCGCTTTGGCACTTTATTAAAGAGACTGCCGTTTGATAAAGATTATCATTATGCCTTTCCCACCTGGATGGATGATGAACAAATCCTTGTGGTTGTAAGAAAGGGCGAGGAAAATGCTGTGGCCAGGATTGATCTGAGCAAGGGCAATATGGAGCTTCTGACCGCTTTTCAAACGGAGAATATATCTTATCCGGTCTACCGGGAGCCCTATGTGATCTATAATAGCTTCTACAATGGCACAGACAATATATATGCTTATGACTTGAATAAAAGCAAGCATTTTCAAATTACTTCAACCAGGTTTGGTGCCACTCAGCCTGATGTTTCACCATCAGGTCGCATGTTGACTTATGCAGAGTACACGGCCAGGGGATATGATGTTAAGAAAATGCCGTTTAAGCCTGCGGAATGGAAACCGGTCGAAAGCCGCCATCCTTTTGATTTTATTGAACCTTTGGCAATAGACAATGGCATAATGGATAAGGTTCCTGATAAAAACTATGAAATAGCGGATTACAATTCATTTGAAGGACTGGTATTGCACAGCTGGACGCCTGCTTTCATTCCTCCAAATGCCGGAATAACAGTTCGGGCGGATAACAAATTAACGACCATGTCGGCCAGCGCATTTTACAATTACAATAACAATGAAAATGTGGGTACCTACGGTGCAACGGTCACTTATGGTGGCTGGTACCCGGCATTAGAAGTGGAATACAGCCGGTCCGACAGGGACAGGGATATACCGGTATATCAGGAGGCGCCGGGTACTGAAGATTCCATCAGCGTGCCCATCGTCACCAATGCATGGACAGAAAATGTTTTTTCCATCGGGGCGGCCCTTCCCTTCAATCTTACCGGAGACCATTTCTTTAGAAAATTCTGGATCACCAACAGCTACCAGTTGATAAATGTGGATTATGACAACGACCAACCCGGAACGGATGAAACCTTTGGGGCTTGGGAGCTGGAACTTGATTTTTTTAACCTCAGGAGGATGGCATTGCAACAGCTGAAGCCCCGCTTTGGACAATCCATTAATTTGAATTATCAAACGACGTTAGGCTCAGACTTTAATGCGTCGCATTCCCTAACCTTACGCTCCATCTTCTATTTCCCGGGATTGTTCAGAAACCACAGCTTTTTTATCAATGCAGACTATCAGTCAGAGCCATTTGCCAGTGAATACAAATTTCGGGATAACTTCTTCTATGCCCGGGGATATGGATCAGTGGTTCATGACCGGGTGAATAGGTTTGGGTTTAATTATTCGCTGCCACTGCTTTACCCGGATATTCCCATTGGTCCGCTATTTTTTATAAAACGTGTCTCAAGCAATTTTTTCTTTGATATTTCCGAATCAACCATCGACCCGCTCAATAGCTCAGCGCTGACTGCCATTTCCCCGCGAACGTTTGACCTTCAGTTCAGCTTCAATGACCGGCGCTTTCGCTCTGCCGGAGTGGAAGTAAGCTTTGATTTTCGATTTATTCGGCTACTCGATATTAATATGGGATTTCGCTACAGCCGGTTGCTTGACGATATCACCGGATTGAATAGCAACCAGTTTGATTTGATTATTTCGACAATATCCATTTAATAGTTGTTAGGCTTCATCAAATATCGATCGCCTGATAAACAAGGCTAATATTGCTATGGGCAGCGGCCGCAATGATCATGAAATTCAAAAGCTTTGGTACCTGGGCAACCAAGGGATTGAACAATTAACTGCTCAATCAAAGATATTTATTTCGGAGCAGGATACAGTAGTAGACCAAGCCATGGAAGGTCTGGCCAATGCCAGTATCAGTACGGTAGATCCTGAACTGATTTTTGGAAAGCTCTATGACCATATCGGTTTTGGGCAGATTAAAGAAGATCTATTTCGTCACTTGGTAGTAGCCCGATTGGCATTTCTTCTAAGTAAACTTAAAACAAAAGTATTTCTGTATCGCTACCAGAGTATTGAGCTAAAAGTAAGCATGGTTTATCGTTTAATGCATAAGCTTAATGACGAACTTAAAGAAGAGGTCGAGCAAATTAGTTTTACCTTTTCACTTCTTCTATGAATGGTAATTTAGATGCTATCTCAATATTCACAACTTCTGCGAAATAATTTTCCAATTGAAAAAATTTAGCAGCAGTGACCGTGTTTGTAGCTTTTCTGATCTTTCCGTAGTATTTAACAGTAAGCTTATCGAAAGCACTTCTCAGTTTAACAATTGATTTAAACATTTCATGAATTTTGTCATCATCCAAATCATAATAATTTTGCGCATAGTCTACTATTAAAGCAATTCTTTGCTTACCTAATTCTTTTCTTTCGGCTTCGTATTCATCATACAAAGCCCAAAAATCATCATTCTGGCCTTCATCAAGATTGATAAAATTACTAAATGCTGCTTTTTTATTTAAACCAAATATATTTTGGTAGATCGCAAGCTCCTCCGGAGGCGGCTGACAGAATGCTTTTGTGCTCAAAACAAAGCATAAGGCTACAGTTAATAAAGTTTTCATGTGGTATGTTATTTTTTGATCAAATAAAAATAAAAAAGTTGATCTAACGTATCAACATAAGTATAGAAATAGAGTCTATCTTCGGCTACATCCATGAGCACAACCCGCAATTGCCCTTCAAAGAAGTCATAAAAGACTTCAAAACTCATGTTCATGGCTATGGGTTTGGATCCCACCATGATTCATACCGGGATGATGAACATGATCCTGCACGGTTTGTAGAAATTCTTGCCAGGTGTGCCTCATCTCTTATATGGATCTCAGCAAAAGTCCTGAATGAGCAAGCTGCAGATTTAAGAAACCCTTAGCTGACAACACCCCGCGTCGCATAGTCTCCAATACCGCCCACTCTTGCTGATAAGTTATTTCTATTCCTGAATCCCTATTCTTAATTTTAATTTAATAAAAAACCCACCGAAATCATCCGGCGGGTTAGTCAATTTATTTGTTGTTGTGGATTGTTACTCTTTTATGAATCTTTTAATGATCATTTCATCCTCAATATCAATCTGAATAATGTATAATCCTGACTTTACATTCTTAAGATCTATTATCACATCATCGCCAATTTTTGAATTAATATTTAGTTTGTTACCGGCTGGATCAAATAAGTTTATAGTAGCCTCCCTGAGATCAATAGTTTGGCCTAAAGACAAAGTGATACTGTTACCCGCCGGGTTGGGATAAAGGCTGATCAATCTTTCCCGGTTGTTGTCTTCAATTGATGTAACGGTGCCTTCCTCACGAACTTCTACTTCAAACATTGTTTGAGCGGTACCACCATTACCATCGTCAGCTGTAACCGTAATTTCTGCTTCACCAACGCCCATCTCTGTAAGGCTGAGTTGAGAACCAGCAAGACTCACAGCAACCACCTCTACATTATTAGAAGATGCAGAAAAAGACAAGATATCGCCATCAGCGTCTTCAAAAGTGTTTGCAAGGTCTATATTCTGTGTGCCAAAGCCCTGTTCCAGTGATTGATCCTGAATAGCATTCGCTAATGCTGGCGGATTATTGGTTGAAGGATCAACAGTCACAATAAATGCCTCTGAAATATTGCCGCCTCTGCCGTCATCTGCGGTAACGGTTACCTCGGATGTCCCGATACCAATTTCCAGAATGCTTAGCACCTCATCTGTAACTACAACATCCACAACAGTTT
>DAXETV010000030.1:0-4489 GCA_051155775.1 Cyclobacteriaceae bacterium | reverse complement strand
CCCTGTGGAGTTTCAGGAGAATTTTGATGCCGAAACAATCAGAAACCTAAACAATCGCAATGATCGTTCCTGATACCAGCATCTGGATTGAGTTTTTAAAGCAAAACCCGACAATTGCTCCACATTTTTCGGCACTGTTGAAGCAAAAACAAATTGCTACCATAGAACCCATATTCGCAGAATTGCTATTTGGGGTGAGAAAACCCGCGGATAAAAAACTAATTCTAAACTATTGGAAGTTGTTACCGCAATTGACTTTTACGAAAGGTACATTGATACTTTCAGCCTCGTATGCCAATGAACAAAACTATCATAATCGAGGAATTGGTTTGATGGATGCCTGTATTATAAAACCTATGGTGGAAGTTGGGTTTAAGTTTTGGACATTGGATAAACGGATACTTAAAAATTTGGAAAACCTACACCTATATAATCCTTAAGAGGTAACATTGTATTAGTAGAAATTTTGTAATGCCCATCACCGCCACCCATATCGCCTATCTACATACCTGCAAACGGAAACTGTGGCTATTCCATCACGGCATCCAAATGGAACACACCTCCGATCAGGTAGCCGAAGGAAAGCTGACCGGCGACCTGAGTTATGCGGACCGGGCCGCTAAATACACCGAATTGGTGCTTCCCGGCGGAAAGATCGATTACTATGACGCCAAAAACGAGGTGGTACACGAAGTTAAGCACTCCAATAAAGTAGAGCACGCCCATATTGCCCAGGTGAAATACTACCTGTACCTACTGGTAGTGGCTGGCGTGAAAAATCCCTCAGGATTACTGGAATATCCCAGGCTCAGACAAACCGAATCCGTCCAATGGCAGGATGGGGACAAAGAAAAAGTCGAGCATTGGGTCCAGCAGGTGAATGATATCATTGAAAAAGTACTTCCACCACCGGTCATTCATGCCAAAATATGCAAATCCTGCAGCTATTATGATTTTTGTTATAGCGAATGATGATAAAGCCAGTAAAAAAAATGGATATATTTAATCTTATGCAACGATAAGCATAACAATCAAAATTAGCTAACTTAGCTAATCAATCTTTCATTTATTACGTTTTTACTATTATAGAGCAATACACCATACATAAAGCCAAAACACATTTATCCAAACTATTGGAGAGGGTGGCCAAAGGCGAGGAGATTATTATTTCAAAAGGTAATACCCCGGTAGCTTTACTTAAAAAATATGAGGCCCCTAAAAAAAAACGCCAGGGAGGCCAGCTGAAGGGTAAGATATGGGTAGCTCCGGGTTTTGATGAGTTCGGTGATGAACTCCAGGAAATGTTTGGGCTGAAGGAATGACCTTTATATTGGACACACATATCATTCTATGGTGGTTGGAAGACTCTCATGAACTCAGGCACGAGACGAAATCATTGATAATGAATCCAGAAAACAGGATATGGATCAGCACTGCATCTATATGGGAAATCAATATCAAGATGGGGATTGGCAAGCTAAAGATTAGCAATGAATACGCAAATATATTGATCGATGACGGCTTTGAAATTTTAGACATACAGTTACCCCATGTAATGAAGGTTCTGGAGCTACCAGATATTCACGGTGATCCTTTTGACCGCATACTTATTGCACAGACGATGATAGAAGAGGCAACTTTGGTGACCAGGGATAAAAATATTACTCAATATCCAATCGGTTTTATGCTTGCATAGCCTATGAAAAAATCCTACTACCTCTTTAATTACGGTGGTTTCAGCTCATTTTTTATGTAATTTTTATGGCTTTTGAATTTTATGATCTCAAAGTCAGCTATGGATAATTATTTGGTATTATACCTTTAGTATTATACCTTTAGTATAATGAAAAATCATCCAAACACTCCTTTTCCGGTCACAGGTTATCATGGACCTAAATATTTTTGTGATCGTGAGAATGAGATCAGCCGTCTTCATAAATTTATTGAAGGGGGTATTCCCACGATGGTACTGGGGGTTCGCAGGTTAGGTAAAACCGGACTGCTCCAACATATGATACATCAAATGGATGAACCGGGTGTGCTTGTAGACCTGGATGGCACGTCCAGTCTGAATGACCTCATAGCTAAGTTGGCTGAAGGAATCAACATGGCTTTTCCTGAAAAGAAATATGTTACACTTTGGAAGTCACTCAGGACTTTCCGACCCGTGATTAGCTTTGATCCCCTGACCGGTACGCCACAATTTAGTTTCAATGTTCAAAACCGCGAAGAAGCCAAACGTACCTTACACGGTATTCTTGAACTTTTGTCTTCACGTAAAGAATCAGTGGTCATTATTTTTGACGAATTTCAGGAAATTGCCCGATATGAAGCAGCACATACCGAAGGGCTAATACGCGCTGAAATGCAGCAATCACCTCATCTCAGATTCGTTTTTTCAGGAAGCCGCCAAAGGTTGTTAGCGAAAATGCTTCAGGAAGGCTCCAGACCATTTTTCTCTAACGTTAGCAAAATCTATCTTGAAAAACTTCCCCGAGAGATTTATGCAGACTTCATTCAAAAGCAATTTCAGGAAAACGGTAAAGCGATCTCATTAGCCATAGTCAGTGACCTGGTAGACTGGACTGAAATCCATACTTATTACACCCAGTTTGTCTTTAACCAACTCTTCCTGGTAAACAAACGAAAGGTCTCGGAAGATGAGCTGGGATACCTGAAATGGCAGATCCTTCAAACCGCTCGCCAGGACTTCTTGCAAATGAAAAACCTACTTTCCGAAGGACAGTTGAGGCTGCTCATCGCCATTGGTAAAGAGGTGGATATGTACCAACCGTTTTCACAGTCACACATTTTAAAATATGGCCTGAGCACCCCTGCAGGTGTTAAAAAAGCATTGAATGTATTGATTGACAAGCAACTGGTTAATGAATTTTATGATGAGCAGGACGAAAAATATTATAAAATGGCAGATGTTTTTATGATGCGCTATATACAAGCCTATAAATAGATAATAAACCTTGCGATGAAAAAATCCTACTACCTCTTTAATCCGGGTCGATTAAGCCGCAAAGACAACACCCTGAAGTTTGTTCCGGTAGATGAAAATAGAATAGAGGGCACGCCAAAATTTATTCCTGTGGAAGGTGTGGACAATTTGTTTGTTTTTGGAAGCCTGGATGCCAACAGTGCTTTGTACAATTTCATGGGGAAGCAAAAGATAAGCGTTCACTTTTTTGATTATTATGAACACTACAGTGGATCATTTTTCCCCAGGGAATACTTACTGGCTGGTAGAATGCTGGTGGCCCAAACCAACCATTATGCGGACAACAATCTTAGACTATCACTCGCCTCAAGGTTTGTTGAAGGAGCTGCGTTTAATTGTTTGAAAAATTTAAGATATTATCAAAACAGGGACAGAGATTTGCAACAACCCATTGAAAAAATTAAATCATTGATGCAGGAGATCACTGGCAATAATGATATACCCGAACTGATGGGTATAGAAGGAAACATCCACAAAGTATATTATGATACTTTTCCCGTTATTATGGAAGGCACGGAATGGAAAGGCAGAAACAAGCAGCCCCCTAAAGACCCGCTGAATGTATTAATCTCATTTGGCAACATGATGTGTTATACCCTCTGTCTGGACCAGCTCTATCATACACAGCTTAATCCTACCATTAGTTTCCTTCATGAGCCTGGCGAAAGAAGGTTTTCCCTGGCCCTCGACCTGGCTGAAATATTTAAGCCTTTGTTGGTAGACCGAACCATCTTCAGGGTGGTCAATAAGCGAGAGGTCCAACACAAAGATTTTGATCAAAAAACCCACTTTCTCACACTTAAGGAATCAGGTAAAAAGGCTTTTATTCGTGCCTGGGAAGAACGGTTGAAAGAGACCATCAAACATCGGTCATTAAAGAAGCATGTCAGCTACAAGCATCTTGTGAAGTTGGAGTGCTACAAGATAACCAAACATATTTTGGGCATGGAAGCGTATAAACCATTTAAAGCATGGTGGTAATATGTATGTAATACTGGTATATGATGTGAATGAGCGAAGGGTAGCAAAAATGCTAAAGCTATGTAGAAAATATTTAAATTGGATTCAAAACTCAGTGTTTGAGGGCGAAATAACAGCGGTAAAACTGAGGGAATTAAAAGGTAAGGCCAAGCAGCTGATGGACGAAGATGAGGACAGTTTGATTATTTTCAAGTCAAGGGAAGAAAGATGGTTGGAGAAGGAAGTCATTGGTAATGAGAAGAATACACTGGACAATATACTCTGATGGTCGTCGGTGGGATGGATTATCGGATGAATTTACTAAATTCAAGGTAGGTTGAGGCGTAAAGCCTTGATTCTAAGCTCTTTGATATGTTGTCCAGGTAAGGGTATTTTCCGGTTATTTGATATTGACGCTTAAAATGATTTATTTTACTGCAGAAAAGCTGCCTTATACTGCTTTGAAGGGTTTTTTTGGAGTGAATTCGACGGCTTCCAATCGCACTATAATAGAATTGAAAT
>DAXETV010000029.1:0-121803 GCA_051155775.1 Cyclobacteriaceae bacterium | reverse complement strand
AAACCCGAATCCTTTCTAAAATCACATCCCTTACCATCGTCCAGTTCATCAACAAATTCCATTTTCAAAGACCATTCAATAATTTGAAAGTAGCTTTGTTTTAACTAGCACAACGGGTTAGAAAAATCATATTTAATTACTTGCTTTTGAAGACAGTACCTCGATTAGTATCTGTCAATTTTTCAAGTAGTTGGTCGGGATCTGATCTGTTATCCCATATTACAAGAAGCTTGATATAGGTAGGTTTGTTGACACAGTATAGCGAGATTGTCTTATGAATTACCAGCTTTCGGTAATGAGTGTTCTCAAATGATCGACCAAGTTCAGGGTTACGTTGTATTTGACTTATTCGATATTCCAGTTGATCTAAGAAGTTCTCGTTAATCTGCCTGCTCCAGAGTTCAAGAATAAAGTCTGAAGTTTCTCGAAGGGTCTCTTTGGCAGTTTCAGTCCAACGAACTTCTTTCATTTCAGGATGTCTCGGACAGAAGTATGAGTATTCAAATTCTCTTCTGGTTCTGCGTCCGCGATTTTCAATAGCTCAACAATTGCTGGCGAAAGTTCAACCAGTGACAATTTCTGTATTCCTGCAATTTGATCTAAGATTACTTCATCTTCCAAGTTCGTAATCCAGTTAATAAGTGAGATCTTTTTTTGTTCAATCGTCATGATACAAAGTTAACGAATTCTATGCTCTGAAGATATAGATGCTAACATCCGTATATATTGAACTTTGTTCAACACATCCCCATTATAGTTTCATGCTAAATCTGGTGGACTTTTTACTTTTATCAAACTTTTAAACCGCTGGATGTGTGTAAATCCCGGTCGTACTGTTGTATGCATGGCCATAATTGAATAATCAACCATCGATCTTATTGGTATTTTTTTGTCGGGCAGCGGCCCGGCGCCCCCGATGGAATGGCCTGTCTGAGCCCGTAATGGGTGGCGGGCCGGCAGGCGAGTAATGACAGCGGGACAAGGCGCCCATAAGTTTTTGGGTTTATCTGCTCCATAGCTCGTTCTCGTTTGGTCTTACTGGATCACATAAAAATAAGTAAGACATCCTGGGCAAAGAAAAAGTAGCTTAGAAAACAGGGATCAGATTTATCCCTCATGGCTTTATTTAGTTTAGATCACTTCTAAACTAAACAGATAACCTGTCATTAGGTAAAGATATTCGTATATTTAACTTGTGAAGCTTATTTATTTCATAGTTTTCCTCCAGGTAGGTCTGGGAGCTTTGATTCCCAGGTCAGACATTAGTCAGCTGACTTTAATGAAAAATTTATATGATCATTTTGAAGCTTTTCATACTGCCTCCGATCAGAGCAAAGGGCTTCGTTCATTTTTTCAATTTCTAGCCGAACACTATGGTACGAACAATCATGAACATACAGATAATGATGCGCATGATAACCTGCCTTTAAAGCATTTGGGTGGTGTAGTATACCTATTATTTCATCAAACCAATAATATTGTTAGATACGATTTTCAGGAAATCGATCGGTGTATGGCTTATTTCCCACTTTATCATCTGGACTTCCCCAGGTCTATAGATCATCCGCCCTCGGTCTAAAAGCAGCTAATAATAAGGCTCTATCTTATACGCTTTAATCCTTGCCGGTAGTTACGGCAGTTATTTTCTCAATTTTCAAATTTTATACTTATGATTCAGCGAATCATCGAATTTTCGATCAACAATAAAACCCTGATCGCAATATTTACCCTAGCAATTGTTGTAGGCGGAATTTGGAGTGCGTTTAAAGTACCAATAGATGCTGTGCCTGATATAACCAACAATCAGGTGCAAATAATCACCCAGGCACCAAACCTCAGCACTGAGGACATCGAACAGTTTGTTACCTACCAGGTTGAGCTTGCTGTTGCCAACCTTCCGGGAGTGATTGAAATACGTTCCATCTCCAGGTTTGGATTATCCGCGGTCACCGTTGTTTTTGAAGATGATATGGGTACTTACCTGCCCCGTCAACTGGTCAATGAAAAATTAGACCAAATCAAGGACAATATTCCTGAAAATTTCGGCACCCCATTTATGGGGCCCATCACCACAGGGCTGGGAGAGATCCTGCAATACACCCTTGAAGTAGATAGCACTTACAAAGGCAGGTATTCACTGTACGAACTCAGAAGCATCCAGGATTGGATCATCCGCAGACAAATGGCCATGGTGCCGGGAGTTAATGAAGTCAACACTTTTGGGGGCGCCATCAAGCAGTATGAAGTAGCCATCGACCCGCATCGGTTAAACGCTATGAACCTGACCATGGATGAAGTGTATCAGGCGATTAAAAGGAATAATCAAAACACGGGAGGCGCTTACCTTGAATATGATCATCGGGCCAACTTCATACGTGGCGAAGGTTTGATTAAAAACCTGCAGGATATTGAAAAAGTCGTTATTAAGATTAACGACAATACACCCGTGACTATCCGGGATGTAGCCAGTGTGGGGTTTGGCAACGGTGTACGCTATGGAGCATTCACCATGGATGCGGAAGGGGAGGCTGTTGGCGGTATTATCCTGATGCTGAAAGGCGAAAATTCTAATGAAGTAATTCAAAATGTAAAAGACCGGATTGCAGCAATCCAGAATTCCTTACCGCCGGGCATAGCCATCGAGCCATTCCTGGACCGTAGTGAGCTGATCAGTAAAACCACTTCCACAGTCAGGGAAAATCTGATGGGAGGAGCCTTGATTGTGATATTTGTATTGGTTTTTCTTTTGGGCAATTGGCGGGGTGGATTGATAGTGGCGTCTACTATTCCCTTATCACTTTTGTTTGCCTTTATCATGATGAATATGTTTGATGTATGGGCCAACTTAATGAGTCTGGGGGCAATTGATTTCGGCATCATCGTGGATGGGGCGGTGATCATCGTGGAGGGGTCGGTTTTTTTGTTGCATAAAAAGCTTGTCGGTAGCGAGTCCATTGATGGAAAAGTACGGGATGAAACCGCGGCAAAATCTTCCAAACAAATGATGAACTCCGCATTTTTTGGACAATTGGTTATCCTGATCGTTTTTCTACCCATCCTTGCACTGGAAGGTATTGAGGGCAAGATGTTTCAGCCTATGGCACTTACTTTTATGTTTGCTATGATAGGGGTGATGATCCTGTGCCTAACCTATATCCCTATGATGTCAGCATGGTTTTTAAGGCCGGGAAGCACAAAGCCTGGTTGGGGGGATAGATTTGTTCACTGGTTAGAAAGATACTATGATTATGCACTGAGGAAGACATTTAGATACGGTGTATTGGTAGTTATTGGAGCCTTGTCATTATTTGGGTTGGCCTATACCACATTTAACCAACTGGGAGGGGAGTTTATCCCAAGGTTAGATGAGGGCGACATCGCTTTTCATGACTTGTTAAAACCCGGTAGTTCACTTGAAGATGCGGTGAAGATAACCACCAAAGTAGAAGAAGCTTTGCTGAATGAATTTCCTGAAATCAATCATGTCCTCAGCAGGATTGGTGTCTCGGATGTTCCCATAGACTTGATGCCTATGGATGCCGCCGATTGCTTTATTAAATTGAAACCCAGGGACCAGTGGGTGTCTGCAGAAACAAAACCCGAATTAATTGAAAAGATCAAAGCACATTTACTTGAAATACCTGGGGTAAATTATGAATTTACCCAACCCATCGAAATGCGGTTTAATGAATTAATGACCGGTATACGTCAGGATGTGGCAGTGAAAATATTTGGGGAAGATCTTGATATTTTAGCTGATAAAGCAGAGGATGTCGCAACCCTGATTGGAGGTATCAAGGGTGTGGGAGACCTGAGAATTGAAGCCACTGAGGGGCAACCACAGATATCCATCCAGTATGATCGAAACAAGCTGGCATTTTATGGTATTACTATCCAGGAATTGAATATGCTTGTTGAAACCGCTTTTGCGGGAAGAAAAGCCGGGGTAGTTTTTGAAGGGGAAAGGCGATATGACCTGGTCATGCGCCTGGAACAAGACTACCGGTCATCGCTGGAAGATGTGCAACTTTTACTGGTTAATCTTCCATCAGGAAACCAGGTTCCTTTAAAGGAGTTGGCAACCATAGATTATCAGCCCGGACCAATGCAGATTAGCCGTGACAATACCAATCGCAGGACCTATGTGGGGATCAATGTCCGCGGGCGGGATGTGAAGTCATTGATTGAAGAGATAGGACAAGTGTTGGATAAAAACCTTGATTTACCACCCGGGTATTACGTTCGCTACGGCGGTGCCTTTGAAAACCTTCAAAGGGCGACTCGACGGCTTAGGCTGGTGGTACCTATTGCCCTGGGTATGATTTTCCTTTTGGTTTTTTTGGCCCTGCGGTCTTTTAAGCAAACCGTCATGATATACATGGCCATACCTTTATCTGCCATAGGTGGTGTATTTTCTTTATGGATCAGGGACATGCCTTTTAGTATATCGGCAGGGATAGGATTTATAGTATTGTTTGGTATTGCTGTATTGAACGGGCTGGTGTTGATCAATGGATGGAATGAACTAAAGCAAGAGGCTTCCTTATCTCTTCAGGACAGGATAGTGCAAGGCGCAAAAAGACGCATACGACCGATTTTATTAACAGCCTCCACCGATATATTAGGTTTTATGCCGATGGCTATATCAACCTCTTCAGGTGCCGAAGTACAACGTCCACTGGCCACAGTGGTTATCGGAGGCATGATTACCGCCACCCTGTTAACCTTGTTTTTACTACCTGTCTTGTACCGATGGATAGAAAGTAATAACCCGGTTTCAACAAAACCTGTCGCTGCATTACTTATCCTGATTTTCGGAATATTTTCAGGCCCCACAATTATGGCGCAGAACGAAATAAGAGATGAAGTGCCTATTGGTATGGAAGAGGCCATCGGTAGAGCCCTTTCTGGTTATCCATCCATCAAAGCGGCTGGGTTGGAGGTGGAAAAGCAGCAAAAGCTAAAAAAAACAGCTTGGGATTTTGGGCAAAGCGGACTCTACAATGCCGGTGATGAACTGGGCGCTGAAGGTCAAGGCGTAAGCACGATCGTGGGTTTCCAGCATCAAAATCTGGATATATTTAGTGGGTTTGCAAAAAGTAGGGCCCAACAATCTAAGATACGTTATGCCTCCACCCGGGAGGAACTTACTTCACGGCAACTTACTAGGGAAGTTAAAATGGCTTATGGTAAAGCTTACATCGCCCTAAGGCAAATGATTTTGTTTGGTCAAATTGATTCATTGTATCGATCGTTTGAGGAGGCTGTGAAGCTAAAACTTGAAGTTGACGAGTCCTCAAGGTTGGAGTTTTTAGCGGCAGCTAATCAGGCCCGGCAGGTTGCTGTACAAAAGCAACAAGCCGATTACGACTATGAAATTGCACTCAGGAATCTTAATCGATGGCTGGTAAGTGATACGCTTTTCACTGTAGACACCATTCAAAACTTATGGCTTCAGCCTTTATCTACCACAGGGAGTTCCATTAATGGTCATCCTCAACTGCAATTAGCCCGGGACGGGTTGCTGGTGTCCCAACAAAATATTTCCCGGCAAAAGGCCGGCTACCTGCCAAAGATAAATTTTCAATATGGCGTCCAAGCCATTGATGGTATGCGTGGTTTTTACCAATACCAGGCAGGCATGCTGTTTCCACTGATTTTTAATAAACAGCAAGGGATGGTAGAGGCTGCCAGGGTACAGCAAGATATTGCTGCCCAGCAATTAAAGCAAACAACCATCGAGCTGGAAAATAACCTGTCTGTGAGCAGGGCTAACTATGAAAAATGGTTGAATAGCTGGCAATTTTATAAGCAGGAAGCGCTACCCCTTGCTGAAGAACAATTGGATGGCTCAAAGCTGGCGTTCAAAGAGGGCTCCATTGATTATGTGACTTTCCTGATGAATACGCATAATGCTTTGAAAACCCAACTGGAAGCACTTGAAGCAATGGATTCGTTTCTTAAATCCAAATTCAATCTTGAATATTTAATAAATAACTAAACACCATGAAATATCAGTATACGATATATTTAATCTTAATAGCAGGCTTGTTTATACTTAGTTGTGAATCTAACACCTCTAAAAACATCAGTGCGGCAGGGGCTAATGACGTGGGTGCATACAATGCACATCATCAGGAAGTGCACCTGAGTGAAAAGCAGTTTGAAGCATTAACCATTAAACTTGGTAGACTCTCCAGACGAACCATGAAGGATTATGTGGAAACCAATGGTCAGTTGACTTTACCGCCGCAAAACCAGGCAGCTGTAACTGCGGTCATTGGGGCGAACATACGGTCCATTGAAGTGATCGAAGGGTTTAAGGTAAATAAGGGTCAACCACTGGCCTATTTGTATCATCCGGACTTGGTTCAGTTGCAGATGGATTACAACACAGCCGTAAATCAATTGGAATACCTGGAGAAAGAGTACCAGAGGCAGCAAAAACTTTTTGAGCAATCGGTAGGGGCAGGGAAGGATTTTCAAAAAACAAAAGCTGACTACCAGTCCATGAAGGGAAGGGTGAATGGCCTGGAAGCCAAGCTCAGGTTATTGGCTATGAATGTTGGGCAAATAAAGAATGGTAAAATAGATGAGACAGTGGCTTTGGAATCACCGATTGCTGGTTATGTCAACAAGGTAAATGTACGTACCGGACAATATGTTTCACCTCAGGATGTACTTTTTGAGATCGTTCACAATGACCACATACACGCACATTTTAAAATTTTTGAACGCGATTATCATAAAGTCAAAGAAGGTCAGATGGTCCGGTTTGTTGTTGAATCGCAACCGGAAATTCAAAGGGACGCGGAAGTATTTGCGGTAGGAATGGTTTTTGAACCTGGTACAAAAGCCGTAAACCTGCATGTTGAAATAGAAAATGAATCCGGCACCTTGCTGCCAGGTATGTACGTACGGGGGAAGATCATTACCGGTGGTATGGAAAGCTATGCTTTACCTAAAGAAGGCGTGGTTATGGAAGGAAACCAGCATTATATTTTTTCGGTAGAGGAAGTTACGGAAAGTGGCCATAAAGCGTGGTATTTCACACCTATGGAAGTAACTATCGGAGTGGAAGATGATGGTTGGGTGGAAATAAAACCACATGATATGGTATCTGATGATATGATGTTTGCTATGAATAATGCTTATTACCTACTAGCAGAGATGGACAAAGATGAAGGAGGACATGATCATTGATATCTAAAAGGCAAGGATAATTATTGACAAGGGGCTAAGAAAGTTGAAAGGCCATAAAGTAAAAGCCAAATGATCAGGAGGCTATAGAATGCGGGAGAAAAGCTATTGCAACAGGATGATCTAATGGGGTCAAAGGCATTATATTTCATCACAGCGTCCTTAACGCCGCCACAAAGTCTTGCAATAGGTTATCGATACGGTTGGTAAGGCTGGTGAAAGAATTGTTGGCAGCAGCCTTCCAATTCTTTCCGTAACCTTTGGAGGGAGGTAATTGAAAGCTGGCTTTCAGCTTTTTTTCACCGGAGGTGCTGTATAAGGTCATCTTTCCATCAGACAATGCCACCATATGATCATTACGGATCTCATGTTTTACAATTTCAAAATCGACAACAAGTTCATAGAGTGGTTCTTCCCTTTCCCGGGCGATTCGCATAGCGCACAGCGTCAGAAAGTTGGATATGAACTTCTGATAAGGACCGTTCTTTTCCTTCTGGCCAAAAACTTTTTCATCGAAACTGATTGACATTGGAAGATCATCAATCTCCATTAGGATCGTGTTAGACTTGACAGTGCCAAAAACATGGGGGGCTATGTTGAGGGCTTTAGTAAAGAACGCAACCTTTGGGATTAAATAAAATTCTATTTTACCATCTTCCGGCAGGGCACCATTTACCATCATACGATACCTGTCATCTTTCTCTAAAATACGGTAATCAAAAACATCACCTACCAGGGATATTACTTCAAAATCAAACCCAGTGATATTTTGATTGGTAAATGAGTCTTTCAGTTCTATCGTTATGGGGTCATGACTGTTGCTCCTGTAATCCCAGAATACTCTGGAAGTGTTGACACTTATCGATAGCCGCAACAGCCTTTCCCGAAGGATCCTGGAGTATTCAGCGATTCGTATTTCCAGTTTGTTTATAATATCCGGTTCGAAAAAACTATTTTCCTCCCTCAGCATGGAAATGGCATCATTGAGAAAAAGGAAACCCTGTTGATACTGACCATTTAGAAACCATTTTGTGGCAAGGTCGGCATTTTGCTGGGCGAGGTCCATCACTTGCATGAAGGCTTCATTCCTGTCCTGTTCATATTGCCAAAAATTGAGTCGTATCAGTACGTAGTAATTATCCTTTTTCCTGTCTACCCAATCGTCAAGCATTTCACAATCGTTGAGTAAAATATCCGAGCTTAAAACGATCTCTTCATTTAGCGTATATTCAGTAGCGTGTTGGGCATAGTCAACCCTTAAGTTAGAGGTACTTTGCACTTCTACCATCAGGCTTTCAGCAATCTCCCGCAAAGCTCTTTTTCGGGCAGCCAGGCGATAATCTATGTTGCCTTTAATATTGGCTACGCCAACACCGAAATAATATCCATTTTCATTCGGTGTTTTATAGACCCAATCAGGACCCCCTTTACTTTGCCCGCAAATCAGGAAGGGCCATAATATCAATATGAGCGGCAACACCTTCATAATGAAACTTAAAGGTTAGTTGTTTCCCTCGGAAAAGTTGTTCAGCTCCTCTTCATAAATTTCCCTGAAACGATCCAACTCGAAATCCTGCTTTAACTGCTCATCGACCGAGATGTTATTTTCCAGTCGGTTGGCTAATGCTGAGGTAGACATTTGCATAGCTACATAATGAACATAATCACCTTTTTTGTTTTGATATGATTTCTGATCAAATATTTCAATATTTGGCAATATTTGGTCTATGACAGTGCGGGTTATTTCTTCATATTTAGTGTTGGTGGAGAGGCGGTTTTCGAAAGAACGGTTTTGTAAATATTGTTCACCCACGCTTCTGACTTTTACTTCGATTTGTGAGGCTATACTCTGCCTGGCGTTGGTTTCGGCTATTCTTTTGGCCACAGTAAGATCCTGTGCCCTTCCTTCACCGATTGACCTGAAATGCTTTTTATCCGAAAAATACTTGTTGGACTGAAAAGGTTGCTCAATTTCTTTGAGCTTTGTATCCGTTTGTTTCAGTTTTTTGCTGCACCCTGCGCTTACTAAAAGCACCACGACGATAAGAAACGTAAATTTTTTCATGGCTTATAGATTTAAAATTATTTTCACGAGTTACAATCTAATTGATGGTGCAAACCAGCTTACTGTATAAGGCTAATTGCTAATTTTTGATAAACAAAAACCTGACCAAATCTTCATAAACGATGAAAAAAAGATTACAATAAATCTAAGAGGAAATTTTCATCAACCGATAATAGAATTTTTGATACCATTGGATGATATGAAATGATAAGATTACAATACGGAAGCTTTGGATGGATTGAACTGATATTAATCACAAGCTTAAGAGCAGCACATCATATACAATACGCAGCTATCCTTTAGCTTCGCCCGCATAAAAGACGGTTTGATAAATTTGCTAAAACATGTCAAAAATTAACTTATGCGCCTCGCTCTCATTCTTTTCTCTTTCCAGTTGGTTATACATTGTTCTTATTTGTCTCAGGCCCAGGACAATAAGTTAAGAATAAACCTGGATGAATCGGGGCAAACTTACATTAAAGCAAGCTTCAGGGGACAGTTCTGGTTGCGGTACCTGGAAATGAACCCGGGAACCCATATCGATAACGACTCCATTAATAGCGCAGTGGATTTCTCCATCAGGCGGGTGAGAATAGGTGTTTCCGCCCAGCTTACACCCCGGTTGTTTATCTATTCACTCCTTGGGAATAATAATCTGAACGTTAAGAATGAACAGGATTTCATTATTGATATCCTTGACTTTTATGCCGAGTATAAATTCTCAGACATGCTGGAGGTTGGCTTGGGTGAATCTGCCTGGGGAGGTCAATCGCGATGGAATGTGCGCTCCACACTGTCTTACATGGCGTTGGATGCTCCACTTTTTGTATTGTCGACAGTAAATAAAAATGATGACCTGGCAAGGACCCTGGGTATTTGGGCAAAGGGCCAACTCGGTAAATTCGATTACGTGGCGGCTATAAAAGAACCCGCCTCGTTTGGGGTGACTGCACAGAAAGATGTAACCGATTATGCCCTGGGGCGTGAACAGTTCAGGTATTCGGGTTATATAAAGTATGAATTTCTCGACAATGAAAGTAATAAAACACCCTTTAGTGGTGGTACGGGGACTTACCTGGGAAACAAAAATATTTTTAACCTTGGCGGTGGCATCATGTATCAGGGTGATATGACATCCTCACTTGTGGATGGCGTAGAACGTTTCTATGATTTTAAATGCTGGACGGTGGAATTATTCTATGATGCGCCCCTTAATGAAAATAAAGGTACAGCGATCACCTCTTACCTGGGATACTTTAGCACTGACTTTGGGCCCAATTACATCAGAAACGTAGGCGCAAATGACTACACTGAAGGGGGAACCTCCTTTAATGGATCAGGAAATGATTATCCTATGATGGGTACCGGAGGCACGGTTTTTTTTCAACTTGGCTACCTGATGAAAAAGATGAAGACGAAATATTACAGGCCTCAGTTTCAGCCCAATATTGCCATACAGTTTTCAGACTATGAAAAGCTGGACGAACCGGTTATTGCTTATGATGTGGGCGTTAATTTGTATTTAAAAGGGCATGCCAATAAGTTGACCCTGGGCTGGCAGAACAGACCAGTATTCCAGGAAAATGCTAATGAATCTTTTAAAGTAGATGAAAGAAAAAATATGATGGTACTTCAGTACCAGATAACGATTAATTAAAGCGGTGTTTTTAACCACTTTATAACGCTCACCTCTAAACTGTTTCACGATTTCTCTGAATTAATTATCTTTTCGATATATTGAAATTAAGATGGGTAAAAAATTCAAATTCAATATAAATTCAAGAATTGTTGATCACCTGGTACAAGCAATCCTGATCTTCGCTTCTGTTTTTCTGGCTTTTTGGTTGACAGAAAGAAGAGAAAATCTAAAACAATAAAACAATCGAGGTTTCACTGAAGCAAATTGCTTTGGAGATGAAGTATAACCACAACCACCTGGAAGAAGCTTATCATTATTATAAAGACATTATCCTTCAAATCGATAGTGTGAGAGAAAACACGGACCTCCATCTGGATCAAGTTTATGGGTATGATCTGAATCGATGGCGTGGTATGGTTCTTCCGCTTTTAAGATCATCTGCCTATTCAACATTCCTTAGTTCAGGTGTATCAGATTATGCAGATTACCAACTTACTAAATCATTAGCGGATATTTACAATGGGCAATCGATCATAGAAAGACTGGACAATAACTCCCTTAGTATCACTATCAATGATAGAGAGTTCACACGGCTGGATAAAGTAAGGCATTATTCATCACTATACTATGAAACCATTCCTGATCTATTAGGATTTTATCGAATGGAAGGTGAAAAATGGCTGAAAGATTATGGTTACAATTCTTATATACAAGATCATGTGCTTTCCGAAAAAGTTAACAGTAGAATTGAGCGATTGAAAGAAGATTTGTAGTAAGGTATTGATCCTCGGTAAAAAATAATTAGTAACGGAGAAGCAGATCTTCAGTATGTTTTAGATCAGTTTACCTTCATCAATTAACTTAATCGCATGGGGCTTTGGGTAATTCATAACCCTGCGGATTCTTGTGTTTTAAAATACGGATCTACTTAATACAGGACATTTGAAATGCCAGGTTACGTTTTTTAGTTTTAATTATTATGATTGGTAAGAATGAATTAAAAGCACGATCCAGTAAAACTGCATAGAGATAAAGAAATGTATTTAGGCATAATCTAGGCGGTTGCAATCGTATCGATATTATCTTTAGGCATGGCTTTGTATGTGGTGATTGGTAAAGGGTTAGTTTCTATGCTTTCCCTGGTAGTTGCCCCCATAGCGATGCTTCCATTGTTAGTCATTTGTATTAAACGGATCGACCAGATTGAAAAAGAACTTGAAAGCAGGTAATAATCGATTTATTGATCAGTTCCGTAATTTATTACTTAATGCTTCCACTGCCAACAAACCCATCTTCGCGGGACCTAAAAAGCACATTGAAAGAAGTAAGGCTACCATAGATCCTGGTGATGTATTGTTGCAGGTTTACTTTTTCTTCATCAGTTAATTTTGAAGCATTTACCCGTTGCTCCATAACCCTGAGCCGGTCCCTCACCATTACGATCTTGTGAAAGAAGGTGTCAATTGGTAATTCATAGGATTTTAAGCTCGTATTTCCTGGTTGGAATATCAACTTACCACCTTCCCATTTATCACCAAGATCAGTGATATCAATCTCATCAAGTACAGGATTTAGTAAATTTTGTAAGGCTTTTTCCACATCTCCAAGGCTGACGAAGTCTTTCCTGGGTTCCACCTGTTCCAGGATTTCCAATTCTTCTTCAACCTCCTGGTCGGTCATTTCCATGACCCCGTGTCTGACAAAGGAAATTTCAGTCATGTTGTTTGCATACTGAAGTACCACGCCCACCCCAAATTCTTCATGTTTTACTCTTGAGCCAACACCTAAATTCATTGCTTAACGATTTATCAACCTGTAAGAATAAATATTTCTTCTGAATTCTCCAATTCGATTTTATTTCCCGGGTCGGTATTGATTTGCCCTTTCATTTTTATCAGCAAGGGCTGCTGTTTCCTCTATTCGTCGCTTACGTGTTTCCCTGGCCTGTGCATTAAATATCCATTCCAGAATGCCTCTTTTTACAGACCGTGGAAATGTACCAAAGTTTTGTCGGGCATTTTCATATTTATCAAGGGCTTCGCCCAGGTCTTTAGGGATTACCAGGTTTTCAACATCGCTCAGTGCGTCCCATGTCCCCCTTTTTTTGGCTTCTTCGATTACTTCCATGCCCGCTGGTGTCATCATATCCTGCTTGATTAACCGCTCAACCTTTGCTTTATTAAGTTTACTCCAATTACTTCCGGGTTTTCGTCTGGTAAAGAACTGGTAATGGCTTTGATGGTCACGGGTATTTGGTTTACTATCCACCCATCCAAAGCAAAGCGCCTCCTCCACTGCTTCCTCATAATAAATACTGGGGATTCCACTGCTTTTGTTGAATATGATTAACCAGACAGATTTTTCTTTGACATAGTTGGCCATTAACCATTTCCTCCATTCGGCTCTGTTTTTTGCATGATAGGTGTTGATGCCCTTATGTTTTTCCATAAAAATCATTTTATAGGTCACAAATTTATTTCAAATATTAATACATCTTTTATAGTGTAACTATCTCCAGACAAGGGATGTCATTAAATTTATCAAAATAGAAGCATCCTACTATCTATTTTTTCCTCAATATTTTTTTAAGCTTAAAGTATGGCAGTGATGACTTCCCGATTGGGTTTATTTGAATGGAATCTTAATTTCATTTCTGTTTATTTCTAAAAAATCATCCTTTGTTATTAATGAGGGAATCATCTTAACACACGATTTTATTCTTTTTATCAAATCTGATTTATTGTCTAATCCATAGATGTAGATCAATTTATCCGGGACTTTCCTGGCTATGTAAGATTTAACAAAGTCATCATCTTTGGTAACTATGATATAATCCTTATGGAGGGAATATTTCCTCAACTGGTCATCCCGTATGCGTTGATTTTTCTTTGTCTTCATTTCATTTACATGATATGCTTCCAGGCCGGAGGACCTAAAAATATCAGCTATCACCGGGGAAATATTTTCATCGATTATGAATTTATGCATTTAGCTCACTTCCTGAATAATACCTTTCCTCCCACAATTGTCATAACAACATTAGTACGCAAGATTTCTTCTTCGGGGATTGTCATTATATCCTTGTCAAGCACTGTAAAGTCCGCCAGTTTTCCAACTTCGATGGATCCTTTTACATCTTCCTGAAAAGCTCCATATGCAGCATCTATGGTGTATGATTCCAGGGCCTGTTCCCTTGTCATTTTCTGATCCGGCTCATAACCTCCTTCTGGTGTTCCTTTTAAAGTTTTTCTTGTTACTGACGAATAAAAACATGCTAACGGGCTTACCGGCTCAACCGGGGCATCCGTACCATTTACGATCCGCGAATCTTGTTGTAAAAATTTCTGCCACACATATGCCCCCTCTTCGATTCTTTCCTTGCCGAGCCTGTCTATTGCCCATGGGCGGTCTGATGACATGTGAATGGCCTGCATGGCAGGAATGACGTTTAGTTCAGCAAATCGCGGGATATCCTCTGCTGACACATGTTGAGCATGCTCGATCCTGAAACGGTGATCATTCAAGCCAAAGTTTTCTATAGCTTTTTCATAGATATCCAGCACTTCTCTATTTCCCCTGTCGCCAATGGCATGGGTACAAACCTGAAATCCTGCTTTTGCTGCCCTCATGGTTTTTTCTTCAATCTCTTTCATTGGCGTGACGTTATGGCCGAACTCATCGGGTGCATCTGAATATTCTTCCAGCAGCCATGCCCCACGAGAGCCTAGCGCCCCATCTGAATACAGTTTAAGCGACCGGATGGTTAGCCAGTGTGCCGTATCAACCTCAGGGCCATTTACAAAATATTCATTCAGTAAGGTCTCGTCTCTGCCACTCAGCATTACGTAAAGCCTTACGCTAAGGGAATCAGAAGATCTGAATGATTTAAAAAGATCTATATGTATTTTCGGAGAACCTGCCTGATGAAGACTGGTGATCCCATTAGCCAGGCATTCATCCATGGCCAGATTAAGTACTTTTCTCATCCTTTCTTCTGTATCTTCCGGGATACTTTCGAGGATCAGGCGTTGTGCAGTTTCATTGAATATGCCGGTTGGCGATTCTGAGATTGTACGAAATATTTCCCCTCCCTCCGGGTCTTTCGTCTTAATATTTATACCTGCTATCTCCATTGCTTTTGCATTTGCAAGGGCTGCATGGCCGCTTGCGTGTTTTAAGAAGACAGGGTGGTCGGGTACTGCCCGGCTTAACTCATCATGTACAGGAAAACCGCTGATCATATTTTCAGGTTGCTTTATCCATTTATCCTGATGCCAACCCCTTCCCAGTATCCATACCCCTTTGGTGGTGCTTTTAGCCCGCTCCGCTACTACTTCTATCAGTTCATCGTAGCTTTTCGTATTCAGTAAATCAACATTTAATTGATTCTCACCAATTCCCATGATGTGAGCGTGCCCTTCAATAAAACCAGGATAAACAAACCTGGCCTCGAGGTCGATTACCTTAGTTTTATCTCCTATGTATGATTTTATTTCATCATTTTTTCCGATAGCAATGATTTTTGCATTTTCGATGGCTATCGCTTCTGTTTTTGGGTTGCCATCATCTGCGGTGTAGACGGTGCCATTTATTATTACCATTTCAGCTTTCCTGGATTTCTGACATGATGAAAAAAGGGTGATTGCAATAGAAGAAAATACTAAAAGGTACAGATTGAAGTTATTCATAAGTAAATCATTTGAAGTATAAACATAAATAATGCAATCCACTTATTGTATTTAAAGCCAGTCCATCAATGGTCAGTCATAAAAATTTTGGAATTTTTACTTATTTTAATTAAGTGATTACACTAAAGGATTATTAAAACTAATCCATCAATTTTGAATCATCATAGTAGTCTGTTAGGGTAATTTTATTCTGCTTTTAGGGGAAGGTGGGCAGCGCCTTCCCTTTTTTATTAAATATTCCTGCGATACAACCATTTTTATTTACCTTCGTAGTGTATTAATGCAATATAACACTATGATTGACATTCAAAATCTACATTTTAATTACAAAAAGTCAGGTGATGCGCTTTTTAATAATCTAAACCTCAATCTAAAAGAAGGGAATATTTATGGACTTTTAGGAAAAAACGGGGTTGGTAAGACTACCTTATTGAAGATTATGGCAGGGTTTTTATTTCCTTCCGCCGGCACCTGTTCCGTTTTGGGTGAAAAGACTATAAACAGATACCCGGAGATACTGGCGGAAATTTATTTTTTACCTGAAGAGTTTGAGCTACCTGCTATTTCCGCAAAATCCTTTATTAACCTTTATGCCCCGTTTTATCCAAAGTTTGATTATAAAGAATTTGAGCGGATTGTTGAGGAGTTTGAAGTTGATCCAGCCAAAAGATTGAGTTCTTTATCTTTTGGTCAGAAGAAGAAATTTATGGTTGGGTTTGCCATCGCTTCAAGGACTTCTGTTGTTTTGATGGATGAACCGACCAACGGATTGGATATTCCTTCTAAGAGTAAGTTTAGGAAAGTGATTACCTCTTCTTATTCTGAGGACAGGATATTTCTTATATCCACACATCAGGTGAGGGATTTGGAAAATATCATTGACCCGGTAATTATTCTTGATAATGGTGAGGTGATTTTCAATTATTCCTTATCACATATCAGTCAAAAACTTTCTGTACTTCGTGATGATCGGGCAGTGGAAGAAAAGGATGTGCTTTATAGCGAGAAAGTTTTTGGAGGCCATGTCAGACTGGTTCCAAGTAACCTGGGCAGTCATTATCCTATAGATTTAGAGTTTTTATTTAACGCTGTGCTTGAAAACAGGTCAGCTATTGTTAACCAACTAAGTTAATAATTATGAACAGGTATTTTAATATAAACAGGTTTAACCTACACGCAAGGCAAAAATTCTTTCTGATCCTTCCAAATTTCTTAGTTTTTGTTGGGGCCTTATTTGGTGTGGTAGCTATTGTTTTTGTAGGTATAAGTAATTTTGGGTCACCGGCGTTCTTTCCTAAATATCATGATTCAGTAGTCTCTGTATTGTTGGGGTTTATCACCACCATAATTGCAAGCCAGGCTTTTTTTGATATTAAGGACAAGATGAAATCACAGATTCACCTCGCCTTGCCAATATCCAACCTGGAACGGTTTTTAGTGCCTTTTATCATAACCTCCATAGGCTGGATAATATTTTCATTGGGATTTTATTTAATCCTTGCCAACCTGTTAAATCTTTACCATGCTTCCTCACGGGGCATAGCGTATGTATATTTCAATCCTTTTTCTGCTTTAACACCGGAAATATTTGGCCGGGCTATTTTTTACCATTCATTATTTTTTACAGGGTCAGTAATCTTTCGTAAGAACCCATATTTCAAAACCATCTTGTGGATGATCATCATATTGTTTGCGGTTGCGATATTGAGTTTTATTATTCCCGGTAATCTAGATTTTACACAAGGCACGGAAGATGGCGCTGTATCTGTACACATCGGTGCTTTTAAATTTGATTTAGAGGATTTTATTGACCGGTATTTACCAATAGTTGGGGTGGCAATACCATTAGCACTATATACAGCCAGTTTTTATTTATTACAAAAAAGAAGTTTATGAGGGATGGAATTTAATAATCAAACTGCCATTTATATTCAGATCGTAGAATATTTCTACGAAGCAATCATTCAGGAAAAATGGAAATCCGAAGACAGGATTCCCAGTGTACGGCAATTAGCCGTAGAGCTGGAAGTTAATCCGAATACTGCCATGCGAGCTTATAATCTTTTGCAGGAACATGGGATTATTTATAATAAAAGAGGATTAGGGTTCTTTGTATCAGAAAATGCCAAATCTGAAGTGCTGGCACTAATGAAGAAATCTTTCCTTACTAATGAATTACCGGATATTTTTAAAAAGATGGATTTATTAGGGATTTCACCTGAAAACATAAAAGAGAAATATGTTGATTGGAGGAGCCATTAATAATACCGGATAAGGTTCATGCAAAAGCCGTATTGACCCGATAATTTAAATGTGTTTGGGAATCCCTTTCCTGCTAGTATTATTGAAAAAAAATAAGTGATAGGAATTAATAATAGTAAGTAAAAGGAAGACAATTAAAATCTTCCTTTTACTTCACTGCTGTAAAATGATGATTGTGCATATCTTCAAGAAGCACTCCGCTGGCATGTTCTTTCCATTTTACAGGATTGGTAACATGCTCCTGGTTAATGAAGGCGATGATTGAAAATAGCAATCCCAGCGCAAAAGCAACCATCAAAATATTTAAATACTTCTTGAAATTGATATTTATGTCTGTATTTACAGCGTGATATAATGTCTCCATAGCTGATTGAATTATTATATACAAACATAACGGGCATATTGGAGAAAAGTAATAGGGGAAAATACGTATATTACAATTGAATGCAGGAAAAGTGATGTTTTTTAATTTTTAAAAAAGGACCAAAATGCATGGCCCTTTTTCGAAATTTTTAGGCAGCTTCGGTTAATTTTACAGTTCTTTCAACAGAATTAAATGGTCCAGGTATTAGGTTACCCTCTGCATCAATTAATTCAAGTTTGATGGTCACTTCTCCTTTTGGTAACCCCTCCACCTGATAAGGTGCCCAGTCATCCAACAGGAACGTTTCACCATTGATGGTTGCTTTTACTTTATTGCCATCAGGTGATAAACTCGTATTTAAGAGGTAAAAATCAAGTAAGAGTTTATCTGTATCTTTTCCTGAGTATGTTCCTTTAGGTCGGCTATAGAACAAATGTGGGGCCGTAAAATCTACTTCCATAGGTTCCGGATCACCGACTACTAATTTCTTAATTACAAAAGCATCCGGATTTTTAACGGATTCGTGGTATGATCTTGAAAGGAAAGCAAGGACTACATAATTTCCCTCTTCCATTTCTTTTTCAAACGCTGGTTCATAATGCGCGGAATATGGACCGTTATTTACAATAAAATGGATGTGCTGACCTTTACCTGAATTTGCCAATCCTTTTGTTTTAGCATCAGCTGTCTGAACACCCAATTCATAATCACTTACTTCAAACTTAAAGTTGATTGCTCCCGGTGATAAAGTTTCAGACATTGGTTCTACCATGCTAAGCTTTGAAGTCTCATATTTTGGTGAGTCATCAACTTTATTGACCGTGATCTCCGGTGACTCTACTTCGGGTTCGGTGTTTCCCTCAGTATTTTCCTGCTTTCCGCCCCCACAACCTGCTATGAAGGCTATAGCTATTGCAAATAATAAATAAATACTTCTAGACTGATTTTTCATAATGCTTTAAGGTTATAATTTAATTTACCCAAAGTTAACTAATTGATCAGTTAGTTGTTTCTCCAGTCTGATTGACCTGCTTCAAATATTTCAAAAGCTTGAAATAAAACAACTTAAAATAAATAAATGATAATTTTTTTAACTGGATTAAACCTTCTTAGTCGCTGCCTATCTAATGACCAAATTGATTAAGAAATGAATGTAGTAAAAACCATTAAAGTCATGAAAAAAGAAAAAATGAAGTTTTTGAGATTGTTAGTGCCTGTTTTAGCAGGTATTTTGTTGATTACTACTTCCTGTTCGGATGATGAGGAAGGTATAGCCAATGAATTTCAGGATGGCATAAGCGAAACGGAAGTGTTGAATGCTGAGAGTGAGACTGTTATTGAAACAACTTTCGAAGATGTGGATGTGGTGACTGAAGCCGGCATGGATAACCTGGACCTTATTCGGGCTAATGGAAGACCGGGTATACGTAACCGTGATGAGATACTGGATTGTGCTAATCTGGATTTTGACACATTAAACCAGATGATAACCATCGATTTTGGAGATGGTTGTGAAGGGCCTGGTGGAAGAATAAGAAGTGGAAAAGTTATTATCGAATACGACGGAAGAAGGTTTGAGCCAGGATCTTTCAGAACTGTATCATTTGATAATTATTTTATAGATGGAGTTAAAGTTGAAGGCGTACGTACCATCACCAACATCTCCGAAAGCGAACAAGAAAATGTGAGCTTTGAGGTCACATTAGAGGGTGGGAAGTTAACATTTGAAGATAGCTCTACCGTAACCCGCGATGTGAGAAGGGTTAGAACATGGATAAGGGCAGAAAATCCATTACAGGATGAAACGGTAATCAGTATTTTGGATGCCAGTGGCACAAATATTGATGGTACCTCTTATGAAGTGACCTTATTGGAGCCTTTGGTTTATAAGCGTCAGTGCCAGTTGGGTGGAAATTTCATAGCAGTTGAAGGTATCAAAGAAATAACAATTAATGATGATTCACCCATTAGCATGGATTATGGCGATGGTTCTTGTGACAATTTTGTGGACATCACCAAGGATGGGGAGACAACAACCGTCGAGATTAATCCCAGAAGAAGACGCTTCCTAAGAAGGAATGGTTAAGTAAGTGTATATAGTGTTTTAGTTTTTGGCGATGCCGGGCAATTTTGTCCGGCATTATTTATTGATAATAAATGAAGGCATAAGTTATGATATTAGCCCCCATCTGTAGGGCTTGCTGTCTAATTTCCTCCGGGTCATTATAAACTTCCTGGTCTTCCCAGCCGTTCCCAAGGTCAGACTCATAAGAATAAAAACAAACCAGCCGTCCTTCATAAATGATACCCAGTCCTTGCGGCGGCTTCCCATTATGTTCATGTATTTTAGGTAAGCCATCGTCGAAATCAAATTTTTGGTGATAAATGGGATGATCAAAGGGCAGCTCAATGAACTCCAAAGCCGGGAAAACTTTTTTCATTTCCAACCGAATAAATTGGTCTAATCCATAATTATCGTCAATATGAAGGAAGCCCCCGGCTAACAAATAATTTCTTAGGTTTTCTGCTTCCTGTAGGCTAAAAACAACATTACCATGGCCTGTCATATAAATATATGGGTACATAAATATCTCAGGACTTCCCACTTCTACGATATCTTCTTCTTTGTGTATATTGGTTCCGATTTCTTTATTACAGAATTCTATAAGGTTCGGCAGTGCCGTTTTGTTGGCATACCAATCCCCACCACCTTCATACTTCAGTTTTGCTATCTTAAGATCATTTTGGGCAAACAAAAATGTGTTTACTGAAACAAAAACCACGGCTAAGATTATTCTCATAAGCTCAAAAACGGTCAGTTATTAGATTTGGTTAAATAATTCGGTGGCCTTTATGAGGTCAAAAGACTTAAAATCTTTAATGGTTAAGTGTGTGTCTGCTAACTCTCCTGCGCTATGGGTAGTTGCCACCCCAACTACTTTGCAGCCAGCGGCCAAGCCAGCTTGCACACCTGAAATCGCATCTTCAAATACAATACAGTTATTTGGTTTCTTTTCAATTTTTTCAGCACATTTTAAATAAACCTCCGGATTAGGCTTGCCCAAATGAACCATTGTAGCATCAACAATTTCATCAAAATATTTCCGGATGTTTAGCCCATCGAGTGTGAAGGTAACATTCTCCGGAGGGGCAGAAGTCCCCACGGCAATCTTTACATCCTTTTCTTTTGCAGCTTCCAGAAATGGAATTAATCCATCCAGCGGTTTGAGGTAGGGGGCATAGAGCTTTCTGTAAACGGATTCTTTTTCATCTGCCAGCATTTTCGCTTTTTTATAATCAATGGCATCCCCGAAAAGGTAGTTTATGGCGGATTTCATAACCGTGCCATTGATATTTTTTTTGTAATCAACTTCATTTAAAATGAATCCATATTTTTCAGCGAATGCCTGCCACGATTTAAAATGAAAAGCGTGATTATTTACTATTACGCCGTCCATATCGAATATTAGTCCTAGTTCAGTTAAGTTCATTACAAATTAATCAAATAATTCAATGATAGGATTGCCATGAGCGCCATCAGGCAACCTGATATTTAACAGCATGGATAGTGTGGGTGCAATATCGGTTATTTCAATTCTACGTACAGACCTTCCTTTAGGAATTTTCCAGCCATAAAAAATCAAAGGCACATGACTATCATAATTATATCCAGAGCCATGTGTGGTTCCTGCTCTTCTACTACTCGATATGTATCCAGGGTGTAAAATATTTAATACATCACCGGATCTTTTGGGATGGTACCCCAGTTGTAATTGTTTTTTATAACCATGGCTATAATTATTTATCTGCATATCCAGCGCTGATATGGAAAAGCTCACCTGTTCTAACCCCATCGATAATTGTGATACCTTTCTTTGAACGGTGAAAAGATCTAGTCCGTTTTCAGAGATCAGGTCATAATTTAGAAATAACTGGTCATTGCTTGCAGACTCTATCCATTTGCCGCTGCCATACGTTTTTTCAATCTGTTGATTAAGAAAATTACCTGCTTGCTTTGCCTGAAAACTTCCACCGGGTAAATTATTATCCATTAAAAATCCAGGGACGTCGGCTACGCCATGATCTGCGGTAAGAAAAATGAGATATCTTTTTGTTCCGACATTGTCATCCAGGTACTGCAATAATGCAGCTATCTCTTTATCCAATTTCACATAAGTATCTTCAATCTCTTTAGATTCTGGCCCAAAGGCATGTCCAATATAGTCAGTGGAGGAAAAGCTTACTGCCAGGAAATCCGGTATTTCATCCTGGCCTAATCCCTCGTTAGCAATTGCCTCTTTTGTAAAATCAGCAACGATCGTATTTCCGTAAGGAGTTACTGGAAGCAGCTTGAATTCACCATTATCCCTTCTTAAATCATTTAATTGGTATGGAAATACAGGACTTTCTTTACCACTAAAAACTACTTCATACGCATTATCATCGGGTCCACTTTCAGTGTAATTGTCCAATGGTAGTTCTGGCTCCCAGGTTTTATTTAAATATTTATCTGCTATTTTTTTTTCATTGAAGTTATTTACCCAATCAGGTAAAGCATCCATGTAATAGGTGCTGGACATAAAATTGCCGGTTACGTTGTCATACCAATAAGCCGCATCCGCTATATTTCCTGCTGGAAGTACTGCTCCTCTATCTTTTATAGATATACCGATTACTTTGGATTTTAACTGAAAAAATGATTTCAATTCATCGGTGATGGTCGTTGATAATAGATTCCGGGGAGAGATTTTTCCGTTTTCATCGCTTCCACCTATCGCAGATACAGAATTATCCTGGGCACAGTATACGTCTGATTTAGATTTTCTGTCGTACCAATTATTTGCAATGATACCGTGGATAGAAGGGGTAGCACCAGTATAAATAGATGCATGCCCGGGGCCGGTATAGGTTGGAATGTAGTTATAATGCGTATTACTGGCATTGAAACCATAATTCATTAACTTTTTAAAACCACCTTCCGAAAATTTATCATAAAACCTTACGAGATACTCATAGCGCATCTGATCCACTACGATTCCTACAATTAATTTGGGTTTTGGTGTTGGGTTTATTTGCGTTAATCCAGAAAAACTGGAAATTAACAATACTAAGATCAGTCCTGGTCTCATCTGTTTGGCAATTTTCATTGATTAAGAATGTTCAAAAATTTCTAACTGATTGCAGGTTATTTATTGTGTAAAATTATTGCATTTATTCCTGATCAAATTCATGATATTTATAGATTATATCTGCAATTAAAGCAGTCCAACCGGTTTGGTGGGCAGCACCTAATCCTCTTCCGGTATCACCATGAAAGTATTCATAAAATAAAATAAGATCTTTAAAATGGGGATCATCCTGCATTTTCCTGGATTCACCATAAACAGGGCGATTTCCCTTTTCATCCAACCTGAATATATTCATAAGCCGTTCACACAATGATTTGATAATCTCCATGATGGTCAAGTGTTTGCCACTGCCTGTAGGATATTCTATTTTAAATTCATCTCCATAGTATCGTTTTATTTTTAATAGTGATTCCAAAATAAGGTAATTTACAGGGAACCATATTGGCCCTCTCCAATTGGAATTTCCACCAAAGAAAGAAGAATCAGATTCCCCCGGAGTGTATTCTACCTTAAGTTCTACATCTCCGGTCTGAAGCGTATACGGATTTTCTTTATGAAACTTTGATAATGCCCTTATCCCATAATCAGACAGAAATTCTTCCGGGTCGAGCATTTTTTGTAATATTTTTTTTGTACGGTAGCCTTTTAACAATGAAAATAATCGCCTTTCTCCTCCTGCGGGTATCTCCCATCGGTGTACCATAGCAGCTAATTTAGGGTTTTCTTTTCCATACTGTTCCAGGTAATTCCTAAATTCATCTAATTCTTCGTAGACTTCTGCTCTTAATGTTTCAACTGCAAATAACGGGATTAAACCTACCAACGACCTGATTTTCATTAATTGATTGGGCATATCCGAGGTGTGCATCACATCATAATAAAAATTATCCTCCGGATCCCATAAGTCCGTACCGGGACTACCATCTCTATTCATAGCGCCACTAATGATCAGAAAGTGGTCAAGAAATTTTTTAGCAGTGTCCTGATAAACAGGATACTTAACCGCCAAGTCAAGGGAAATTCTTAACATATTTAAAGCAAACATTGCCATCCAGCCCGTACTATCTGCCTGTTCCAGTCTTGCATCCTCAACAACTGGGTCATTACGATCAAATACGCCTATGTTATCCAATCCAAGAAAACCTCCTTCAAAGACATTATTACCGTCTTCATCCTTTCTGTTTACCCACCAGGTAAAATTCAGCAGCAGCTTGTGAAACGCTCTTTGTAAGAATTCATAGTCGCCATTGCCATTATTTCTTTTTTTGTCAATTTGAAAAACCCTTAATACTGCCCAGGCATGTACCGGAGGATTAACATCACTAAAGTTCCACTCATAGGCGGGGATTTGACCATTCGGATGAAGATATCGCTCACTTAAGAACAACAATAATTGTTCCTTGGCAAAGTCAGGATCAATTCTTGCAAAAGGGATGCAATGAAAGGCAAGGTCCCAGGCTGCATACCATGGATATTCCCATTTGTCCGGCATGGAGATGATGTCATGATTATAGAGGTGCATCCATTCTTTATTTCTGCCATACTTTCTGGACTCCGGTGGAGTTGGCCTTCCCGGATCACCAAGTATCCAGTTTTTGATGTTGTAGTAGTAGAATTGTTTACTCCACAGCAAACCGGCAAAAGCTTGTCGCTGAATGTTTTTTAGCTCGTTGGTGGTTATTTTTTTCTGAAAATCCTCATAGAACTCATCGCATTCGCTTTTCCTTTTTTTAAGGATATCATCAAAATCTATAAAAGGATAAGATAACTTTTCCTTAGAAAATCTGATCCTTACGGTAGCTTTGTCCCCGCCTTTGATCTTTAGTTTGTATAAACCAGCACCCTTTGTTCCTTTCTTTTTCGGGTTGATGGTGTCAAGTTGATTTATTACATAATTGTGGAAGCCATCTTTTAAATAGTCAGAAGTGTTATCTATGTTGTACAACAATTGTAGGTTGCTCTCATTATTACAAAAGATAAGTTCTTCAACTTTAGCTTCTTCAAAATAGATGTTGTAGTTGCCAAGATGATGATGTCTGAGGGATATTTTGTGATTGCCTTCAGCTTTTAATTCGGGTATGAATTTATCCCTACCCGGTGCCCAGGTATTTCGAAACCAGATGGTGGGTATCACATATATTTCAGCGACATTTTTATTCCGGTTGATTATTTCAGCCTGGAAAACGAAGTCTTCTGTTGTGTTTTTTGCGTATTCTAAATAGATATCAAAATACTCATCCTTATCAAATAAGCCGGTGTCGATGATTTCATACTCTGTTTCGGTCCGTTCCTTTTCTCTGTTTATTTTCACAAGATCGTTGTAGGGATATTCATTTTGCGGATACTTGTAGAGCATTTTCATGTAGGCATGTGTGGGGGTGTTTTCAAGATAGTAATACAATTCTTTAACATCTTCGCCATGATTGCCTTCAAAGCCGGATAGTCCAAACAATCGCTCTTTTAAGATAGGGTCCTGGCCATTCCAGAACGCCCATGCAAAACATATCCTTTGATTTTCATCGGAGAAACCACCAATGCCATCTTCTCCCCATCTGTAGGCTTTGCTTCTTGATTGGTCATGCGTTACACCATCCCATGCATTGGCGTGGTCTGTGTAGTCTTCCCTAACCGTTCCCCATTGCCTTTCAGATAGGTAGGGTCCCCACTTTTTCCAGTTGGTACTTCCTCTGCATTCTATTAATCTTTTATTTTCAATATTCATCAATCCATAACTTCTAATGATAAAACCTGAATTTATTCAAATTGTGGAGTTTAAAAGAAATGTTAAAATAAAATTTACTTTATGATTTGAATGGATCTACCATAATACCTTAATCTTGTAGCCACAGCCTTTCATTTTAAATACTATTTTTGTCCAATGCTTGATAAGATTATCATTCTTGATTTTGGTTCTCAATATACTCAGTTGATTGCCAGAAGGGTAAGGGAATTGGAGGTTTATTGTGAGATTTATCCATTTAATCAACTTCCTGAGCTCACATCTGATGTTAAGGGTTTGATCTTATCGGGTAGTCCTTCATCGGTTAGTGATGACCAGGGCCCATCTCTTGATGTAAATAATTTTTTAGGAAAGATTCCATCATTAGGAATTTGCTATGGCGCACAAATGGTCGCTAAACAATTGGGAGGGGAGGTCTTGGCGTCATCAATCAGGGAATATGGAAGGGCAGTCCTTGGAGAAACCTCTCAGTCTGATCTGTTGAAGGCGGTTGATCCCGGATCTCACGTATGGATGTCACATGGTGACACAATACTTAAAATACCGGAAAACTTTGAGGTTATTGCCAGTACGGAATCAGTGAAAGTAGCTGCTTACCGAAATATTGAAAAGAAAGTATATGGTCTGCAATTTCATCCGGAAGTTACCCACACGGATAAAGGTAAGGAATTATTAAGGAATTTTGTGATTGATATTTGCGGATGTGACCAAAAATGGACACCTGAATCTTACATTGAAAGTGCTATAAAAGAGATTAAAGAAAAAATTGGCGATGATCAGGTAGTTATGGGGTTATCGGGTGGTGTGGATTCTTCAGTAGCTGCCACTTTGATTCATCAGGCAATAGGTGTACGGCTTCATTGCATTTTCGTCAATAATGGTCTTTTAAGAAAAAATGAATATGAGGAAGTGCTGGAATCTTATAAGCACGCAGGGTTGAATGTAAAAGGTATAGATGCGAGCAGGAAATTTTACAAAGACCTGGGAGGCGTCATTGATCCTGAGGAAAAGCGTAAAATCATAGGACGTAATTTTATCCATGTATTTGAGGAGGAAGCAGAAAAGATTGAAAATGTCAAATGGCTTGGTCAGGGTACTATTTATCCTGATGTTATCGAATCAGTTTCAGTTAATGGGCCATCAGTAACCATTAAGTCGCACCATAATGTTGGTGGCCTTCCCGATATTATGAAGCTGAAGGTCATAGAGCCACTTAAAAGCCTGTTTAAAGATGAGGTCAGAAAAGTTGGCAGGACGCTCGGCCTGGAAGCAGTCATCATTGGCAGGCATCCTTTTCCCGGACCTGGTTTAGGCATAAGGATTTTAGGTGATGTAACTGAGGATAAAGTTAGGCTGCTTCAAGAGGTTGATGATATTTTTATACAAGGTTTGAAAAAAGAAGGATTATATGATAAGATTTGGCAGGCTGGGGCAGTTTTGACGCCGCTTCAATCGGTGGGTGTTATGGGGGATGAGCGAACATACGAAAACCTTGTTGCACTTCGTGCTGTTACGAGCGTTGACGGAATGACTGCTGATTGGTATCGACTGCCTTATGACTTTTTAAGCAATATCTCTAATAAAATCATAAATCAGGTGAAGGGCGTGAATAGAGTAGTTTATGATATTAGTTCAAAACCACCATCTACAATAGAATGGGAATGAGACAATTAATAATTACTTCAATACTCCTCTTTTTTGTAAATCCAATATCCGGGCAGGATTTCCAAACCAAATACCTGGAAGCAAAAACCAATCTTGAGAATGGTCAATATGCTGTGGCTATGAGCGGATTTAAACCACTCATATTAGAATCCCCCTATCATCCATTTGAACGCTATGCCTCATTTTATTTCGGGCTATCAGCGTTTAAAAATGGAACCCCGCAACCGGCTCGCGATATATGGAAACAAATAATAGAAAAATACCCTGACTGGGAAAACATTAATGAAGTAAAATATTGGTTATCCCTTTCCTACTTAAAGGAAGGAAATTTTGAGCAAGCTTTAGGATATTCATCTTCTATACCCGAACAATATAAATCAGACCTTCAACGATTAAAGATTAAATATTTGGAGAATCTAGAAATAGAGAAACTCGAAACACTCAATAATAAATTTCCTTCCGACCGTTCTGTTGCTTTGGTTTATGCCAGAAAACTTTATGATAATAATAAAGAAATTGACCTGGTTAATAGTTTGATTAAAGCTTACGATCTGGATGTAAGGGATGTTGGCTTGTTAGACTTCAGGAACATTAAAAAAGATTCATACAACATTGCCGTAATGCTACCATTCTTATTTAATGGATTAAACAACACGTCTTCCATTATCCGAAATAATTTTATAAACCAATTATATTTCGGAATGGCTATGGCACTTAACGATTTGAATGATGAGGGTATTGAAGTTAATGTTTATCCATTTGATACAGAGCGCAGTGGTCAATCTACTGCTTCACTTATAGAAACTGAAAATTTCTCATCCGCAGACCTGATCGTTGGTCCACTATATCCCGACCCATTTGATCGGGTAACGGATTATGCTGTTGAAGAGAAAGTAAATGTGATCAATCCTATTTCATTCAATCCTAAAATACTTGACTCAGGTCCTTTTTCTTTTTTGTTTATGCCATCTTATGAGACACTGGCAAAAAGACTGGCAGAGTATGCGGATGATAATCTTGTGAATAGAACACTCATTGTGCTGACTACTGATGAAGAAAAAGACCTAAGTTTGGCAAGGGCATATTTAAAATACATTAAAGATACTGACCTGGATTTGATTGCTTTCAAGAAAGTAGAACCACTGGAAGATGGTGAAGAAAATTTTGAGGTGATTGATTTTCTAGCACATCGAGAGGAGGTGGTTCTAACTAAAGCAGAAGCGGATTCCTTACGTGAGGTGCCCGGAAAAATTGTGCGTACCCGTAAGAAATTATATGAAGAAATAGACGGGGAAAAGGTCGAAATCCAATATGCTGAGGGAACAAAAATACCGGAAGAGGTTTATGAATTAAGGCTCGAAATGAAGGAGGATAGCATAGGCCATATTTTTGTAGCTTCAGATAATCCTTCATTAGTGGCCGATGTAATTTCAGCAGTTGAGATTAGGGGCGATTCTACCCAGATATTTGGTTTGGATGATTGGTTAAATTTTCAGAATGCAAACTATTTACAATTGGAAAGACTTGGCGTAAAATTACTGGCACCCCGGTTTTATGATGATGAAACCGAAGCCTTTAATCAATTTGAAAACCGTTTTATTAAAAAATATCAAATGGCTCCGACCATTCAGGCAGTGATAGGCTATGAGTTGATTTATTTAATGGGCAACCTTTTGAATGAATACGGTAAATATTTTCAATTAGAGCTTAGAGAGGATTACATACCCGGTAAATTTTTCTGGGGATATGATTTTTCAAACGCCAGGGATAATCAAATTATACCTATCGTTGAATTTAAAGATGGGGAATTGATAAAAATCAATTGATAATGCAAAAAGAAAAAAGCAAGGGTTTATACAAAGAAGCTTTAAATTTTATACCCGGAGGGGTAAACTCACCGGTAAGGGCCTTCAAGGCAGTAGGAGGGGATCCTTTATTCATCAAAAAAGCAGATAAATCGAAGATTTGGGATGAGGACGGAAATGAATACATAGAGTTAATCAATTCCTGGGGGCCAATGATTCTGGGTCACAATTATGCACCGGTAAAAGCTGCTGTAAATGAAGCCTTAGAGCATTCTTTGTCTTTTGGCGCTCCTTGTGCTTATGAGGTTCAAATTGCTTCACTGATTGTGGATATGGTGCCTTCGATAGAAAAAGTAAGGATGGTAAACTCAGGTACCGAGGCAGCAATGTCAGCAATAAGGCTGGCAAGGGGATATACCGGAAGAGATAAATTTATAAAATTTGAGGGGTGCTACCACGGACATGGAGACTCATTTTTAATAGCCGCCGGCAGTGGGGCAGTGACAATGGGTACACCAGATAGCCCGGGCGTAACAAAAGGGACCGCAAAAGATACCCTCCTGGCTGAATATAATAATTTGGATAGTGTTGAAGCTTTAGTTAAAGCTAATCCGGAATCTATCGCAGCAATTATGCTTGAGCCCATAGCTGGTAATATGGGATGTGTGCCACCAAAACCTGGTTTTTTGTCAGGATTGAGGCAATTATGCGATCATTATTCAATTGTCCTGATCTTCGATGAAGTGATGACTGGATTCAGATTGTCTAAAGGTGGTGCACAGGTCATCTATAACGTGATACCTGATATGACCGCCTTGGGTAAAATAATCGGAGGCGGAATGCCGGTAGGTGCTTACGGAGGCAAGGCTGAAATAATGGATTATGTTTCACCTGCAGGACCAGTTTATCAGGCAGGCACCCTTTCTGGAAATCCAATCGCCATGGCTGCCGGAATAGCTGTACTTAAGGAGTTGAACATGAATCCATCCATTTATGTAAAGATAGAATCCTCTTGCAGAGCAATAGCAAATGGATTCAGAGAAAACTTAAAAGCCTTGAACTTGAATTATACCATAAATCAGGTTGGATCTATGCTCACGTTATTTTTTACGGACCGTATAGTTTCAAATTTTCAGGATGCTAAATCATCTGACCTTCAAATGTTTGGAAAATACTTTAATGCTATGCTTGATAGAGGGATTTATCTGGCTCCATCACAATTTGAGTCGCTGTTTATTTCAGAAAGCATCAGTAATGATGATATACAACATATTGTAGAGGCGAATTTCAAAGCCCTAAGAGCGATCAGTTAGTTTAATCAGATGGTGTTCTTAAGAAAGTATACCAAAAGTCTGATACCAAATCCAAAGAAAATCAATCCTACGATAATATTTACCCGCCTGAATAGCTTTACACTTATAAGGGTTTTGAGCCTGGTAGCTAAATAAGCTTTAAGTATATCCATACTTAAAACCAAAGCCAGAAGGCCTGCAAAAAAGTATTGTTTTTCTTGCGTACTGTAATCAAAATTTACAGAGATCATACCAATGATACCCACCCAAAATACCAAAATAAAGGGATTTAGCCCATTAAGAAAAAAACCTTTAAACACATACTTGTACAGCTTATTCTCATCAACTTTGGCTATTTCATCTCTTTTAATTGTCACCTTTTTGAAAATGGTATAAATGCCGTAAATAATTAAAATTACGCTGCCAACCGCTGAAATATAACCTTTTACCTGCTCATTTTCAGTCACTGACGATATGCCTAATAAAGCAATAGAGACATACATTATGTCACTGATAGATATGCCTAACGCCAGAAACATGGCAGGTTTGAATCCATTCTGCAAGCTTGTTTGGATAAGCGCAAAAAAAGCTGGCCCTAATGAGAAAATAAATAATAATCCAAATAATATGCCATGACCTATAGCAATCATTTGGTAGATGTTAGGTTATTTTCTTGTAAGTAATTTTTCCAATGGGAAATTTTTTCTTTTTTAAGCACTCTTGGAAACTTATTTTGCCCCCCTTCTTTCCCCTGAATTTTCAACCAATTGTAAAATATATCATTAGGCAAAGACTGTACAAAGACCTCCTTTAATGCTGATCCTCTTTCAACGCGATAATCATCATTGATTTTTTTTAGATTTTCATCAAGGGTATCTTTTAAATGACGGTCATCTATCGGATCATCTGTACCGATAAACCAACGGTGTGCAAACAAGGTACCATAGTTTTCTCCAAAAACTGTAAATTCCCTAATTCTTATACCCAATTCACCAGCGGTCAATTCGATTGCTTTATTCATATTTTCAAGCGACAAATGCTCACCGCAAAGGCTTAAAAAGTGTTTCGTCCGGCCAGTAATAACAATTTCACATTCCGATGTGGAGGTAAATTTTATCACATCACCAATCAAATACCTCCAGGCACCTGCATTGGTCGTTAATAACATTGCATATTCCACGCCCTGCTTCACTTCATCTATTTTCAGAGTTTCCGGTTTTTCAAGGATATTTCCATCTGAATCAAAATTTGATTCATTAAAAGGTATAAACTCATAGAAAATACCATTGTTCAGCACCAATCGCATAGATTTCCGGTCGGGTAGTGATTGAAAACCAATAAACCCCTCCGAAGCCAGATAGGTCTCCATGTAGATGAGCGGCCTTGCCAGAAGAGACTCAAAACTCCTTTTGTATGGCTCAAAACTTACGCCACCATGTACAAAAATGGATAGGTTAGGCCAGATCTCATGGATGTTATTAAGCTTATAATGGTTTATTATTTTTTCCAAAAGTATCTGTAACCACGCGGGTACACCGACGATTATTCCGATATCCCAATCTTTGGCTTTTAAGGTTATTTCGTCAAGCTTATCATTCCAGTTGATGGTTTTGGCTATCTTTTTACCGGGTTTATAAAAATGTTGAAACCAAAATGGAATTTGTCCTGCAGTTATACCGCTTAAGTCACCCTCGAAATAATTTCCACTATATCTTAAATTGGTGCTGCCACCAAGCATTAAAATACCTTTTGTAAATAGTTTGACAGGTAGGTTATATTTTGATAAGGATAGAATCTGACGAATGCTTGTCTTCTTTATAGACTTCATCATCTCCTTGGTGATGGGGATATATTTAGAAGAGCTTTCAGAAGTACCCGAACTAAGGGCAAAGTATCTTACCTTACCTGGCCAGGAGACATTGGATGCCCCTTTTTTTGTTCTATACCACCATTCATTGTATATTTTTTCATAATCATGGACCGGAATTCGTTTTGTGAATTCTTCGTAAAATGATTGATTGTCAGCATTTTTAAATGCGGACAAAACAGAGTTAAGATCATAGAATTTACCGAAATTCGTATGTCTAGCTGAAATTAGTAATTTCCTGAGTTCGGATTTTTGCAGATCAATAGCTGATGAAAACTGTTGTTCCAGGCTTTCCCTCAGTATAATTCCCCTTTTTAATAATGAGCCAAGAATTGCCATTAACTAAATTTATCAAATTAAGTCTAAATTATGGCTAATCGATAAATGAACAAAAAATATTTCTTTATGAAAACATAAGTTTAATTATTAGTTTTTCAATTTATGATAATAAATATAGCCGCTAATTTATCCAAAGTACGCAATCAGCTTGAAGACCAACATGTATTGGTGGCAATTAGTAAGAAAAAAAGTGAAGAAGATATAATGGAAGCTTACCATGCTGGTCATAGAGACTTTGGAGAAAATAAAGTTCAGGAATTACTATCAAAATATGAATCCTTGCCAAAAGATATTAGGTGGCATATGGTGGGCCATCTTCAAAGAAACAAGGTGAAACACATTGTACCATTCATTCATATGATACATGGCGTTGATAGTTTGAGGTTGCTGAACACTATTAGTAAAGAAGGAAAAAAAATCGATCGCAGGATCAATTGTTTACTACAGATACATATAGCGGATGAAGAAACAAAATTTGGCTTATCAGATTCTGAAGTGATGCAGGTTTTGACAAATATTGATAGTAGCGAATACACGCACATCAATATATGCGGATTGATGGGTATGGCAACTAACACTGATAATAAGGATAAAATACATCATGAATTCAGATCATTGAAGTTGCTGTTCAATGAAATAAAATCCAAAGATTTTAACTTTCTGGATAATTTTTCACAGTTATCTATGGGCATGAGCAATGATTATATAATAGCACTTGAAGAAGGAGCTACAATACTTAGATTAGGAACATCTATATTTGGACCAAGGAACAAATGACCCATAAGATAATATTTTTAACAGGTTGTGTTTTTTCTTTTTTAAGTATTGTTATTGGTGCCTTTGGTGCGCACGCATTGGAAGATATCTTGATTGAAAGAGGATTGAAGGAAACCTATCAAACCGGCGTCTTTTATCATGTTTTCCATGCTATAGCTATTCTGGTTCTTGGTATATTACAGAAATCATCACCACACAGACTTATTTCACTGGTAGCTTATTTGATGATATTGGGAATATTATTGTTTTCAGGATCCCTTTATGTCCTGAGTATTACAGGTATAAAACAATTAGGCATTATCACACCCTTCGGAGGACTAGTACTTATGATTTCCTGGTGTGTGTTGCTATTTTATGGATACAGAAAATTTTAAAAAACTATCCGCCAACCCTTTCCTCCGGTGGAAGCACATTAGCCTGAATCTTTACCCGTTCCGGATTGTTGTTGGCATTGGAGATTACTGTGATAACTTTATTTTGTCTTCCCATTTTCCCTGCGCTGTTGAAACGCACCACTATTGAACTTTCTTCACCAGGGCCGATAGGTTCTTTTGGCCAGGATGGAGCAGTGCATCCACATGTGGTCAATACATTGGAGATAATTAAAGGTTCACTACCTGCATTCACAAATGCAAAAGTATGTTCAACTTTGTCGCCCTGATTAATTTCCCCAAAACTTTTGAGTTCCTCTTTAAACTCGATAAATGGACCCTGAACTGCATCTGTTGATTCGCTTTCCTGAGCCAGAATAACATTTGTTGTGATTGAAAGAATAATTACTGCAAGAAGATTTTTGAATTTCATGATTTAGATTTTTATTACAATTTATGAAAACCTCTGATACTATAAAAAAAACGTACGGAAAAAGAATTAGATTACGAGTTTGTGGGATTTTAAGAAAAGAAGATTCTATTTTATTGCTTGAACATACAGGGCTCGGGCCTAAAGGTAAGTTGTGGATTCCTCCTGGCGGTGGCATGGAATATGGTCAGCCGGTAAAAGAAAATTTGAAGCGTGAGTTCATAGAAGAAACTGGTTTGAGCGTTGAGATAGGAGCGTATATGTTCACTTATGAATACTTCAACAAACCACTACACACCGTGGAATTATTTTTTAGGGTGCATGAAATAGGGGGTGAATTGAAACTGGGTTATGACCCTGAAATGAAAGAAAAAGATCAAATCATTAAGTCATTTGGGTTTTATAATTATAGTGAAATAAAAAAAATGAGAGAAAATAAGGTGTTACATAACGCTTTTGACTTTATAAATGATCCCAAAGAGATATTTAATTTAAAAGGTTTTTTAAATTACGAAATATTTGCATAATATCGATTGCATGTTCATTGTGTTAAATCATTCAAAATTTTAATATTGTAAAAAACAACCTAAAATGCTTGTTACTAGAATCCTAACCTACGTTTTCTTAATTGTATCTATTGGTCTTGCTGTTTATTTGGTTAATATTATTCGGGACAAAATCATGGAGGAGGAGCGGATAGAAAGAATGGAAGCCAGGATAATAAATAAATTAAAAATGATTAGAGAGGCTCAGATAGCCTATCAGTCAGCGAAAGGTAAATATACCAGTGACTGGGATAGTCTGCTTAGTTACATCGATTCAGGATATATTTATCTTACAAACAGAAAAGAGACAGTAATTACACTCGATTATGGAGCAGATAGTGTATACGTCGAAATAGATACTATTGGGAGAGTGAGTGTAAGGGATTCATTGTTTAACAATAAGAGGTATCCAAACTTTGAGCTTGAAAAATTACCAATTATTCCTGGTACTGAAGGTGAAAAATTTGCCATATGGGCAGACAAAATAGAAAAAAGTGGTGTTATGGTTGATGTGATAGAAGTTAAGAATACAATTCCTGTAGATCCTGAAAGAAAGGAAAGTAATGAATCCAATACAAAAAAACCATTAAGGTTTGGATCTAGAACAAGTGTAACAACGGCTGGTAATTGGGAATAATATTTTGGAGATAACCGAAGAAATTAGTTTTAAGCTTCTCAAGAGGGTCAAAGACAAGAAATTTGATATAAATTATCTTGAGAATTATTGTCTTTCCATACAAATCGGTATCCGGGATGTACAGATCAGCATCACAGACAAATCAAACAATTATTGTCTTTTCTTAGAAGATTATAATTTTGAAAATGTCAAATCCGTTAATAGCAGGATGATAGGTTTCAGAAAGCTTTTTGATACCCATCAGTTGCTGTCTGCAGGTTTTTGGGATAGCATTAAGCTATCAATTAAAAGCCATAAATTCACATTGGTACCCACCCATTTATTTGATGAATCCTCTGCCGAGGATTACCTGTCGCTCAATAGCACCCTTAAAGAAAATGTTGATCAGGTATTCCAATATGAAAATCCCAGGGCTGAATGCGTAAACGTCTTTGCTGCAGACAAAAAATTAGTTAATTGGATAAAATCAGCCTACCCAAATAAGGAAGTGATGGTGCTGCATCAGGGAAGCGCTTTTATTGAGGGTATCCTGGAACAAGAGGGCAGGACTGGCGATAAGTCGATGTACTGCCTGGTAGACCGGGGTATTTTACATGTTGTGGTTACTAAAGAAGACTCATTACTTTATTACAATCAATTTGCAGTTCGAAAAAGCCCCGATTATGTAAAATACATCCTATTAGTATTTAAAGAGTTGAAACTTAGTCAAAAAAATACCCGGGTAACTTTTTGGGGTAATATTTCAGAAAAATCCCCCCACCTAGAGACGGTAAAAAAATATATTAGAAATGTAGCCCTGGGAGATAAACCATCTTTTCTTAGTTTTGGGTTTGTATTTGATCAAATTGCTGAACAGCGCTTTTTTGATACCTTTAGTATCTATATCTGTGTGTAATCTTTTAAAATGACATACAGGACAGCAATTTTTCCAGGTTCCTTTGATCCATTCACCCGAGGCCATGAGGATATCGTGCTAAGAAGCCTGAAGCTCTTTGAGAAAGTCGTTATTGCCATAGGCCACAATTCAAATAAAGACCGGTACTTTGAGGCTGATTTCATGGTAAAAAAAATTGAAGAAGCTTTTTCCAATCAAGATTCCCGTGTGGTGGTTGTGCTTTACAATGAACTGACAGCTAACCTGGCAAAAAAGTATAATGCAGATTACTTGATTAGAGGTTTACGAAACACCACTGATTTTGAATATGAGAACAGCATATCCCAAATTAATAAATATTTAAATCAGGATCTGGAAACTGTATTTCTGATCACCTCTCCCCATCTGGCACCTATTAGTTCATCCATTATTCGGGAAGTTCACAGATATGGTGGCGATGTATCAGAGTTTTTACCTTATAAATTATAATATTGACTAATCACGTGATCTATTGATTTGTAAGTTTTTTTTGCTGCTTCTATGGCTTCATTTTTAGTCATCCATCTTAAGGCTGTTATTTCTTCCTCTGATTGTGGTTTAATATTCTTATCATCAAAGCAATCCATAGCATACCAACTTGTTTTTTTGAGGTAATACTTGTCACTCCTGTAATAGGTATGCAACGTAGAGCCTATCAATTTTCCCAGGTTAGCTTTTACTCCTGTTTCTTCCTCAACCTCTCTTAGTGCTGCTAATTCCGGCTTTTCTTTTTTTTCTATTTTCCCTTTAGGCAGGTCCCATAAGTTCTTACGATAAATAAAAAGTATCCTATCCTGCTTAGTTACAAGGCCACCCGCTGCATTGACAATAGTTAATTTTGATTGGATAAAGTCAAATGTCTTTAACGGATCACTGGCGATTAATGAGATGGTTTTTAGTGTGTCTATTTTTTCACAGGTTAATTTTTTAATAATCCCAACCATGTCACCATTAGAAGCATCACTTATTATAATGTGCGCTGGCAATTGATTGATCTCATGGAGATTCTTTTTAAAGTTTATTTCAGATATGCTTTGGGCTTGTGAATCGGCATTTTTTTTACTTATTTCAACAATGATATCATTTATAAATATTTTCACAGGCAAGTCTATCATAGGCCGATAATTTAGTCATACAGAAATTATTCAAATGCAAAAAATGATAAGAATATCCAACCAATCAAAAGAAATTGCGGATGCCCTGCTGGAAGTGAAGGCTATTCAATTAAAACTAGATCCACCTTTTAAATGGAGTTCAGGATGGCTATCACCTATTTATTGTGATAATCGGATCACATTGTCCTATCCATCATTGAGGACAACTATTAAAAAAGCCCTAACTGAAAATATTCAAAAATACTATTCTGAAGTTGAAGCCATAGCAGGTGTTGCAACTGCTGGCATACCTCAGGGAGCTTTAGTTTCCGATGAATTGAACCTGCCATTTATCTACGTAAGGTCTAAACCTAAAGCTCACGGTATGACCAATCTTATAGAGGGATCACTCGAAAAAGGAAAGAAGTATGTAGTGGTTGAAGACCTGATTAGTACAGGTGGAAGTTCTCTTAAAGCATGTGAGGCAATTGTTGAATCAGGTGGTGAAGTGCTTGGCTTATGCGCTATATTTACCTACGATTTACCCATCGGAATAAAAAACCTTGAAGCTGCGGCTGTCCCACTTATTTCTTTGAGTGATTACAATACTTTGATTGAACATGCACATTCAAAAAACTACTTCAAAACAGAAGCGGTTGAAGTGTTGAAAGCGTGGCGTTTGGATCCGGAGCATTGGAGCATTTAAAATTTTTCCATCACTCCAAGCCCATATAAAGCAAAATCATATTTTACAGGATCATTTTTATCAAAGAATCTTAGGTTTTCTGTTAATTCAAGTGCTGTAAGCCAGTCTGTTTGTTTTCGGCTTACCAGTCCTAATTTTCTTGATATCCGATCAACATGTAGATCGCAAGGGCATATTAGTTGTCGGGGTTTAATGCCATCCCAAATACCAAAGTCAACACCCTTATCATCGCTTCTAACCATCCACCTCAAGAACATGTTCAAACGCTTGCATGCTGAATTTCTTACTGGCGTGGCTACGTGTTTTTCGGTTCTTTTCGGGTACTCATTCAATCCGAAGAATAGATTATGGAAGTTACAGAGTCCTTTTGCAACGGTTGCTTCATCTTTATTTGCACGAAAAGCTTCTTCTAAACCCCCATGGTTTAAATACAAATTATTAAGGGATTTGATAAAGTATAATGTGTCCGTAGCATTAAATGTCCTGTGTTTAAAATTCAAAAATGGCTTTAGATCATTATCATGGTGGTTCAAAATAAATTCGTGTGGTGAATTGTCCATCATGCTGAACAATTCCCTGCTTTTGTTAATAATGGTTTTTCGTTGGCCCCACGCTAAAGTAGCCGTCCAAAAAGCAGTTATTTCTATGTCTTCCTTCTTTTTGTATTCATGGGGAATACATATGGGGTCGCCAGCTATAAAGTGAGGACAATTATATGCTTCAACTTTTTGATCAAGAAATGATTTTAAATCATCATTCAAACGCTAATAGGGATAATAAGCAAGTTCTATAGGAATTTTTGGGTCAAGAGCCCCTAACCGGTCATGTGCAATCTTTGAAATGCGTATTAATAAGTTTTTGTTCATCCCGGTGTTGGGTAATTTACCAACGACCCTTACAAAAAGGGTCTTATTATTCATTTGATTTTTTACCTCCATCACAGTACCAATAGGCGCTTCTTTGTGTAAAGCCAGATATTTTTTTGTTTCCGGGGAATTCTCTATCACCATGGCGAACCCCTCTTCGTAAATTTTGGTGGTGTCCCGGACCATTCCATCAACTACTGTAGTGGTTGTGGATTCCTGGCTTTTATTTTCATTGGCCATTGCCTCCTTGTTTGGAGCGCTCTTACCAGAAACAATCAGGTTTTCTCCCGGCCTTAAATAGTCAGAATTCAGTCCATTCCAATACCTCAATTCTTTGATATTTACATCATACTTTTTAGCAATGCTAAACAATGTTTCCCCGGATTGCACCCTGTGTCTTCCATTAGAAGCTGCATTGGTTTTCACAACGGGATCCTCTTCGGCTTTTTGAATAGCTTCTTTTGCATTATCACTATGCGCATTTTCAGGAGCACTCAAAACCAGGTTTTGACCAATATCAATAGCATTGGTTGTCAATTGGTTCCACCGTTTAATCTCATTTATCGAAACATTGTATTTTTGAGATATACTCCATAAAGATTCCCCTGAGGCAACTTTGTGAAATGTGGTATTACTTTCAGAAGCAGCTTTTACTTTTAAGTTACCAGCCTTTTTAATCGGTACCCAAATGATTTGGCCAATATCTATATTCCCACCGGATAAATCATTTGCTTTCATAATGGAGTTAACAGGGCTTCCATAGCGCTTTGATAAAGCGTATATCGTTTCTCCCTGATCAATTTGATGAACGACGAAATATTGTCCGTTTTTTTGCTCTACTCTTAATGAATCCAAAGCAGATAAGGCGCTGAAATAAAAAAAACCCAGGCAAAAAAATATGTATCTAATTAATTTCATGTGCTTCCAAAATATGCTTTTCTGAGACAAAAATAAGCGTCTGCTTCCATAAAAAATAAGTTTCCATGGAAGGTTTGTCCAGTTCGGATTCTATTTTTTTTAAGAACTCAACACTGTTGTTTTTATCAATTATTGTTATATACTGATCCAGCCCAGGATGCGACCTGACATAAAATCCTATGATGAGGAAACGATCAAAATCAAGGTATTCGCATGCGATCACCGGTTCCATGTTAAATTTAATGGTTATCAATCTCGAAAAATAACCAAAGTATTCACTTTCAACGCTGTAAATCAATGGAAATTGAACGTCGGAGCAATCGGATGGGATATGCTGCTCAATAATTTTAAGTGTTTTCAAATCATACACGAACGGCTTACCTCCTGATTTTGATACTATTAGTTGGTTTTGATCTACCGATTCAACCTGTACATTTTCTATTTCTTTGAGGATGCGATTTTTTCCCCATTCCAACAAGGTGATTCTTTTACTTTCAGGATTATTTTCATCCTCATATTCCTGTATTAATAAGATGTCGGAAGTTACCCCGATTAAAGATGCCCACCATTTTTCATGGTTTTTACTTTTAAATAAAATTTTTCCATTCGGTATCCGGACTATAACAAAAGAGAGCCTTTGAGTGTCATTATCCCGAAGTTCCAAAGCAATCAGGCCTTGATCACTATTAAATACAGTTTTCCATATTTTAGAATCAAACTTGTGCGAAAATAAGTTCTTCAATTAACTAAGGTATATATTTGATACGTTTTGAAATATTTTAATAAATGAGAACTGCGATATTTTTTTTCTTGTGTACGTCGTTAGCCAATATTTTAGTTGCTCAAGATTCCACAAAGCTTGTTTTTACATTTAAAATTGACCAGGAAATTGATCCACGAACTAACAGGCTGACAGAATTAGCGTTAGATGAGGCGCAAAACATGGAAGCGGATTTAGTTATCATTGAGATGGATACTTATGGTGGTGCTTTAAATGATGCAGATGACATCAGGACCAGAATATTGAATTACGAAATTCCTATCTATGTTTTTATAAACAAAGATGCTGCTTCGGCAGGAGCTTTGATTTCTATCGCCTGCGACAGCATTTATATGGCTAAGGCAGCAAGCATAGGGGCTGCTACGGTAGTAACTGGTGATGGCGCTGCTGCCCCGGATAAATATCAATCTTATATGCGATCAATTATGCGGTCGACAGCTGAAGCACAAGGCAGAGATCCGAAAATTGCTGAAGCTATGGTGGATGAGGATGTCGTTGTTGACAGCGTTTCCCAGGCCGGAAAGGTAGTTACACTATCAACATCCGAGGCGATCAATTATGGTTTTTGTGAAGGGCAATATGAATCTATTGAAGAAATATTAGCGGCAACCGGTTATACGCCTTATGAAATTTATGATTATGAGCTAGGGTCAACCGAACAAATAATCGCTTTCTTCCTTAATCCGGTAATTAGTGGTGTATTAATTCTGGTAATTATTGGGGGTATTTACTTTGAGTTGCAAACGCCTGGCGTGGGATTCCCTATTTTAGCCTCTTTGGTAGCTACCATACTTTATTTCACGCCTTATTACCTAAACGGACTCGCGGAAAACTGGGAGATAGCCGTCTTCTTCGTGGGTATAGCCCTAATCCTGCTGGAGGTATTTGTAATACCGGGATTTGGTATTGCCGGCATCGCAGGTATTTTTTTATCACTCGGATCATTGGTGTTGGTGATGCTCAACAACGATATGCTGGATTTTTCTTTTGTGCCTTCAGAAAAGCTGTTTATTTCCATCGGGACCATCATAGCCGGACTATTGGGCTCTATAATTGTCATGTTTCTTGGAGGCGTGAGATTAGCTAATTCCAATGTGTTTAAAAGAATAGCCCTTCAGGATGTTCAGGATAAAGACCATGGTTACGTATCAATCGAGCACAAAGTGTCAATGATCGGAAAAAGGGGAGAAGCTTATACCATCTTAAGACCCAGCGGAAAGGTGATTATTGATGAAGAAATTTATGACGCCACCAGCCGGGATGGTTTTGTTAGTAGTGGAACAAAAGTTGAAGTTGTTGAGGAGCAAGGCACATGGCTTAAGGTGAAAATTATCAACGCATGAAAATCCTTGGGATCATTCCGGCAAGGTACGCTTCTTCAAGATTTCCTGGAAAACCTTTGGTTGATATCGGAGGAAGAACCATGATAAGAAGGGTGTACGAGCAAGCCGTCAAGGCTAAAGCATTGGCTAACCTACTGGTAGCCACTGATGATGAAAGGATTTTCTCGGAAGTTAAAGGTTTTAGTGGTGAAGTAGTTATGACCGCATCGCAGCATGCTAATGGCACCTCCCGCTGTTTGGAGGTTTTACTAAGACAATCCGTGCACTATGATTACGCCATCAACATTCAGGGGGATGAACCTTTTGTGGACCCCGCGCAGATTGATCTGCTTTGCAGCATATTGGATCAAAATACGCAAATAGCTACCTTAATCAAGAAAATAGATGATCCGGATCATCTGTTTAATCCGGGGGTAATGAAAGTTGTATTTACCACAGACAAGAAAGCCCTTTATTTCAGCAGGCAATGTATACCGCATGTTAGGGGGTTGGAACAGGAAAAATGGTTTTATGAACATCCATTTTATAAACATATAGGCATCTATGCTTATCGGTCGGATATTTTGAAAGAAATAAACAAATTAGCTCCGGGAACCTGGGAGAGCGCTGAATCTTTAGAGCAACTGCGTTGGCTGGAAAATGGATACGAAATAAAATTAGCTCGCACCAATATTGATTCTCACATGGTGGACACTCCTGAAGACCTGGATTATATAAACCAACATTTCCTCTGAGGTATCTGAGCACTAAGGCATTAGTAAAGATGTATCACCGTAACTCAGAAAACGATACGCATTCTGTAGCGCTTCTGCGTATACTTTTTGCCAATCTTTTCCAATCAGGGCAGCTATTAATAAAATTAGTGTGGATTTTGGTAAGTGGAAATTAGTGAACAAGCCGTCTATAACTTTAAACCGATAACCGGGAAAAATAAATAACTCCGTTTTACCGATAATTTCCCCTTTTTTTATTGTTTCCATTAGTTCATCAACAGCATTAAGGGATTCCTTCAAACCGGGCAACTGTTCCGGTTTGAATTGATAAGGGTAGAGTTTTGGGATAAAAAATGCATCCTCTTCATTTTCAATTATTCTGACTCCTATCCAGTAAATACTTTCCAGTGTTCTGGCAGCGGTTGTTCCCACAGCTATGTTTTTATTCCCCTTTATTATTGACCGGATATTTTCTTTATTTATGATAATCTCCTCATTATGCATCGGATGTCCTTTAATATCACTAGATTGAATCGGTTTAAATGTTCCTGCTCCTACATGCAATGTCAATTCCTGAATCAAATGTCCGGCATTCTCTAATTGATTAATTATTGCTTTGGTAAAATGTAAACCGGCTGTTGGTGCTGCAACTGCTCCCGGTGTTTTTGAATAGACGGTTTGATAGCGCTCCTTATCTTCCTCTATTACTTCCCTGTTGATATAAGGGGGTAATGGCATTTTACCTGATTGCTCAATAATTTCCAGAAAACTTAATACGGATGGCTGCCAGGAAAACCGGACGCTATCCCCACTTAATCGTAACGCTTTCAATTTAATATCATCAAAACCCATTTCCAGTGAGGTATTCATCTTCCACTTACGCGCATTACCAATAATACATCTCCACGTAATCTCTTCTTTGGCTTTCAATGCTTCTTCTAATGGTGTATTATGCGGAGATAATAGTACTACTTCAATAATTGCACCCGTAGTCTTTCTAAAAAATAATCGTGCAGGAACGACTTTAGCATTGTTTAAATACAGTGTGGCATACTTTGGCAAATAATCATTTACATGGGCAAATACATCATGATGGATGGTGCCTTTATTATAGATCAAAAATTTTGAGGCTTCTCTTTTTTCAAGTGGAAATTGAGCAATTTGATCATTCGGTAAGTGATAATCAAAATCATTTAAATCCATGGAGGCAGAATAATTCATGAAGTAAAACTAGGTCATAAAGGTTTAAGGCCTAAATTTGTTCCAACCAAATTATATGGCATTAAGACTGGAATATTTTCCCCACACTTTGAAATTCACCTTTTCTGCGGGCACATCCAGGGGGGTCATGCATGAAAGACAAACATGGATACTAAAAATAGAACTCAACGGAGTGGTAGGTTATGGTGAGGTGCCACCAATACCTCGTCTGAGTATAGACGATATTGATGCGATTGAAAACCAGCTTGAAAAAATATCAAAAAGTATATCCACCACTATCTCACCCAAAAGTGAAAGTGAAATTTTTGATTTCGTTGAAAATGTCTGCCCTGGAAATTTTCCTTCCATAAGGTTTGGTTTGGAAACAGCCTTATTGGATATAACCAATGGAGGAAAAAAAATGATATTTGATACACCTTATTATAAAGGAAATAAAAGCATGCCTGTTAATGGATTGATTTGGATGGGATCAAAGTCAGAAATGACCGATAGAATAAATCAAAAATTAGATGAAGGGTATTCATGTATCAAAATCAAAATAGGTGCTTTGGATTTTCAATCGGAATTAGATTTACTGGATTATATTCGTTCACGGCCTGAAGGAAGTGATGTAACTTTAAGGTTGGATGCCAATGGGGCTTTTCAAAACCATGAGGCACTTAGTAAGATCGCGGATTTAGCCAAATTTGATATTCATTCTATAGAACAACCTATTTTACCAAACCAGCCGGAAGCACTTGAAATGACCTGCAAATACGCACAAATACCCGTAGCTTTGGACGAGGAATTGATCGCCATCCAATCGACAGATAAGAAAATTGAACTGCTGGATACCGTTAAGCCGGCTTATATTGTATTAAAGCCGGCTTTACTGGGCGGGTTTAAAGCCTGTACAGAATGGATCCAATTAGCCAGTGACCGAAATATCGGTTGGTGGATTACATCCGCATTGGAATCAAACATAGGATTAAATGCCATCAGTCAATTCACTTCAAGGTTTGACAACCCGCTTCATCAGGGGCTGGGTACCGGTCAGCTTTACCATAACAATTTCCCTTCCCCTTTACTGGTCGAACAGGGACATATCAGGTACCAAAATAACAGGCGTTGGGATATTAATCTTTCTTAATATGAGCGAATCCCATCTGCATAAAAAAGGTAAGATTTTATTTTTCGACCGGGCATACATCTCCGAATTCGTTTATGGAGGGATTGATGGGGCCATAACTACTTTTGCGGTTGTGGCCGGTGCAGCAGGAGCAGATGCTGCCCTGCATTGGGTATTGATCTTTGGATTTGCCAACCTCATAGCCGATGGCTTTTCTATGTCTGTGGGTAATTATTTCTCTACCAAATCAGAAAGGGACAATTTTGAAAAGCATAAGGCCATCGAATACTGGGAGGTTGAAAATTTGCGGGAAAAAGAAGTACAGGAGATACGGGAGATTTACGAAAATAAAGGCTTTGAAGGCGAATTGTTGGAAAAGGTAGTTAAAGTTATCACCTCAGATAAGGATATTTGGGTGGATACCATGATGAAAGAAGAGCTGGAAATGACCAGGGATGATAAAACCCCTTTTAAAACCGCGTTCATGACTTTCGTTTCATTTAATATTATCGGATTCATACCGTTGGTGTCTTACGTTCTCGCTGCTTTTGTTGAAATCAGTGAGTCATGGCTGTTTCCTATCAGTTGTGCTGGCACAGCCATAGCTATGACAATAGTGGGGTACCTGAGAGGGGTGGTTACTAATCTTAAACCGTCCAAAACCATATCCCAGACATTATTATTAGGAGGAGTCGCTGCATTATTTGCCTTTTTAGTAGGAGACGTGCTGGCAAAGTATTTACTTTGAATGCAGCTTATCAATAATGGATTTATTGAAAGAATTGAAAGAATTATAATTTATTATTGGATAGCTGTTTAAATTTCAGTCCTCTTAGGTTTATTTTGAATTTTTTTAAGCCGATAGGAAATGATCTTAATTTTCAACAATCATGGCTTTTTAACTAAAATATGTTTTGTAAAGTGATGCAAATCATTAGTTTAGCATTTTAAAATATGGATTAATTATATTATTTAACATTTAAGTAATTTTTAATTAAAATTCATGTAAAGAATAAAATTTGGAACCTTAATTATTTTAGAATCATTAAATAATCTTTTTATTGTGGAAAATAATCTCTATTATTATCGCTTAAAATGCATTGAAGCGAGCATTATGTTTAAAAATTTGAATTTGAACCCAAAACCTAACATTTAAAAATTAATTTGTATGAAACAAAGATTTGTACTCTACTCATTACTGTTGGCAATGGGCATCATGGTTTTCATGGGATGTGAAGACGATGAAGTTACACCAGAAGAAGTAACTGGAAACATTCAAGACCTCGACGCACTAACTGCTGATGCCCTGGAGCAAATAGCAGAACTTGAAGCTATCAGGGATTCCCTGGAAGCGCTCGGAGGGGCTATTGATTTTTCAGTAAAACTAGCCGTGGCCAACGGAAAAGCAATTATTCCGGGAGGAAGAACCTCCGGAGATGAAGCCTTAGCGGGCGTTCAGGTGGCAATCAGTCAGTTTGGCGAAGTTCAAACAGTCACAACTGACCAATCCGGAATTGCCGCATTTTCTGATTTAAGAATCGGGGGGATTAGCGTAAGTATTACTGCTGATAACCTTTCCGACATTGAATTGGTAGCAGAAATTACTGCTCCGGGTTCTGAAGAATTGGAAAACTTAGAGGATGGCACATTAGCAGGTGTAAAAAGATCTGCTGCCATTTGGATACCTTTATTCTCACCCACAGGAAACACTGCAAACATAAATGGTAGGATAACATGGGAAACAGATTTAACTAATGGAACACCTGAGGTTGCTCCTGCAGGTGTTACTGTAGTAGGAGCAATCGACGATGAAGAAATTTTGGCATTTTTAGAGAATCCCAGTAATGGGGAAATAAATGGAAACACGGATGATGGACCTAACGGAGATGGTACTTTCGATGGAGGAGAAGATTCTGAGGGTGATGATTTGCCGGATGTGTTCCTTGGAGGTGTTGGCAATAATGATAATGCAGCTATAGTAAACATTGCATATGGAGGCACATTATTTTCTGCAACCACAGATGAAAATGGAGAATATTCATTGGATGTGCCTGCGCTTGGCGGTGACGGTATTGATATCAATTTATCAGTTGCTGAAGTTGCGGGTGATCAAACATTGTTGTTAGACTTTTTTAATGATGTTCCATTTAATGATGTTATAACTACTAGGGCAGTTTTCTCTGGTAGCTTTGTTGATTCAACTGATATTAGTGTTGTGCCTACCGACTTACCGGAAGCTAAAACAATCATTGACGCACCTACTGGTGATATCGGAGATCTTCCGGACACTGAAGCAGAAGCAAGGGCAATATTAGCTGAAGGTGGAATAGTTAATACTTTTATAGAAGACATGGGAAGCGGATTTACCCAGCCACCTAATGTTTCCGTGGTAGGTGACAGTTTGGCTAAAGTAGTTGCAGATATATCTGCACAAATCACTCATGGTATGGTTTCTTCATTGACTATTGTAGATGCTGGTAAGGGTTATGAAATTCTTCCTGGTGATACAGCTAATTTATATGATTTGAAGTTCGAGGCACCTGTTGATGACGATGATATAGCTGATTTCAACGGTAGTATAAATGATATTATAACATATTCTATAACCAGTATTGATTTAGATACTATGGTAGGAGGCTTTGATGTTGAGCCTGATGTTGCTATTATTTCTCCTGAGGGTGGTTCCGGCGCAGATGCCAGGGCAGTGATCACCGGTGTGGTTGATGATATTGAAGTTACTAATCCTGGTATAGGTTATACAGCACCTCCGGATGTTGATCTTATAGGCTCTGCTTCTGAGACGGCAATGGCTATTGCTGTGCTTACAGAATTTAACCCAATACATTCGATCGTTGCGATAGATACTGCTGGTGGTGTTGATCCTGAAGATATAGATGGTAATGGTGAAGAAGACTTATTCACTGAAGCGCCTGAGGTTAAAATTGAAAGAAGGGCTGGTGGTACTGGAAGTGGTGCCCGTGCTAATGTTATCCTATCTGAAAGTGGTGAGCTGGTAAAAGTTAATATTGTTAATCCAGGTTCAGGATATGACCAGGACCCCACAGTAATTATTGCTGGTGGCGGAGGTTTTGGGGCTGTAGCAGAAGCTGAGATTGATAATGGTCAAGTTGTAAGGGTTACTGTTCTTGAGGGCGGTGAAGGTTATACTTCGACACCGTCTGTTGAGATTGCAGCCCCTATTGACCCGAGTGGTGTTCAGGCTGTTGGTGAAGCTGTAGTAGGCAGGGCAATGGAAGGATTTGAAATTGTTAACCCGGGTCAGGGATATGACATCGTAGTTGAAAGGGATACCATGCCTAACGGAGTAATTAGATTTTTATATGATCAACTTCCGGATATTTCAATCGTCGTGAATGAAACGAACAATCCTACAGTAGGAGAGAATGAAAACGGACATCCTTTCGATTACATAGTAAGACCTAATGCTTCCATAGATGATATTGAATTAATGATGGCTGGCGAAGGTTATTCCTCAGCACCTGATGTTGTTATTTCTCCGGTTTTTGGTTTTGGGTTTGGAGCTGAAGCTGAATCAGAATTGACACAAGCTTTAATCGGTTTTAATGTGGTTGACGGTGGGTCTGGTTATCCAAGGGATCCTGCCAAAATAAATATTGTTGTAGAAACACCTGTTTCTGCTGATAAAGAGGTGATTGCAACCGCTAATGTCGGTGACGGTGTTCTCGATCTCGTAGCCCTGGTAGGCGATGGAGATGGTTCGGGTTATACTGCACCTCCAATTGCAACTTTAACAGGTATTGATTTTGATAATGACGGGGATTCTTTGGTATTGAGTTTAGGAGCCACAGTAAATGGTGGAGCCGTTACTGCTCTAACCAGTAGTGGTTCAAGCACAATTACAGGTCTTGATGCTCGTGATAATCTTGAAATTTCTATAACAACCCACACAGGTTCTATGCCTGTCGGTTTTGCATTATCTGATGCCGGACAAATTGTTGAGGTAATTATGGAAAATCCTGGAGCAGGATATAGCGAAGTGCCTCCCGTATTATTTATACCGGCTGATTCTATAGGCGGTGGAACAGGAGCTGAAGGGGTTGCCATCCTTGAGAATGGCAGGATCATCGGTGTTGATATAACCGATCCCGGGTCAGGATATGTTGAAGCTCCCGAAGTGATATTTGATATATCCACTTATCTTAAAACAGCCATACTTTGGTTTGATGATAAAAATAATAATGGTATGATAGAACATGATCCTCATGGTGATTCTGTGGTTACTGAATTAGTCCTGGAAGAACCTGGTAACGGATATGTTACACCTCCTGCCATTACGGTTATGCCAATCCTGGATGGTGCAGGTACAGATGCTGCCATTAAAGTAGTCAAATTAACCCCAGACGGTAAATTAGACTTAAAGAATCTAGTGGTGACTAATAGAGGTTCAGGATATTTCGGAAGAAATACACCTGGTACTGCTACTACCCCAATAATTGTTGGAGGAAATGGTAGTGGCAGCGATCCAACTAGAATCACGGTTGTCAGCCAGGCAACTTATGTAAGAGACATATATCTGGGTACAGGTAAACGTGTCGCAGAAGCTTCCGAAGGTAGCACGATGCAGGACAACCCAGCAACACATAATAACTAATTAAACGCTATTAAATAGATGACAAACATCAATAATAACTTTGCGATGAAAAAACTATTAGCAATAATATTTACGATTTTAGCTGTTGGCTTATGTCACAGCGGATTTGCGCAAGACCCAACAGAAGAGATCTTTGATTCGGATAACTTGCTGGACTGGGATAGACTACAAGCTACTGTAGCTGTAGATGCGCCGGTTGATTTTAGCAGTGATGAAACCCCTGATGGTATTACCCTTAGGAGAAATATGGGTACTACTGTCCTTGACGGTTCATTATCTGCTACATCAAATGATATCTTTACAGTTAACGACTGGGAGGTTGCGAGTTGGATTCAAAATACCCAGACAAGAGCTGCGGTTGAAGATTCAATTCAAAGTGATACGTTGTTTTTCACCACAGATGATGCAGATGGTAACATAGCCAACATCACCTGGGATACCTTAACAAATATTTTTATACAATTTCAGTATGCAATTGTTGACCCCAATAGTACGATCCCAAGTACGGATGTTGGAATTGTAGATTCTGTTTTCCAGGTTCTGGTAAGGGATAATGCAAGGGACAGTTCTGAATGGACTGTTGTGGGTGATTTAAGTGATTTTGATATGACTGAGGAAGACGGTCTTTTTAGATTAACAGACTCACTTCAGATAGATAGAGATTTTAATATGACTGGCGGCTTAGATCCTAACAACTTTTCGGGTGATTCCTTAAGACAAGATCTGGAGTTTGCACTTGTCCTTCAATCAGGTCCGATCGAACAAGCCGGACAGATAAGAATATCGGGTGTTACGCTACAGGCAGATACAATTGGTGCCGGTGCAGGTAGCAGGGCCAGGTTTAGGTTATTTGATAATGCCAGAACAAACAGGTTTCAGGCCCAGGATGCCGGTGACGACAATATCGATGATATCCTCGATGTTCAATCTGTGAAACTTGAAGGAAGAGGAGATGGAAATACAAATCCCTGGGAATTGGCTACTGATAATTTTGCAACCAAAATTCGTACATCAGATGTAGAAACAGTGCTATCTAATGTAAGAGGTGTACAACAAAATGGTGATTCTGCTTCTTTCTTTATAGAGCAAAATATACCTGCATCCATAGGGCTAGAGCGGTCCTACATATTTGAAATTACTTACAGAACCAATAGCGCTGACAATCAGTCAAGAGTTGAAATAGAAGGTTTCCTTGCGACTGCAGCGACTAATGTTGGGCAAGGTACCTCTAATGTAACAAGTATATCAACTACCTCTACCGGTACCTATACTTTAAATCTGCCGAATACCACAGGTGCTAACGGTACGGATTTCGTAACCATTACTGATACATTAAATGCAATTACAGCATTATCTGCTAACGTTGATTTGTTCAACCCAGATCCTAATAAAAACGACACAGTTGCTTATGTTACTAAGTTTATTGTGGATGATCTTGCCAATCTTGATCTTTTATCTTATGATCTGAGACAGGTAACCGTATTTGATGGAGATCAGGATATGCCTGAAACGTATCAGGAATACATTGATAATGTTAATGAAATATTTAATGTCACAGATCTTGATGGTCCGGAAAGCGAAGAATTTGACTTGATATTCCCTCCGAGGGAGTTGGATAACCCTGGTCAGGCTGAGGTACCCTACTCATTTGAATTAGGCTTCTTTTCGACATTATTAGACACTGTATCTAATTCTCCGGTAGGATCATTTAGAAGTTGGGGATTTAGCTCAGATGGTGTTGACAATAATAAATTTGGTGGAGGTTTAGATCCTACAGGTTTGGATGATGGTGCAGCTGCCACAATTACCGGGGATGATTCCACATTCTTTATTGATGAAACACTTAGAGTACGAGGAGCATTTGATCCCGAGCCTAATCAAAATTCTTACTTCTTATCTTTTGACTGGTTGCTCGATGATGGCGTATCGCCTGATGGGACTACGGCTGAATTTGATAAGTTTTTTGGATTTAATTTTGATAACCCTGTGATCACTGGTGATGATTTATTAGATGGCAATCTTCAGGGATCTGTAGAATCTGATATAACCATTAATTTTGTAACTTATACAGATACAGGTGATACATTAGCTAATGAGGTTATTTGGAGTGAAGAAGACTTCGAAAATCTGGTAGCTACCACCAGGGTAAGGTTTGAAACTGTGGGAGACTCTATCGCTGTATATGATGAAGATCCTTTTGGTGGTGTCCCTGAAAATGAAACAGATACTAATAAATTTTTAAATGATTTAAAAGGCAACTATTATTCAGCATTGATTGATGTAACTGAATTATTGTCCAATGCTGCCGTTGATAGCTTTGCATTTGAGGTAAGATATCAGGGAGATAATGGTGGATCCTTCACTATTGATAATATTGGTTTGACTGCATCATCATTTGCACAGTATGACTTTGCATTGTTTAATCCTTTTGAATATGCGAAGGTCCCGCAAAAGCAAAAAGATGATAGTGTCAACCTTAGCTTAATTGTTAGAAAGAATTTTAATTCCAATGACAATTTTGACTCAACCAGGATAAACATCAACGGTACAGTCAATGGTGATGACATGGGATTTGAGGACGAAAATCCTGATTTATTTGGTTATGTTCTTACTGGTGATACAATATTATTTGAAACTGATGCAATAGATCAGCCATTAGGTATCAGAACTGAAACATTTGGTTTCAGACCCGATAACCTGGGATTTCCTATTCCTAGAAACATTCCTTTGTTGAATGGCATGAATGAGTTTTCATTTGAGATCGAAGCGGCCTCCATACCCGCGCAGTTTGATCAGGAATTAGATAATGATACACTTGGTTTTAACATAGAGATTACTGAAAATGAATATACAAGATGGAATGGAAATGATGCAGGAAATATACTCGTTGAAGGTGTTGAAGGTTCACTGGGAGCCAGGTTTGCCTTCCCTGAAGCTGATACATTGAATGAAATCACGATAGTTTTTGATGATGCAGTATCTGATGACAATGCGAGATTCTTTGTTAATATCATAAAACTAGATGATGCAGATTCCACCACCGGGAATGTGATAGCCACGACTGATGAGTTAATATATGGTGATACCATAGAAGTTAGTGGAGATGATGGAATTCTTGATATTACTTTCAGTAATTTATTGCTTGATGCTAATTCCATTTATGCTGTATTAATTAACAAGCGTAATGAGTTGCAATTAAATGTTGTAAGGGATGTAGCCACAAGAGGTGAATACATCGAAGGTGGTGAATTAGGTGGTTTAAATGTCGGTGATAATGTTACTGATTTAGAATATTTAAGTCAAAGATCACAGACTATCGAAGAGAATCCAGACTTTGAAGGAAATCCGGCGATCACTCTAACAACCGGTGCTTTACCTGTAGCGCTTACATTTGATGATGCTGAGTATACAGATACTGACTTCAACAATAGAGATGGTGCAGAAGATATTGCCATTGCATTTGTTGGTTCTCCTTTCTCTGTAACTGTTGAAGTAACACAGACAGACCCTGATGATACCGTTACTTTCGAATTGGATACATTTGACCCTCTTGCATTAGCAGATTGGTTGGATACCACCTTTACGATTGTTGATGACACAATCTACAGAGTAACGCTTAGTGGTACGCCTGGTCCTGATGATGTCGGAACATTCATTGGCGGTCTAAATGCTTTTACGGATGGAGATACGTTAGCATACGGTGATGGTTTAAACGCCGACTCCACTGGCTTTAGAGTTAATGTGATTAATGACAGAGGTTTAGCATTTGTAGATAGTGATACAGATTATGAAGAAACATTTGATGGATCCACGATTCCAGACGATTACATTCTTGATAATACACCTAATAACAGTGATACTACTACATGGTCAGTTGTTAATGACTCATTAGTTATTGAATTCAATGGTGGAGCGGCACAGGATGAGAGAATTTTATCTCTACCTATTGAGATAGCTCAACCAGAAGAAGATGAAGATGTATTTTTAGATTTAGATTATGTGGTTAATCAAACGAATGATACATCATTTAATGAGAATGCTGTCGTTAATATTTACCTCACCGATTTTGATCAGTCACCCTACCCTAACCTCGATGATCTGGGTACACTAATCTGGTCTACTGATGATCTTACAGATCAGCAATTAGAAGATGGTGAAGTAGCTGCTGGTGTAGATTCCGCATACCTTATACCTGAAGCTATAGAAGATGCATTAATAGCCGGTGCACAAGACACCTTAGCATTATTGATTGTTTATTCAGAAAAAGATGGTAGTGATGCTGCTAAGGACGCAGATTTCAAAATTGATAACATTGGTTTAAGAATAGATGCAGATATTGACATTTCTGTTGCTTCCGTTACCAATCCAGCGTATAGAAGAGTATCCAAGATTCAGGCATTGTCGGATAACTTCGATCAACCATTTACATTTACTTTACAAAGCAATGGTCAAACCATTCCACCTACTGTAGATGTAAATATTGATGTGTATAAAGCAAAGTCAGGAGTAAATGATACAATAGCTTCTCTGGATAGGACAATCGCATCGGGTGACTTTAATGTGAATACCTTTGTTGGTGATACACTATTTGATATCACTACCCCTCCACCGTCAGGTGGCGTTGACACCATCGTCTATGTTGTCAATATAAATGGAATCTCAGGTAACAAAGCACTAGCTGCAGAACAACTCGCACAGGATACGCTATTTGTTAATGAAAATACTTATGCCCGATGGAGTGGATATGATAATAATGCAGTTACTATAGAAAATGATGAACTGGGTAGTTTGGGTGTGGTATTTGATTTCTTTGAGACTGATAATATCGATTCTGTAACTTATGTCCTGGATGATGATGCAGATGGTGAACCATATTTCTTTACCATCACTAAGCTGGATAACCCAGATGCATCAACGGGAGATGTGGTTTATCAATCTACTACCTTACTTGCACAGCCTGGAAAAAATGTAAGAACCGGTTTAGATATTGAGGTAAATAACGGAGATGCCTATTTATTCTTAATTAATCTATTATCAAATGACGCTTTCTCCGTTGTAAGTGATGAAAATACCAATCTTACAACCAGTGAGTATGTTGAAGGAAGATTAACCACATTTGACAATAGTGATGACGTTGATATGACTGTTGATTCTCTTGTGAGGGTTACTAACCAAGGAAACTTAGCTTTTGAATTAGGTTTAAGTGGTACGGGAGCTCCTCCATTCTTCGTAAGGTCTGCGACAAATACAAATCCAACACCTAATAATGGTCCAGACAGGTTTATTGCCTTTGTTGGTCAGGAAGCTACCATTGAGATAGCAGTTACTGACCCGGATGGTGATGAAGTTACATTTGACATGGATGGCGCATCAGATACTGATTTTCTTGCTGACTGGATTACTGATACTACTGTTGTGGTAGATGGTGAAAATACTATTCTTCAATTAAGTGGTACACCAGATCAAAATGATATAGGTACTTTTTCCGTTAGTGGTATCACAGCCAGTGCCGGCGGTGAATCCGTTGTTTTCTTTACTAATGAAAACGGAGATGTAGAAACCACCTCCATTGAGGTTGTTGTAACAACTGATGATCGGGGTGTATTTGGTTTCCCTTACAAAGAACGTTTTGATTCATTGGGCTCACCTATCGCTGATGACTTTCCTGTAGATTTCATATTAGATAATAGTGATACAGTAACCTGGGGTGTTGATACTAATAATGATCAAATGGTAATAAACAGAAATAGCGACGATGAAGAAACACAATCTGAAAGGTTTGTTACATCTCCTATAGCTGTTCCTGCATTAGCAGACCCCACTAACGAGGATTACCAGTTTAAATTTGGTTATGATACCGCAGATGCTGATTTCACTGATTATGCAAGAGTACAGGTATTTCTCACTACTCCTAATGGTAGTGAAGATTCGAGAATAGGTTTGGTATGGGATAGTAAAACTGATTTTAATGCTACAAGTTCTGTGCTTGCTGATTCATTGTTCACTGAGGATGATACGCTAGCCTTTGAGGTCTTATATACAGCTACTGGTGGGGATTCTGCTGCAACATTTTCTATAGATTCCATTTGCTTCGTACAAGATCCTGATATAAGAGTAGATGTAGTTAGTGTTAGCGACCCGGAATACTCTATGCTGTCCAGATTACAAGCAAGAGAGTTAGCCGCTGATACAGTTACTTACAACGTTACCAGTATAGGACAAACTAAACCAGCTGGTACATTAGATGTAGCGCTTAATTTTGCAGATGATCTTAAGTTACCAATACCTGATGGTCAGGATTCTATTACTGTTATTGATGTAATCACCTTTGGTGATCCTGGTACTTATGAATATATAGCATCGGTAGACGTTGACGGAAATGATATTGTTAGTAGTGTAGTTTCAGATTCAATAGTGATTACTGAAAACATGTACTCAAGATGGGATGGAAATAATGATGGCACGATTGCTATTGGAAACGATAGTGTATCTGGAAGTATGGGAGCGCAGTTTGAAATTTTTGACAACGATAACATTGACAGTATCTTTTACACCTTAGATGCTGGTGTTGATATTCCTTATAACCTATCAGTAATTGAATTAGATAGCGAAGATGCCTCTACAGGTCAGATTGTTTATCAATCTACTGTACGATTAACTGAAAATGACACCACTGAATATGCAGAAAATGTAGATATATCAGTTGAGGCTGGTATGTTCTACCTCGTCACAGTTAATAAATTGAGTGAGGATCCCATTTCTTTTGTAAAAGATGTTGGAAGCAATGGTCAGATCGTAACCGGCAGGTTAACCAACCTTGACGGTCAGGGTGTAGCCATGGATGAGTTGACTGACGTTACCGGTCAAGGTGATGTAGCGATTAAATTATTCATGGGTGGAGGTAACAAACCATTCTGGTCATCCACTACACTTAACCCTACCAAAGGTGGTGTAGATAGAGTACTTACTTTCGTAGGTCAACCATTAACTATTGAATTAGAGGTTACTGATCTCGACGGCGATGAAATTACCTTCTCTGATTTCGATTTAGAACCTGATTTCTTAGCTGATTGGCTAACAACTGATACAATTGTAGATGGTAACACTGCAACTTTTGTTATAACTGGTACACCAGATGAAAATGATATTGGAGTAATCAACGGATCGTTAAACGCATCATCTAAGGGTCAAACCATTGTTTATAGAGAAGATGAAGATGGAATGGTCGTTTCAGGTGGATTTGAGATAGTAGTAGGTACCGATAACCGCGGTGTGTTCGGATTTGATTACAGAGAAACCTTCCAGGAATTAGATGGTGAATCTGTTATTGGTGACGATGACTTACCTGTTGACTTCCTCTTAGATAACAGTAATGTTGAAACCTGGATAGTTGATGGAACTCAACTTACCATAGAAAGAAACAATGACGAAGGTGAGACACAAGAAGAAAGAATAATAACAAGTCCTGTTAGTGTTCCGGAAATAGATGCTGTTGAGGAAGATTATTTATTCAGACTTGTTGGTGAAGTTTCGGATGATACTACTTTTGTTGAAAATGCCAATCTTGCTATTTGGATCGTTAGTCCAAATGGAACCAGGCAACAAGCGGCATTCTGGAATTCAGACAGCGACTTATTGAGTGCTGTTACTGGTCAGGGTGCTTCAGATCAATTTGATGCTGAACTTCCATTACCTGATTCTTTGTTTACCAGTGCAGACACATTAGCTTTTGAGTTAATATTTACCTCAGCTGCGGGTGATGATGCTGTTTCCTTAGCTATTGATACCATTGAATTCTTCTCAGGAAGAGATGTCATACTTGACCTCGCACTTGAACCTGTTGAGTTTACAAGATTGCCGAGATCACAAGTTGGTATTGATCCCCTTGCACCATTTACTTTTACAGTAACCAGCACGGGACAAACAACACCAACGGACGTTAAAGCTACTTATACTGCTGTTACTGATGGTGGTACTGAGTTAGCTAAGAATGAGGAGCTGGATGTGACATTTAGTGATGGTTCATTTTCTTTAACGCCTACATTAGACCTAAGTGAGGTATTGCCGTTAGATTTTGATTCTGTTTCAACTATAGACTTTGAAGTCGACCTGATTTCAAATGGTGATCCTGATAATAGAAACACAGTTATGTCAATGACTGACAGTGTGATAATTGGTGGTCCGCAATATTCCAGATGGAGATGGGATACTGGAGCTGAAGTTGTTGTAGATGCGCAAACTGGAGGGCTTGGGGCTCAATATGAGTTTGATGGCACAGATGTTCTGGATACTCTAAGGATCTGGTTTGGTGCGAGTACTAGTGCAAACTTTGCAAATAATCCGGAATTCAATGTTACAGTGATAGAGCTGGCAACCCCAACATCTACCACAGGTACCATCGTTTATACTTCACCAATTCAAGTAGCGAGTACTGCAGTACAAGCTGTAAGTTTAGGTTCTACATCGGTTGGTGAAGGTTCATATGTTGTTCTTGTTAATCAACTAAATAACGAATCAATCTTTATAGATAATGATTCAGGTGTAGATTCAGTTGGTTCATACATAACTGGTACCAGCCAGGCGTTAAGCAGAGTCAATGATTCAGGAGATCTTGGATTAGTGCTTGAGACACAACAAGATGGTGGTGCACCATTGTTTGTATCAGCAACTGGTCTTGTTGCACAACCAATGAATGCACTTAACAGGGCGGTATTTACTGTTGGAGATCCTGGTGAAATTACATTCACTTATCAATCTCAAAATGCAACCGATGATACGTTAGCATTCGACCTTCAGGTTGCACCTGAATTTTTTGAAAGCTGGTTAACAGCTGAAGTTGTTAATGGTGAGAACGGTATCTCTACTGTAACTCTTTCAGGTACGCCTACTGAGGAGGATCTTGGATTCTTTAATGCTGATCTGTTAGTTACTGACAGAAGTAATAAGAGCACTTTCTACTTCTCTGATGAAAATACACAAGGATTTAGTATTCTGGTGAAAGGTCAGCGAGGTGTTTATGCCCTTGATTATACCGAAGATTTCGGCGCTAATAACGGAGATCCGGATGTACCAGCTGTGCCTGCAGGATTTAATATTCCACAGGATTTCTTATTACTGAATACCAGCACTGAGTCATGGGGTATCAATGGAACAGATGATATGGTAATAAGCAGGGATGTGGATAGTGATCAATTTGAACAACTTATATCAGCACCTGTAGAATTACCAGCTGCAAGTGAAGGTATTCGTTATGATCTTGAATTCACCTGGAAACTTGATAATGTTAGAAATTTCACAAGATCAGGTGATCTGGGAGATGGTGTCGACGGAGATGCCAACTTTGCAGATGTAAGGGTATTTATTGTGGATGCTGATGGTGAAAAAATAGCAGATGCTACCCCTATCTGGGAAGAAGATAATGAAGACTTACTTGAATCTTCTACACCTGCATTAGATACTATAGGAGGCGCAATATTCTCAGATGATAGATTCTTAGATAACACTTATTATACTTCAATCATTGATATTACTGGATTTGCAGGACAGACCGTATCGGTAATGTTCGAATATGAAAGCAATAACGACACCGGTGTTGATGGTGATGCAACCTTTACTATGGATGAAATGTCAGTTTTATCCAATGAAGGCACTGTTCAACTTGGTATACTGGCAAGAGCGGAATATGATAATGTACCTAGTTCTCAGGCTAACGAAGATGACGAGGAACTCAATTTCGGATTCATTGTAGTGAACAGAGGTAACATAATTCCTGCTGATGCTGAAGTATCATGGGCTGTTAGAGATGATGCTAATGACTTAGTATTATTTAATACCTTGCCTGTGAGCGCATTAACCTTCGAAGATGGTATTGCTGAAGCAACTGATGTTTACGCACCAGAAGAAGATGGTACCTATACCTTTGAGGTTACTGTAGGTGGAGATAATAATAATCCTCCATTAGGCTTCCAGGATAACGATGCAGATGCAGTTGAAGTCGGTGGGTTAGATTATGTTAGAACAAATGGGGCCACTGATTTTGCTGAAACTATTGGATTCCTTGACGGATTAGGATCTGAGTTTACAATTAATGATGATAAAGGTTTCTTCCTGGATTCTGTAAATGTTCAGTTCGCCGATGGTAGTGACGAAGGTATGTTTGGAATTACCATTGTAACCGACGATGACTCACAGACAGTTGTAGCAACAACCGTTAAATCGCCTACTCAGGCTGAAGATAATGAGGAAGTAGGTGTTTCATTTGGAGGAACATTTTTACCACAAGGTGATTACATCGTGATGGTGGAACCTGTAGATGAAGACGATAACAACGAATTACGAATATCACGTGATAATGATGTTGTTGGTAGTTACGTCAGGGGTAATGCTTCAGGTTCATTGACCAAGGTTGGACAGTTTGAAGATGGTGAAAATGAATTGAACGACATTGGTAACCTAAGAATAGACCTTGTAGAGAAAGAGAATGACGCACCTGTGTTTATTGTTATGGATGATAATCTTAACATGACAGTTACTGAAGTTAATATCAGAGCTGTAGAAGGCGTAGAATCCGTAACAAGAATACTTGTAAGGGATAGTGTCAACAATGTGGAAGCTCCACTTCTTGAGCAAATAACCGGGCTACCTCTTATATATGATCTTCCTGAAGCATGGGTTTCTTTAGATGGTGACGATATCATTGTTATAACCATTCCAGACAGTGCAGATGCTGGGTCACTTACCGGTAAAATTCTAGCTACAGATAATTTTGAAACCTCCGATTTGGAAATAAATGTTACCATTGAAGCTAATCCTTCACCGGTATTTACTACAGATCCTGTTTTGGAAGCATTTGTAGGAGTTGATTATGTTTATACTGCAACAGGTATTGATCCATTAGGTGAGACAGTTACAGCAAGTGAAGTTTTAACTCCGGATTGGTTATCAAGTTCAGTTGATGGTGCTAATATCACATTATTAGGTACTCCTGGAGAAGATGATATTAATCAGAATAACACAGTTAAGATAGCTTTAACAGATGAATCTGGAGCTGAGACTGAACAAACTTTCGACATTAAAATCTTTAATGAAGAAGCAAGAGGTCCTGCACCGGTATTCGTTACTGATCCTGTCACATCTGCTACCGTTGGCGAAGCTTATAGTTATAGTGTTAAAGTGAATGCTTCACAGGATTTCACAGTAACAACTTTAACAGCTACAAGTGCCCTTCCTGATACTACTTTCACATTTACCGACAATGGTAATGGCGAAGGTTTATTAGCATCTGCTTCTGTAGCTGCAACGCCAGGTGACTTTGCGGTAAGTTTACTTGCTGTAGACAGCAAAGGTGATTCTACAACACAAGATTTTACTATAACTGTAGAAGCGTCACCTGATCCAAATCAAGCGCCTACATTCAGTAGTGTACCTTCTGATGCTACCGTACAATCCGGTACAAACTATGAAGCTACTATTTCTGCTACTGACCCTGATGGTGATGATGTAGTTATTAACGCTACAGAATTTCCAGAGTGGGCTTTGTTTGAGGTAACTTCTAATGGTGATGCAATCTTTGAGGGTCATCCTACATTTGAAGATATTGGACAGGTTGATCAGTTTACAGTAACTGTAAGTGATGGTGAATTTACTACCACTGCTTCTTGGACAGTAACTGTAGAAGCTGGTCCCGATGCTGGTGAATCTGAGGGTGAAGAAGAAGAAGAAGATGCTGAAAGTGAAGGTGAAGAAACAGATGAAGAAGAAGCTGAGGTAATTGCTGATAAAGATCCTGAAGTGGAAACCTTCTCAGCTTATCCAAACCCAGTTGAAGGAAGCACCATAACCATTGCTTCTCCTAGTCCAACAGGTACTGCTTATGTAATTGACAATTCAGGAGCGGTTATAAATACCTTTAATTTTGTAGATAAGGTATCTACTATTGATCTAAAAGGTATCGATGCTGGTATATATATGATAAGGATTATAACCAGTGACGGTAAAGATGAGACCATGAGAATTGTAATCAGATAAATTGAAATATTAGGAGGAGATTTTCTCCTCCTTTTTCTTATATCAAAAAATATATGAATATGAAACTACAGCCTACCAAACTAATTCTTAGCTTATTACTTTCTTGCTTCACTTCTTTACTTCTTGCTCAGGAGGTTGCTTCAGATGAGGAAGATCCAAAAGATGGGGATGATGATAAAAGAGATAGAGCTGGGATGATAACTGCAGGTATTACTGGTTTCTATTCACTAAATGATGTCACTGAATCTTACCAGGATTATTATGAAGTGAGATCTGGTGGAGGAGGTGGAATATTTGGTGAGATAGGAATATTTAATAATTTTTCTGCAAGTATAGGCGTACTATACAATTATCATGGTGCAAATGACATCGATGAAAATCAGTTATTTGAACCAAATGAACAAATTCTCGGAAGAACAGAACTACAGGATCTTGGTGAATTAGGTCCAATAGTTGGTGATGTTGATATATTAGGATTTGATGTTACTCAAATTGACATTCGTTACCAGGCTATCGAGGTTCCTATATTACTTCATTATTACCCTTATCAAGGACTAAGATTATCAGCTGGTGCTAGCTTTAATAATTTCTTAGATGTGGATGCTGTACTTCAGACAAATGCTGAAGGTGACATTGATCGATCAAAAAAGCTAGATATAGATGATAGAATAAATAGTGGAGATATTTCAGCAATATTTGGTGTAGGTTATGAAATTGACATGAAACCTTTCAGGTTGATTCCGGAATTTAGGTACAAAACAGCTATTACTGATTCAAATGCCTTGGTAGGAAAAGATAGGTTATATACTGTTAATTGGATGTTTATGGTTCATTTTGGATATACAATAGATCTGTTCTAACCAATAATTATACAATCTAAAGATTAAACCTCTGCTTTTGTAGAGGTTTTTTTATTTATATATTTTATCGTTCTTAACTATAATATTAGTGTTTCCAAAAACACTTTACATATCAGGTGAAAAAGGATATAAGGTATTATAATCGAGATTTATAGCGCATATAATCTAATCTAACACCTCCCAATGGTTAGTTTATAACTTAATATTCTACACCATAAATATTTAAGAATGACTGACAATCTTGAAAGAGAAATAATTTAAACTAAAGATATAACCTTTCTTAATATTTTATTTAAGCGGCTTTTTCACAAAACATATTATCTGAAAGTATATAACTGATCATACAACTAATTTACACACTATTAAGAAAAGTGGGTTTCAATCACTGATGTGTGCATTTAGATTCCATTTATAGTTTATTGTAAACCACCGACGGTCATAGATTTAAATAAAGTACAAAGTGTGTAATTTGGATTTATTTTTTGTATCTCTATAACCCGGGGTTTTTATTACTAATGGAAACGGAGATGAGAACTTTAGTTAATTGGAGGTCGAGAGCGGATTCGAACCGCTGTAAAAGGTTTTGCAGACCTCTGCCTAGCCACTCGGCCACTCGACCATATTTACCTCAGGTTGATAAAAACGTCTCCAATAAAAAAAGGTATATATTTAAATTAACTCTTTTTTATTTTTTTTATGTTTTCTTAATCTAATCCTTATCCATTTTCTCTTTCAACGCAGTAAGTGCCTCAAGATCACCAAGCGTTGATTTCTCTACTTCTTTGTTTATTTTATCTACCGTATTTGTCTTTTGTTTTTTCTTCTTAGCTTTAGGTTGTTCAGGTTTTTGCCATGTTGCCAAATGAGAAAGAACTATACGTTTTTCATCTTTTGCAAACTCAAGCACCATAAAATCCAGTGTCTCACCAACATCAGCAGTATTACCATCTTCCTTTTTCAGGTTTTTAGCTGTCACAGTACCCTCTAAACCATATGGCAATTCGAGGACGGCACCTTTATCGGTTTTCTCAACAATGGTACATTTATGTATTGATCCTTTATTAAATACTGTTTCAAATGTATCCCAAGGATTTTCTTCAAGATGTTTATGGCTCAACGCCAGTCGCCTATTTTCGACGTCTAACTCCATGACTACAACTTCCAATTCATCCCCCACTTTAACATATTCAGAAGGGTGCTTAATTTTCTTTGTCCATGATAAATCAGAAACATGAACCAGACCATCTATACCTTCTTCTAATTCAATAAACAATCCAAAATTAGTTAAATTTCTAACTATTCCTGAATGTTTCGAGCCAACCGCATATTTGGTTAAAAGATCTTGTTTCGTCCATGGGTCTTCGGTTAATTGTTTTATACCCAAAGACATTTTTCTTTCATCTCTATCAATTGTAAGAACTACTGCCTCCAATTCGTCTCCAATACTTATAAAATCCTGCGGATTTCTTAAATGTTGAGACCATGACATTTCCGACACATGAATTAGTCCTTCTACACCTGGACTGATTTCGAGAAACGCACCATAATCAGCAACATTTACAATCTTTCCACCTACTCTCGAACCAACATCTATTGATGAATCCAATGCATCCCATGGATGAGGGGTCAATTGTTTCATTCCCAATGATATTCTTTTCTTCTCATCATCAAAGTCAAGCACAACTACATTTACTTTCTCATCTAAACTTAGTACTTCCTCCGGATGATTTATTCTACCCCATGAGATATCAGTAATGTGCAGCAGACCATCAACGCCTCCTAAATCTATAAATACGCCGAAATTGGTCATATTTTTGATGACGCCTTCAAGTACCTGACCTTTTTCAAGGTTTTCTAAAATATCAGCTTTTTGTTGCTCTATGTCTTTTTCAATCAATACTTTGTGCGAGACAACCACATTATCATTAGAATAATTGATCTTTACTACCTTAACCTCCATTTTTTTATTAACAAAAATGTCGAAGTCCCTTATTGGTTTCACATCAATCTGAGATCCCGGTAAGAATGCCTCTACGCCATAGATATCCACTATCAGACCTCCTTTGGTCCTTCTTTTAACAAACCCTTCTATAACTTCATCATTATCAAGTGCACCTTGTATCTTTTCCCAAGCCCTTACAATCTTTGCTTTTCTCCGAGATAAAACAAGTTGTCCATTGGCATTTTCTTGTTCTTCAATGTATACCTGCACGGTGTCGCCTACCTTTAAATCGTCCAAATCTTTAAATTCAGACGCAGATACTAATCCATCAGACTTAAAACCGATATTTACTATGACATCTCTGTCAGAAAGGCCAACAACTGTTCCATCAATTACTTTTTTCTCTTCAATAGTATTTACAGTGGACTCATAGAGTTTCTTCATCTCTTCTATTTGTTCCTGACTGTAATCTTCTCCAAAGCCATGCTCTTCAACATGGCCCCAATCAAAATCTTTTTTAGGTTCTACACCCAAACTTTCTTCCGCTTCATTTTTAGAATCTAATGAGTTATTTTGATCTTCTGTATCGTCACTCTTCTCAGAATCTGATACTGTATCTACACTATCTTCCACATCATGATTTTCAAAAGTTTCTTCTGCCTCAATACGATTAGAATCTATATCCTTGATATCTTCTTCTTCAATAGATTCCGAGCCAACAGGGTATTGATCATCTTCTACCTTGATATTATCTGAATCTGTTTGGACATTTGAATCTAAATTCTCACTAGATTGATTTTCTTTGTTTGGATTGTAATCTTGATTTTCGTTCATATTATTTTTTATAGAGACTCTTAACTACACTGATACTTAGAGCCATAGGTATACAGTATTACATTAAACATCATTCATACGAATGCCCATTCAATCAAATGGAACCGCAAAGATAATCATTATTTTGTAGATTAGCTACCGATAAATAATGCCGATTATAGAAACCAAATGAAGATTTACAATAATGTTTCTTTGAGAGATTTAAATACTTTTAAAATTGATGTGAAAGCTGATTTTTTTTCCAGCGTTAAATCATTGGAAGATTATAATGATATAATGAATTCATATTCGCATCATAATAATATTTTGTTAGGAGGCGGATCTAACATATTGTTCATTAATGATATACATGGATTAGTCATAAAAAATGACATTTCTGGAATCAGAAAAATTGATGAGAACACACATTATATTTGGATCGACATTGGTTCAGGAGAAAATTGGCATGATTTGGTATTATATACCATCAGTAATGGATGGAGCGGTCTAGAAAATTTATCATTGATTCCGGGGACTGTTGGTGCAGCCCCCATTCAAAATATTGGTGCATATGGTACTGAGTTAAAAGCGTGTTTTCATTCGTTGCGTGCCATTGATAAAACCAGTGGTAAAATTGTACAGTTTAATAAAGAAGATTGTGAATTTGGATACCGTTCCAGTGTATTTAAAACCAAGTTCAAGGATACATATTTTATTACAAGCGTTATCCTGAGGTTGAGTAAATCATTTCAACCGAACATTGCTTATGGATCCTTAAAGAAGACTATTGAAATGATGGATCAAAAACCATCAGCAAAGTCAGTTTCTGACGCAGTAATTAAGATAAGAGAATCTAAACTTCCTGATCCAGAAATACTAGGAAATGCCGGGAGTTTCTTTAAAAATCCTGTTATTAGTAAGGAACTGTTTGATTCGTTGAGTTCAAAATTTCAAGATATGCCTCACTATAATCTGGATGAAGGTACTTACAAGATTCCGGCGGGTTGGTTGATCGAAAAATCAGGATGGAAGGGTAGAAGATTAGGAGATGTCGGGGTTCATGATAAACAGGCGCTTGTATTAGTAAACTACGGAAACGGTACTGGAAAGGAAATATTAAATTTAGCACATGATATAAAAGAATCAGTGAGAGAACTATTTGGGATAACGTTACAACCTGAGGTTAACATTATTTAGATAAGCTCAGAAACGTTCTCAATATTACCTATAAATTGTTCAGACCTAACCCCGAATTTTGTCAAAAAATCAATTCCTTCATCGTTAGCTATTCCTTTAAACTTAGCATAAGAATTCAAATAAATTACTTTCTCAATGCCCATCGTAAAAATTATTCTTGCACAAGCTAAACATGGTGAAAGCGTAACATACAATGTAGCGCCATCAACAGATGTTTTATTTTTAACTGCATATAAGATGGCATTTTGTTCTGCATGAATAGCTAAAGAGCAACCGCCTTTTGAATCTCTGGGGCACCCGATTTCAGGCCACTCTTCGTCACAGTTGTGCGTTCCGGAGGGTGGCCCATTATAACCTATAGAGATAATTCTGGTGTCTTTGGTCAATACTGCCCCTACGTGACGTTTTATGCAATGTGATCTTTTGGCCAGATTAACAGCTAACTCCATAAAAATATCATCGAAACGAGGTTTATCCATTAATTAGCAGTCTTGGATTTATTTTAATAAAAAAGGCTAAGTTTATTCACTTAGCCTCAGATTAAGAATTAAATTATTAATTATGATACACACATTAATACAATCTGCATACCTGTACTTCCTCTCTTCGTATTGCTAAAGGTTAGCAAACCCCTATCCAAAACCATTCTTATTGCCACTATCCGATGCTCAAGAAGTGATAACAAATCATCATCAAATACTTTCAGTTTAACAACATGTTCAAATGAATACTGGCCTGATCCTCTTTCCGAAGAAAACGTTTCTTGATTTTCAAGGGTAATAACATTTCCATTGGCCAGTCTGAATAGTATTTTGTTTCCGGCTTTCATAGAAAAATTATTCTGAGCCTTTATCATAAAATTCAAAAATACCTCACCGTTATTTGATTCTGCCTGTACAGACCAGATGGAAAATTTCTTTACCAGATTGATAGGTTTTGCATTGACATTCAATATCCTGGTAGGGAATTCTTTCGTTAATCGATTGTTTCCACTCTCTATATCATATTTACAGTCGACATCCGGTAAGGTTGGTTTAGGTCTTTCTTTTGGCGGTTCAGGTGTAGCAGTACTTTCAGCAGGTTCTTTAGCTGTGCTTTTATTTTCATTAGATGTGGCTGATGCTGTACTGGTTTCTGATTGGTTATTAGAATTTTTTGTGGGCTGGCTTGTTACTTTATCATTTGCTTGACTTGGAGAGGAAGATGTTTCAGTCACATTCTCACCTGAGGAGGCAACAACCTGATTTTGAACTCCTCCGATTTCAACTTTAGCTATATTAGCCCTGTTCATTTTCCGAACATTCTTTTCTTCATCATGTGAAAAATAAAACTCAATCCAGCTTTCTGCCTGGTCTACAATTTTGACTTCATATGAATGACCTCCTTTGGTATAAATAAGGTCTTGGGCTTGGCTATATGAAGTGATAACCAGGAAAATAAAAATTAATAACTTTTTCATTGTATGTGATCAATAGTTATAAACATCTCAAATTTGTACAAGATTATCAATATATTAAACAATTAATTGATTATTATTTATGATAACCTTTATTCTTTTTCACTTTATATAGTTGCAGCTGGATGATATTTTCGATCTTCCTTAAAAATAAATAATTCAATTCATATTTAAATGATTTTACTAACTTTCTGGAATTAATCATTAATTAATATGCCAACATTTACAGAGGGGATGCTAAAAAATAATGCACTACAGGGAAAGACAATATTAATTACTGGTGGTGGCACCGGATTGGGAAAATCAATGGGTGAGTATTTTCTGGAACTTGGTTCCAATATAATTATCTGTGGTAGAAAGCAGGAAGTTCTAAATAAAACGGCTGAAGAGTGGTCCAGCAAATTCAATACTGATGTTTTACCAGTATCATGTGATGTAAGAAAATCTGAGGACGTTGAAAAACTTATCTCAACAGGATTGTCTAGACATAAAACCATCGATGTATTGGTGAATAATGCCGCCGGTAATTTTATTAGTCCCACAGAAAGACTTTCATATAATGCTTTTAATACTATAATTGATATAGTACTTAAAGGAACTATTAATTGCACCTTAGCTTTGGGAAAACAATGGATAAACACCGGATCACCAGGCAATATCCTGAACATTGTTACTACCTATTCATGGACAGGTTCAGGTTATGTTGTGCCTTCTGCCTGTGCTAAAGCCGGCGTCTTAGCTATGACCAGATCTCTTGCAGTGGAATGGGCAAAATATAAAATAAGGACCAACGCTGTAGCACCCGGGCCGTTTCCTACAGAAGGTGCGTGGAGTCGTTTGCTACCAGGTGATCTTAAAGAAAAATTCGACCCTGCAAAAAAGATACCCGTACAGCGGGTAGGAGTGCACCAGGAGCTGGCTAATTTATGTGCATACCTCGTTTCTGATTATTCGTCCTTTGTGAATGGTGAGGTAGTTACAATAGATGGAGGAGAATGGCTTAAAGGAGCAGGTGAATTCAACCATTTGGATCAGGTGGCACCGGAAATGTGGGATATGTTGGAAAGTTTCAGAAAGCGTTAGTAGTCATTGGGGAGATTTGGAGCTGAAATTGACCCCTTTAAATTTGCCAATTTCATCTTTTCCAAATTGATTTCAGGAGCTAACGATTAAGTACTACCACTTTCATCACTATCTTAGTTCAAGCCCTTTGTGAGGCCGCTTGAGTAATTGGTATCTCTGTTGATGAGTTCAGCAAGTACCTAGGGTTTAGTTTTTTATTGAAAATCCGGATTGATTTATTGTTACTACAATAGTATTGAAACAAAAAACCCTTACAACAACAAAGTTTGTAAGGGCTTATGCTTGCGGTATGGACGGGATTCGAACCCGCGACCTCCTGCGTGACAGGCAGGCATTCTAACCAGCTGAACTACCACACCATAATTATTTACACTCGGATGGAGTTGCTCCACCGTCATAAAAAGTGATGCAAAGCTATCGGTGGGAATTTTATTATCCAAATGTTAATCCAAATTAATTGATGCTATATTTGCCCTATGTGCATTTGGATATCATTTTCCATATAAATTTTTCATTATGAGCTATTTAGAATTTGAGAAGCAAATTGTCGAGTTGGAGGATAAACTGGCTGATATGATAAAACTCGCTGAAGAGAGTGGGGTAGACGTCACCGACGCAATTGAAAATCTAAAACATAAGATTGAAGTACTCAAAAAAGAGACTTTTGAAAATTTAACGCGTTGGCAAAGGGTGCAATTATCGCGACATCCGGACCGACCTTATACGTTAGATTATATTTATGAAATAACCCACGACTTTGTGGAATTACATGGCGACAGGCAGGTCAGGGATGATAAAGCAATGGTGGGCGGATTAGCCAGTCTGAATGGACGGACCATTATGATCATCGGACAACAAAAAGGTAGAAATACCAGGCAGCGTCAGATGCGTAACTTTGGCATGGCCAATCCTGAAGGTTACAGAAAAGCATTGCGGCTTATGAAAGTCGCAGAGAAATTCAATAAACCGATTATCATATTGATCGACACCCCGGGTGCTTTTCCAGGCCTTGAAGCAGAGCAGCGTGGGCAAGGGGAAGCCATAGCGCGCAACCTGAAAGAAATGTTTATGATAGAAGTGCCTATTATTGTGGTAATTATTGGTGAAGGTGCATCCGGAGGAGCATTGGGAATAGCTATAGGTGATCGTGTGCTTATGATGGAAAACACCTGGTACTCAGTGATATCTCCGGAATCTTGCTCATCGATCCTTTGGCGTAGCTGGGAGTTTAAAGAGCAGGCTGCAGAAGCGCTTAAGCTAACGGCAAAGGATATGTCAGGATTTGGATTGGTTGATGGTGTAATCGAAGAGCCACTGGGGGGCGCACATAAGAATATGAAGGAAGCCGCTTCAATACTCAAAAAAACGATAATTGAAAATTTAGATACACTGGATAAGCTTTCACCCGAGGAACTAGTTAATCAACGGATTGAGAAATTTTCTGACATGGGTGTTTATAATGAAGGGTAATCGTTTATGAAAATAGGTTTAGCCCTTTCCGGAGGCGGGGTAAGAGGCGTCTCTCATTTGGGCGTAATAAAAGCATTAAAAGAACAAGGCATTGACATAACCATTATCAGTGGAACCAGCGCAGGAGCTATTGCGGGTGCGTTCTATTGTAGCGGCTATTCGCCAGAAGACACGGCCGTTCTCATAAATAACCTTAAGCTGAATCGATTTATACAGCCTGCCTTTACCTGGAGAGGTTTTTTAAATATTACCAAGGCCAAAGAGTTTCTGTCCAGGTATCTTAGGAATACTTTTGAAGACCTGGATACACCTTTGTTTATCACTGCCACTGATGTGAAGTATGCCAAGTCAAGGTTCTTCTTTGAGGGACCACTGATGCATCCCGTATTAGCTTCTTCAGCTATACCGGTAGTGTTTGATCCAATAAAAATAGACAACACTTATTATGCAGATGGTGGAATATTAAATAATCTTCCCGTTGAACCTCTTATTGGGCATTGTGACAAAATCATAGCTTCTCACTGTAATCCGATCGGTTATGACCTTAACCTGGGCAATATGCGGGATATCCTGGAAAGATCTTTGATTATGACGGTAAATTCTAATTCATATTCCCGCAAAGGCATTTGCGATCTGTTTATAGAACCAAATGGGCTTAAAAAATATAAAGTATTTGATTTTAAGTCCAGTAAGGAAATATTTGAGATAGGATATGAGCATACTTTAAATATCTTGGAAGCAAATCCCCACTTTTTGCAGGAAGTAGTTTCTAAATAATGAAAAGGACCTTTTACTTATTCATGTTCAGGTTGTTTGGCTGGAAAGTTCTTGGCCACCTTCCAAAGGAGAAAAAATTTGTGCTGATTGTGGCACCGCACACCAGTTATGCAGATTTTTTTGTTGGGGTGGCAGCCAGAAGTATATTAAAACTGAAATCATATTTTTTAGCAAAGGATGATTTTTTTAAAATGCCGTTTGTTGGTTGGTTTTTAAAAATTTTGGGGGGATATCCAGTCAATCGTTCCAGGCACACCAGAATGGTAGATGCAATCGTGGAAATATTCGATAGTCATCAGGAGTTTGTGATGACTGTAACACCTGAGGGAACCAGAAAATATAACCCGAAATGGAAGACAGGCTTTTACTACATTGCCCTAAATGCAAAAGTACCTATTGTAATGGTTGGTTTTGACTACAAAAGAAAGATTGTGGAAATGAAAGACCCTTATTATCCTACCGGTGCTATTGAACGGGACTTTAAGGTTTTCAAGGATTACTTCAAAACAATAGCCGGGCGTTTTCCTGAATATGGCGTAAAGTAACTAGGTTCTTTTAGTTCTTCTTTTGGGTTTTTTTTCTTCTACTATATCATCATCAACATCTGCCAGTATACGACCGCAGTGCTCACATACGATGATCTTCTTTTTCTCCCTTATCTCTACCTGTTTCTGAGGCGGAACAATATTAAAACAACCTCCGCAAGCCCCTCTTCTAACCGGAACTACAGCGAGTCCATTTCTCATGTTCAGTCTTATTTTATTATAAGATTTCAGTAGTCGGTCTTCTACCTGACTAGCCGCATTTTCACGCTTTTCCATCAACTTTGTCTCTTCTTCGTAGCTTTCTGATGAAATGGTTTCCAGTTCCTGCTTTTTCCCTTCCAGATCCTTATGTTTTTCATCAAGTATCGCTATAGTCTCTTCTATTTCACCTTTTTTATCTTCAATCTTTTGATAGGCTTCTTTGATCTTTTTTTCTAAGATCTGAATTTCCAGCTCCTGCAGCTCTGTTTCCTTGGTGATGGCATCGTATTCCCTGTTGTTTCGGACGTTCATCTGCTGATCCTTATACTTCGCTATAAGGGCTTCCGCATCTTTAATGGCGATTCGATTATCCGAAATACTTTTTTCAAGTGCTTCGGTTTCTTCATTGTGTTTGTTGATCCTGGTCTGGTAACCTGCAATCTCATCTTCAAGATCCATTACCTCATCTGGCAATGCACCTCTCATTTTGTTGATTTCATTAAGTTCAATGTCGATGGATTGTAAGTTCCTAAGTGCCTCCAGCTTATTAGCTACTGTGTTTTCCATGTATGGTATTAAAAATACTTTATCGGATTTGTATTGATTTCAGACAAATGGATCGCAATATTAGTAAATTTTTCTTGCAATATGTCATAGAGTATTTCTTTTGTAAATTGTTCGCTTTCATAATGGCCGATATCGGCAATTATTATCCTTCCATCAGCCTGGAAAAAATCATGATATTTAAAGTCTGAGGATATAAATATATCGGCACCTCTAGCAATGGCATCTGGAAGCAAAAAGCTGCCGGAACCGCCACATATAGAGACTTTAGATATTTTTCTATGAATTATTTCAGTGTGTTTTATAATATTGAGCAGCATTTTCTCTTTCAGGAAGCGTAAAAATTCGGTTGTTTCCATGGCATCACTCAATTGGCCAAGTACACCTGACCCAACGGTGTTATTTTTATTATCAAGTGGGGATATAAAGTATGCAACTTCTTCATAAGGGTGTGCATTTTTCATTTCTTCCACAACCTTTTTTTCGAGATGCTTTGGGAAAATTGCTTCTAATCGTATTTCGTCAACATACTCCAACGCTCCGGCGCTTCCGATATAGGGATTGGCATCTTCATTTGGTCTGAATGTTCCCCGACCGTTAATCTGATAGGTACAGTACTCATAATTACCTATGATGCCAGCTCCGGCTTTATTTAATCCCTCCATTAGGTCGCCTGTATTTTCAGGGGGCACAAAAACAACTAATTTGCTTTGTATGGAGGCCTTAGGACTTAGTATTTCAAGTTTATTTAATGATAATTTTTCAGCAATTTTATGGTTTACCCCACTCAATACATTATCGAGGTTTGTGTGTATGGCATACAGGTTTATGGATTCTTTAATTGATTTCATCACACATCTTTCCACCAGGTTGCTGCCGGTCAGTCGTTTTAATCCTCTGAATATGATTGGATGGTGACTGATGATCAGGTTGCAGGATTTATCAATGGCTTCTTCAATAACTTTCTCCGTAATATCGAGTGAAATGAGGATGCCATATACCTGATCTTTAGAATTTCCCACGATTAATCCTGAATTGTCGTAATCTTCCTGATAACTTAGCGGGAATTTATTTTCGAGTTGTTTGGTGATATTATTTACTGTTTCCATGTTGATTAATATTAATTAAGCTAAGAAAAAAAGATTTGAAGATTATTGAATATCTACTTACTCCTTTTTCTTACATATATCATTTTGTGATTTTTTTAAGGAATATGTTGTATGAAAAGGGGTATTTTAACGAAATATCATTTGCCATACCCATAATCAGTGTTGGCAATCTTACGGTGGGAGGCACAGGAAAATCTCCAATGGTAGAATATTTAATTGAACTCTTACGGTCCCATGATATCCGGGTAGCCACATTAAGCAGGGGCTATAAAAGAAAGACAAAAGGTTTTAGGATTGCCAAAAAGGAAGATACCGCGGATACCTTAGGAGATGAGCCATTTCAATTTTTTAATAAGTATAAAGATGAAATAACGGTTTCTGTAGGCGAGGATAGAGCTTTCTCGATTCCTCAATTGCTTAGCCAGGTGGACGCTGACACCATATTACTGGATGATGCTTTTCAACACAGGGCCATAAAGCCTGACTTAAACATTTTGATGACCACTTATCAACGGCCATTTATGTGGGATAAACTTTTGCCGGCGGGAAGGCTAAGGGAGTATAAGCAAGCTGCATCCCGTGCAGATGTTGTAATTTTATCAAAATGCCCAAATCCAATCAGTGCTTATGAAGCGGAAAGACTAAAAAAATCAGTAAAACTGTATGCTAATGATGCCGAGGTTTTTTTTACATCTATCCTATATGATGATCCTAAACCGTTATTCCAGCGTATAGAAAAAGATATTTCAGATATTCTTGTGGTAACAGGCATTGCAAACCCCGGTCCTTTCATTGGATTTTTATCTTCAAAATTTAGAATTGTTCATCATTTAAGATATTTCGATCATTATCGTTATAGTTTGTATGATATTAAGAAACTTATTTACATCTACAATCAAAATTCAAAGGGGAAAAGCATGAGCATAGTAACAACCGAAAAGGATAGCGTGAAATGGTTACCTTTCAGGGATGAACTAATGTCAATACCTGTTTATTTCATCCCGATAAAAACGCATTTTTTAAAAGATGAGGATGTATTCAAACAGATTATTCTGTCATCCATCCAAAAGAATTGAGCTTAATGAAGTTAAGGTCTTTCATATTAATAATTTGCTTGATGCATGCGGTCCTGGTTTCTTCCGGACAAATAGTGGATGATACCACAAAGCTTGAGTATGGGCCGGAGACCACAAGGTATACCACCTTAAAAGATATTAAAGCGCATGATGGCCGGTTCAATGCGCTAGACACCACGGCTTACGATCTGGAGAGTTTTGACTGGGTTGATAAAAATGATCACAAGTATCAGGATTTGGGAAATTTAGGTACGGCGTTAAACCCTTTGTTTATACAATTGCCCAAACAAATAGGTGCCTCATCAGGATTTAATGCATTTGATCCATATTTTAAAGATCCTTCAAAGTTTAAATATTTTGATACAAGGTCGCCATTTATTGATCTTTTCGTAGCACTGGGCGGCCAAAACAGGTCGATTGTAGATTTTGATTTTTCCAGGAATATTAATCCACGGTTGAATGTTGGATTTGACATTACCAGAATAACGTCAGATAAGCAAATAGGCGCTGATAGAAGTCAGGGAGATAGAAATGTGGTGTCTACCATGATTGATTTTTACGGTTTCTACAGAAGCCTGAATGATAAGTATAAGGTTGTCTTTAACAGTGCCATCTTTACGCACAAGGTGGAAGAAACCGGAGGTATTCTGCAACTGGATACAACAACCACAAATGAATTATTTCTATTCAGGGATGCTAACATACGATTGGAAGAAGCACAAATAAAAGAAAACCGGTTTAACTTTCACTTATACCATCAATACCAATTGAAAGCATTTTTTAGGCTATATCATCAGTTTGACAGAATCGGTCAATCCATTCGATATACCGACTTCACGGACAGTAATGTGCCGGGTACTGATTACAATCCATATGATGATTTCTACAATCAGTTCCTAATAGATCCGGACAGTACTTTTGAACGGCCTGAATATGCTGAGATTAGAAATGAAGTGGGCATAACAGGCTTATTCAATAATATATTTTATACCATATATCTCAAACGTCGGGATATAGACTATACTTATTTACTTCTTGATCCTGTGGATGATTACAGTGAAAATTTTCTAGGCGTGAAAGCAAGATATAATCTTACTGATTCTATCAGATTAGGTGGACAGCTTGAATTCAGGCAGGGTGGTGATTTTAAACTTGAAGGTTATTTTAAGTCAGGATTATTAAATGTTAGCTATAGTTCTGTGAGAACAAGGCCAAGCTTTTTAGTGTCGGATTATTTTGGGAATCATCATGAATGGCACAATTCTTTTGATGCCATTAACTACAACCAGATTAAAGGGGATGTATCACTAAACATTTGGCGGTTAAAAATCAAACCTAAGGCCACCATCACTTCTGTAGAAGGGTATGTTTATTATGGACTTGATCAGGAGCCTGACCAAACCAATGAGACAACCATCATCTCCAACATCGGTTCAAATGTTGGCTTAGTGTTACCAACCAGCAACACTAAAGATGAAGCTTTTGTATTTGAGAACGAACTTATTTATACGTTGATTAGCAACGATACCCGAAATGTATTCCGCATACCGGATTGGTTTTATAATGGCAAGATTTATTGGAAAGGCAAATTATTTAATGATTTTATGCCAGTCCAAGTGGGGTTCGATCTTTTCTGGCGTTCTTCATACTTTGGTTATGATTATAATCCGGCAATTCAACAGTTTCACCTTCAGGACGATTTTGAGTTGAAGTCGTACATGCCAATTGATGCTTTTATTAATTTTACCGTGGATAAAGTATCAGTTTTTTTTAAGTGGACCCATTTAAATCAACCGGACAATGATGGGTACTTTGTTACACCTTTTTATCCGGGTCAGGAGCGAATTATTGACTTAGGTGTGCGCTGGATATTTTTTGATTAATTATCTGATGAACATAACATTAAGTTTGTGATTTTATATTTATGATGGTACCAGAAAATAAAACAGTTCTTGGCCTTAATTTACCCACTGACCCCAGGTGGGCGGATATAGCTAATTTAAAAATCGAAGAGATTTTGGTAGACCACGCATATTGTGAACAAAAGGCTGCTTCATCTTGCATTTCACTGATTGTGCAATATCCGGAGAAGGACGATTTGGTAAATACCCTTACGCCTGTAGTAGCTGAAGAATGGGAACATTTTCAAAGAGTGATAGATCAGCTTTTTAAAAGAGGCTATTCTTTAGGCAGACAGCGAACCGATGAGTATGCGGTATCATTGTCTAAAAAAATTAAAAAAGGGGGTAGCAGGAATCAGCAGCTGGTTGAGAAGTTGCTAATGAATGGGTTGATAGAAGCCAGAAGCTGTGAACGCTTCAAACTTTTGGCTAAAAATATTAAGGATGCCGAACTCCGGGAATTCTATTACGAATTGATGATTTCCGAAGCAGGACACTACAGAAATTTTTTTTCGCTTTCAAAAAGATATATGCCCGCTGATTATGTCGATCAGCGATGGCAACAATTCTTGATGGAAGAGGCAGAAATAATTAAGCACTTAGGTGTTCGTGGTGATCGCATGCATTAAGTTTTCTGTTTTTTCTTCTTAGCCGCCGGAAACAGAATATTATTTAATATAAGTCTGTAGCCGGGGGAATTTGGATGAAGGTTTAGGTCTGTGGGTTCCTCATTCACTAAATGTTGGTAATCTTCCGGGTCGTGTCCTCCGTAAAATGTCCAGAAACCCTTGCCGACCACTCCATGAATATATTTAGCTTCATTCAGGTCTTTATTTTCACCCATTACAACGATATCCGATTTCACCAGGTCCTTTCTGAAGGCGGTGGTTTGCCCCATAAACCCTTTAATTTTCCGGGTATGATTTTGAGTAAGCATCGTTGGGATGGGGTCCCATTTTGCGGAGAATTCAAACAATTTGAAATAATCATTTTGCTCTGTTATCCCCCTTCTGTTTGGGTCAATATCTATGGTTGAGTATTCATATTTATAGGGGCTTGTTACGAGTCTAAAATCTTCAAATGCAAATGTTTTTGAGAAGTCAAGTTTACTTTGGGCGCTGGGGTCCATCGCATCACCATCAAACATTGGTTGACAGATATCCACTCCTTCAGCTGCCAAAGCAATATCGTAAGTATCTGTAGCTGAGCACATGGCAAATAAAAAGCCACCGCTGGCTACATAAGCCTGTATTTTTTTGACAATTGCCAGTTTCAGGTGCGATACCTTTGTGAAACCATGTTTTCTTGCAGACGCCTCATATTCTCTTTGTTGCTCCTGGTACCATGGAAAATGCTGATACATTCGCCAGAATTTACCATATTGGCCAGTAAAATCTTCATGGTGTAAGTGCAACCAGTCATATTTGGGTAATTCCTCGTACATCACCTCATCATCAAAAATCACATCATAAGGTATTTCTGCATAAGTGAGTACCAGGGTTACCGCGTCATCCCAGGGTTGTTTGCTTTTTGGAGAATAAACTGCAATCTCAGGATACTTTTCCAACTTCATGGCATCCATATTTGATGAAGGACTGGCGATTTGCTTTAAGATATTATTCGCATCCGCGTCTGATATAACCTTATAACTTACACCTCTGATGATTAACTCATTCTCAAATTTCTGGTAGTGTTTGAGCATAAAACTACCACCCCGGTAATTCAGCAACCAATCCACCTCGATATCATTTGTTAATACCCAATAAGCAATTCCATAGGCCTTAAGATGGTTCGTTTGTGATTCGTCCATTGGTATAAACAGGTAGGAAGCATGGGCACAGCTAATGGAAAATATTATTAAAAATAAGCTTAGGATCCTCTTACATTTCATGTTACTGGTTTTTGATTAATCTAGGGCAATTTTTATGTCTAGCTTTATTCTACGAACGCTAAATTTAAAGGTATAGCATAAAGCTGTCAATATTCAAGTACATCCTCAATTTAAAATTGTTATTTTTAAGATGATATAAATTCAATTCATAATTAATTAAGGTGCCTGAATATTATAAATTCCTGCTTTTTTTCTTTATCATCAATACAAGCATTGAGTGTTGTGCCCAGGAGCTTGTTCTGGCAGGTGTTTACAAAGGTGAGCGTATTTTTATTCAGAATCCATACAATGGCCAGGAAAATAGGTTTTGTGTTAAGGAAGTTAAGTTAAATAATGAGCGGCTGGAGATGGATTATCAAATGTCTGCTTTGGAAGTTGATTTTGAGAATGTAAAAAAATTTTCCCCGGTAATCATTAAAATATATTACCATAATGATCGCTGCAAACCGCATATATTAAATCCTGATGCCATACGTTTTTATAATACTTTCAGATTCCTGGAGGTCGGCATTAATGATACGATTATTTACTGGACAACCAGTGCTGAAAAACCTGGTGGTAAATATCTGGTGGAGGCGTTGAATTATGATTTTTGGGAACCGGTTGGTGATGAGATTGAATCAAAAGGCAATTTCTCCGAAGCGTCGTATCAATACTATCCTTCAATGACTGAAGGTGCTAATAAGTTTAGGATAAAATATATCGCTTCTGATGGGGCGGAAAGATATTCCCAGGAACTTGAGCACGTTTTTTATCCCGAGCCTATTAAACTGACTATTACAGATGAAAAGTTGATCTTATCCAGAGCAACGGAAATAGAAATAACGACCAAAAACAATATAGCCATCTATCGGGATGTTGTGAAAGAACTTCCTATTGTAAGGCTTCCTCCCGGGGAATACTACGTTTTTATCGTAGAAGAAAATCGTTCAGAAGTTTTTATAAAGAACTAGTTTTTTGTAACCTGTTGCCACAATTACTGCAATATACCGCATTGCGATCATGATGCTCCTTATCACAATGGTTGCAAATGATGTAAGTTTTTGCTGCCCTGGAGGCTATCTCGGAGGTTACGATGCCCGTGGGTACTGCTATTATCGCATAACCTGCTATCATAAGCATTGCAGCAAAAGCCTGACCTAACACTGTTTTTGGCGCAATGTCTCCGTAACCAACCGTGGTAAGCGTAACAATTGCCCAATAGATACTTCTGGGTATACTGGTAAATGCTTCATTTTTCTCACCCTCAATTAAATACATCATCGTTCCACTGATCATTACGATTGTGATAACCCCTACCACGAAAACAATAATTTTATGTCTGCTGGCCCAAAGTGCGTCAGTGAGAACTCTCCCTTCACCAAGAAACCTTGTCAATTTCAGGATTCTAAAAATTCTCAATAATCGTAATGCCCTTACTACCAGTAAATAGTGTGTTCCGGGTGATATTAAGGTTAGATATGTAGGAAGTATAGCTACAAGATCAATTATACCAAAAAAACTAGTAATATATTTTTTGGGGGATTCGGAGGTATAAATTCTGGCAATGTACTCCAGTGAGAATAAAATGGTTAAGATCCATTCAATGATTCTCAATCCTTTACCATACCGGTCATCTATTTCCTGAACACTTTCTAGCATGACGATGCCAATACTAAGCAGGATGATGACAAGAATAGTAATGTCAAAAATTCTTCCCGCCGGGGTGATAGTCCCAAAAATTATTATTCGTAGTTTTTTCCGAAATTTATTTCTATCAACTTCCATTTAAAAAAAGTTAAATGCTTACACCAAAGAAGTTGTTGAGTAATACAACTAAAAATAATAAAGCCAATAAAATAGGGCACACATAGGAAAGGGTAATGTTTAAGAAAGATTTTACAAAAGAGACATTATAGTGCTCTATGCCATTGGAAATTTCATTATGCAGGTTGGTCTTCTTCCATACATAAGCACCAAAGATCACGATTAAACAACCTCCAATTAATAAAAATGAATCAGTTATTTTAACAATTAATGACATAAAATCAGTAGAACCCGGAACTGGAAATGCATTGCTAAAAAAATCAGAATAACCATTAGCCAGGAGGGAAGGAATTCCTAACAAAAATATGATAGCGGCGGCGACGATTACAGCCCTTTTTCGGAGGATATGATACTGGTCAACGATATATGCAACCGGCACTTCTAAAAGTGATACAGTGGATGTTAAAGCAGCGAATGATAGCAACAAAAAAAATAATCCACCGATGAGCGCTCCCAGCGTTGCTCCAAGGGTTTCAAAAACACTGGGCAGGGTGACAAAAATTAATCCAAGCCCTCCACTTATATTGCTCATGTCCCCTGCATTATTATAAGCCACCAGCGGAAACATCATCAACCCTGATATAAAAGCTATCCCAACGTCCATAAAAGTGATCATGGTAGCGGATGAAACAATGTTTTCTTTCTTATCAAGGTAGCTTCCATAGGTTATTAGAGCGCCCATACCAAGGGATAATGAAAAGAACGCTTGTCTAAGTGCACCACTGATCGTACTTAGGTTAAACTTGGTGAGGTCAGGGATAAGGTAAAATTTTATGCCTTCAAGCGCATGAGGCAATGTAAGTGCATAAACTACAAGTCCTAATATTATGATGATGAGCGTAGGCATAAGTATTTTTGCTGCCTTTTCTATTCCGGCTGAGACACCTTTAGAGACAATATTTGCCGTCAACAGCATGAAAATAATGGCGTATAATCCTACCTTAAATATGTCTTTTGTGAAATTTGAGAAATTAATGTCGAAGTTACCTAACAGTAACTCAACGACATATCCAAATCCCCACCCAGCCACAATATTGTAAAATGAAAGAATTAAAATACCTGATATTATCCCCAGCTTCCCGAGTATATTCCATTTTTTGAAGCCTAATGCATTAAACGCGCCAACTGGATTCAGTTCTGTTTTTCTTCCAATAGCCACTTCAGTAACCATAACAGGAAAACAGAGCACAAAACAAAAAATCAGATACATCACTAAAAAGGCTGCTCCACCGCCCTGTCCAACTTCAAAAGGAAATTTGACTATGTTACCTAATCCAACCGCTGAGCCGGCAGCTGCAAGTACAAAACCTATCCTGTTTGTGAATAATCCTCTGGCGGCCATGAATTAGATAAAGTTGATGTAGGGATAATTTTTGTGTAATAATACAAAAATTGATTGAATGGCCCTTGCTGATCAATTAAGAATTCGGCATATCCACATCTACATCAAACGGTGTAGGTGCCGGATATTCGAATAAATGGTTTTCTTTGATGGCCTGACACACTTTAAACGGCACCATTTCTTCCCAACCATTATCTCCATTTTTAATCATTTTAAGTATTTGATCAGATGCTATGTGTAAATGTTCATGCTTAGGGTTTTCAATAGCCTCAATGTTTCCATTTTCAATGAAATACTGGAATAATGATTTTAAATGAGAAGGAGGAACAAAGTCTTTTAAACTGTATAATTCTTTGCTATCATGTTTTAAAGATGGATAAATCAAGAGCTTTACATTACTTCCAAATAACCGGCTAAAAGATTCCAGGATGCCCCCATCCAATGATTCATAGTATGTTTCATCAAAGATTCTTTCAAGGTTATTGACACCTAGGATAATTCCGATCCTTCTTTTTTTTGTGAACTTAGATAAGTAAGCGGCCAGTTTATAGTGTTCCTGGTAATTGGAAATCATTACATTCTGCCCCAATGAGCTTAACAAGTCAACCCGATCCAGAAAGTCTGTTTCATCTACTTCTCCTCCCATGGTAAGATCATTGAGTGTCAATTCGGATAGTATCAATAATTTTTCTTTATCGACTGCCCCATTTTTTTTTACTTGTTTAATCCCGCTAATCATCATATCTACCTGAACAAGCGTGACCGGTCGAAAACGACCGCGAAGCACGAGGACGTTTTTCTTATACAGAACTTCTGAAGGTTGTAATACATTGCCTTTCGGGTCAAACATAGCCGCATGCGTAAGTCCATTTTTTACCAGTATCAAACTCATCAGCCGATTGTCAACATGATGAAAGTCAGGACCAGTTAGTCTGAACATATCGATTTCAAACCTGGAATTACTGATATTGTCTTTCAGGGAATTGATCAGATCTTCAGGTTCTGATATGTTATAGCAACCAAAAATTAGGTTTACACCTACAATTCCAAGTACTTGTTGTTGCCAGTTGGTCTCCGTGTCTTTTAAAAGTACGTGTATGATACAGTCATTCGGTGCCGAGCAGGGGTGTAGCTGAAATCGTATGCCTATCCATCCGTGCCCGATGTTGGATTTGTTGTAATTTAGTACTTCCACCGTATTGGCAAATGCAAAAAACTGCGAACGCTTGGCACGGTGGGTTAGTCTTTGTGACAGCAGTGTATACTCTTTATTAAGCATTCTAATTAATTTATCTTCGCATACATACCGGTCGGATTTCCCATAGATAGCATCGCTAAAGATCATATCATATGCTGACATGGTTTTTGCTACGGTTCCGGATGCGGCTCCTGCTTTGAAAAAATGCTCAGCTACTTCCTGTCCACCACCTATCTCAGCAAAAGTTCCATATATTTTGTCATTGAGATTTAATTTCAGTGCTTTTTCTTTTGTTGTAAGGTTTTTAATGGTATACATATGTTTAATCTGTCCTACTGTTAAAGTTAGTTTTATTGGAAAGACTTAAAAAGAAAGCAAAAAAAAATCCACTTTAAAAAGTGGATTTTTAAAATGAATGCAGTGTGTATTTAATAGAGATAGCCATTTTTAGCAATGGCCTCTTCTGCTATTTCTCTTCTAAGGTTTTTAGTGTTTACAGCATTTGCTTTGGTAAATCTTTTCATGCCCATGGTCATTACCTTCAACTCATCACCTGCAGCAAAGGCTGCTATGGCTTCATTTCCTGCATTGTTGATTACCTGTATTGCATGATTGAGGTATATTTTGGTCATATTTTCATATGATTTGCAGGCTTCTTTACCCCGAACACTGATCAGTTTTTCGGTTCTTAGGATTGCAGATTCAGCAGCATAGATCTCAGTAATTATATCTGCGATATTGAGTAATATCTCTTGTTCTTCATTTAGGGCGGCACCAAATTTCTGTGCAGCTTTTCCAGCAATCATAAGCACCACTTTTTTAAGATTTTTAACGACTTGTTTTTCTGCAGAAAGTGGTTGGGATAAGTCAGGGGTTTCAAAAGATGGTACGGCGGTTAATTCTTTACCCACAGCTTTCGCTGGTTCCATTAAATTTAATTCGCCTTTCATTGCCCGCTTCATGAGCATACCCACCAGCATCATTCTGTTTATTTCATTGGTGCCTTCATAAATTCTGGTAATTCTGGCATCACGGTAAGCCCTGGCCATGGGTGCTTCTTCTGAAAAACCCATTCCACCGTATATTTGGACACCTTCATCAACAACATAATCCAACACCTCGGAACCGTGAATTTTTATGATTGCACATTCAATGGCAAACTGTTCAAGCGCTTTCAATTTAGCGCTTTGATCATCCATTCCTTCGGCAAGATTTGATTCAATCTTGTCTTCAATATTTTGCCCTGCCCGGTAGGATGCTGATTCACAAGCATATGTTCTGGCGATCATTTCACCGAATTTATGCTTGATGGCACCGAAATTGCTGATGGATTGTCCAAATTGTTTTCTTTCATGGGCATAATTGACACTAAGGTCAATAATTTTTTTACAACCCCCTATTACGCCAACACCGAGTTTAACCCTGCCAATGTTTAAAACATTAACCGCTATTTTAAAACCATTTTCTCTCTCCGATAATATATTTTCCAGCGGTACTTTGCAATCATTAAAAAATACCTGTCGTGTAGATGAACCTTTTATCCCCAGTTTTCGCTCCTCATCATTCATGGTGATGCCACCAAAGCTTTTCTCCACGATAAACGCGGTCAGATGCTTATCGTCATCAATTTTGGCAAATACAATAAATAAATCTGCGAAACCACCATTTGAGATCCACATTTTTTGGCCATTGATGAGGTAATGCCTGCCATCTTCAGAAAGTGTTGCTTTTGTTTTACCGGAATTGGCATCAGAGCCTGCGTTTGGTTCTGTAAGGCAATAACATGCTTTCCATTCCCCAGAAGCTAGTTTGGGAAGATATTTTGATTTTTGTGTTTCTGTACCGTAATATAAAATTGGCAGGGTACCTATTCCTGTATGGGCACCGTAAGCTGTGGAAAAGGAACCGGCGGATCCAATAACATCAGCGATTAACATGCTGGTATTAAAACTCATGCCTAATCCACCGTATTGTTCAGGAATGCTGACACCTAACAAGCCTAATTCCCCGGCTTTATCAAGTAACGAGGCCATAAATCCTTCCTCAAGGCTGTCCATACGCTCAACATTAGGCTCTATTTCTTTTTCGACAAAATCCTCACATGCATTGGCCATCATCATTTGTTCTTCACTAAAATCTTCACGTATGAAGATATCCTGAGGATCAGTTTCCCGGATCAGAAACTCTCCTCCTCTAATTGCTTTTTTTGTGGTTATAGTTTCCATTCATTAAAGTGTTTTGACTTAATATTTAGTATGCATGCATACTATTTCAAAAATAGTGAAAAATAGTATGCATGCATACTATTTTTATTTAAAAAATTTCAATAATTCTTTAGGCAAGTTCCCTTAAGTCAACGGCTACTAATGTAGAAACTCCGGGTTCGTTCATAGTGATTCCGTACATAATGTCTGTACTAGCCATGGTTCTTTTATTATGGGTTACGATTATGAATTGGGAATTATCTGAAAAATCCCTGATGATACCATTAAATTTATCAATGTTCATATCGTCCAGAGGCGCATCAACTTCATCGAAGATACAGAATGGTGCAGGCTTTAAAAGATAGATGGCAAATAGTAATGAAATTGCAGTTAGTGTTTTTTCACCACCTGATAGTTGATTGATGGATAGTGGTCGCTTTCCTTTCGGTTTGGCAATGATCTCAATGTGTGATTCCAGTGGGTCTTCCGGATTGTCTAGTTTCAAATAGCAATCATCTTCTTCCGAAAACAGGGAGCAAAAAACTTTTTTGAAATTGGTATTTATTTGTTCAAATGAATCCAGGAAATTTTGTTTCGCTACTTCATCTATTTCTTTAATGGTAGTCAATAAATTGCTTTTAGCATTAACCAAATCTTCTTTTTGGGAATTGATAAATTCATGCCTTTCATTTATTTCCTCATAGGCTTCCATGGCCATTGGGTTGATCGGCCCGATATTATCGAGTTTTTGTTTAATGTTTTTTACTTTTTCTTCAAGTTCGGCGTGGGTTAGCTTATTGTACACGCTTTCAGCTGATTCATATGCGTTTAAATCAAGATCAAACGTTACCCGAATTCTGTCAATCAATGAATTAATATGCAGTTTAATTTCATTTTGCTTATTTTGGTATTCCATAATCAGATTGTCCTGAGCTTCTTTACTCCGTTGAAGTTCGCGACCATCTTTCTCGTATTTGTCTATTATTCCCCTTGATTCATAGTATGCTTTTTCAGCGTCATTAACACTTACTTCAATAGTTTCTTTCTCCTCATACATTTCAATTAGCTTATCGTCATCTTTAGCGGTGTTCTCTACCAACTTCTTTATTTCTAAATCAGTATTTTTTAGTTCCAATTGATTTTTTTCAATCCGTGTTTTACTGCTTTCATAAGTAGATTGCTTAAAGGATAATTCTTGCTTTATGCTGTTGACTTTATTTTGTTGCTGATGGTAGAGGATATTTTCTTGATTATAGGCTGATGATTTCTGGCTTAAGATCTCATTATACCCTTTCAACTCCTCCTGAAAGGCTTCGTTCTTATCGATGATGGATTGAAGTTGATTTTTTTGAGCTTCTGCTTCTGGTTTTAATGTACTGATTTCCGTGTTTAAGTTAATGATTTGCTGATCGATGTCCTCCTGCCTTGTGATATTGGTATCTAATTGCTGCTGAAACTGTTCCTGCTTGGCTTTTATGGATATATAATCTTCATTTAATAATGAAGCTTTTTTCTTTAACTCTTCTATGTAGTTTTTTTGAGATTGGCCCTGGTATTGGGCTAATTGTTCGTTGGTCTGTTTTAGTCTATGTTCAAGTTGTTGTTTTCTGTTGATCAATTCCTCACTTTTCTGTTCCAACTTTTTCAAATTCTTTGCTCGCCCAATCCTTTTCCCTTCAAAAAGTCCTACTGAGCCGCCGGAAATGATGTTAAATTTTTTAGTGATTTTTCCCGATTTAGCCATGAGAACGATATTTTTTCCCACTTCATAATCTTCAAGATTATTTCCATCGAGGATATATACCTTATCAAGTAGGAATAAAAGTAGGTTCTTGTATCGATTATCAAATTCAATGATATCTATGGCGGCAATTCCATCATAAAAAATTTTTGATTCTTCAGCTTTATAATTTTCAAAATTCTCCAGTACGAAGAAGTTTGCTTTGCCTTTTGCCGAGTCGCTTAAAATATTGACGGCCTGATAGGCTTGTCTCTCTGTTTCAACTACAAAATAGTTCATAACCGGTTCCAGGTAGTTTTCTATCGTTACCCTGTAATCCTCCGGACAGGTAAGAATGTCAGAGAGTAGGGGTGCCTCTTCCGCCCAATCAGAATGTTTTTTTAAAAACTTGATGGCCTCCGGGAATCCTTCGAGATTATCAACTAGTGAGCGTGTAAGATTAAATTCATTACGGATTGCATCATATTTTCTGTTGACCTTCGTGATATCCTCTTTTAATAATTGAATAGTTTTTCCAGTTTGGTTTAGGGTCTCTTCCAGAAACTTTTCCTTGTCAATGGATTTGCTGAGTTGCCGATCTGCTTCCTCTTTTGCAATGCGTATTTCATCCAACTTTTTCTTAAAGGTTTCCAGACTTGATGATTGCATGGAAGAGTCTTTTTGAATTTTATCTTTTTGTTCATTTAAAGAACTTAACTGCATTTCTTTGATTTCCAGTGACTTATTTAGCTGGTAATTGTGGTCTCGCTGTGCATTTACCTGCTCTTTGATTAGGTTGGCTTCTTCAGTAAGTTTTTGAGTTTTTTGTTTTTGATCCTCGTAATGTTGTTTTAGTGAACCCACTTTTTGTGTTATCTCATCATAAATTTTTTCCGCTGTCTCCAATTCATTTTGCAGACTATTTAAAGAAAAAGCTGCCCGGTCATTACTTTTCCGGTCTTGTTCAATTTGCTGCTTAAGGCTATCAGACTTATCATTCAGAAATCTCAGTCTTTCATTGCGTATTTTGTTTTCACTTTCATACTGTCGGATTCTATTTACATGTTCATTTAAGGTCTGCTGACGGCTTGACAAATATTTTTCTTTCAGGATTAAATCGGATTTTGCTTTTTGAATCGTTGCGTCATTCTCCTTTTGTCTTTTACTTATTTCGAGCTTTTTGTCAGAATGGTTATTTATCGATTCATTAACTTCTGTAAGTTTATTTTTAAAGTCTGATAGAGACTTATTAGCCAGAGCTATTGATGCATTTTTGTAGTCTTCTTTTATAACATAGTATTTTTTAGCTTGCTTGGATTGTTTTTCAAGGGATTTTAAGTTTTTTTCAATTTCATAAAGCAGATCATCGACCCGTTCCAGGTCCATATCGGTATCACTAAGTTTTTTTAAGGTTTCTTTTTTTCGTATTTTAAATTTTGATATTCCTGCAGACTCTTCAAATAGTTGGCGACGGGAGTTCCCCTTGTCATTTAACAGGTCATCAACCATTTTCAACTCAATGATGGCGTAACTATTTGATGATATGCCGGTGTCCAGGAAGAGGTTGGTAATATCCTTAAGCCTGCATGGGACACCGTTTAGTAAATATTCACTTTCCCCTGACCGGTAGTACCTCCTGGTAATTGTAACCTCAGAATATTCTGTGGGTAGCAAGTTCCTGGTATTGTTAAATGTGAGGGAAACTTCGGCCAGTTGGGTCGGTTTGCGATTTTTTGTGCCGTTGAAAATGATATTCTCCATCTTTTCTGACCTCAGGGCACTTGACTTCTGCTCTCCCAGCACCCATCTGATGGAATCAACAATATTTGATTTGCCGCAACCATTGGGCCCCACAATACCTGTGACGCCACTGTCAAATCCAATGAATACTTTATCTGCAAAGCTTTTAAAACCTTTTATTTCTAATTTGGTAAGCAGCATGAATATGGCAGGATTATATCTTAAAAACTGTCAAAGTTAGGCTTATTTCTTAATTTTGATTTATGGACAATATTGAAATATTAATTTATCTGATCTTTGGAATTATCTATTTTCTTTCCAGAGCGTTTAGAAAAAAGCGTACGAAAACACCACAGCCCACTCAGGCAACAGAAGAAACACAACGGGAGAAGAGGCCTGCCTCATTTGAGGAACTATTGGAAGAATTCACTTCCAAAAAAGATCAGGAAACTGAGGAGGAAGATCAGGATGATGAATACAAACCTGTATTTCAGGAAACTTCCGAAAGAGAAAAGGATCGAGACGAAAAGCGAAGACCTTCATCACATGAAGATGCTGAGTCAAAACAAGTATTTGAAGATTCAATAAAAGAAGCGAAAAGGTATTTTCAAAGTGATGATGATTCCGAAAAATCTTTGCTAAAGGATAAAAGTTTCGATGATATATATCACAAGAAAAAAAAGGACAATAAACTGGCCAAAGAAATTAGAAACTCATTAAGAGATCCTAATGGTGCCAGGAAAGCGATTATCTATTCCGAAATTCTAAAGAGGAGATATTAAAAAACAGCGTGTCAGAGAAAACCTCTTCCGAAAAAGGCTTACAGCACCGGTCAAGTAGCCTTGAGATTTGGAGGCTACCTTTGGTTCCATCAAACACACAATAAAGGGTTCCGAAGACTTATACTGAAAGCCCTTGAAAAGGTAGAAGATGTACAGTTTTATCCTACACCTTAAACTATAAATTTAGAAGTGATACCAATAAAGAGTATCTGACAACTAAGAATAAAAAAAACCGCCCCATTTAACTTTGAGACGGCCTTTTTTATTTATTATGAAATGTGAAAATTATTACATCATTCCGCCCATTCCTCCACCGGGAGGCATAGCGGGAGCTCCAGCTGCACCTTCTTTTTCAGGCTCCTCAACAACAGCACATTCCGTGGTTAATAATAAACCTGCGATTGATGCGGCATTTTCTAAAGCCAGCCTTGTCACCTTAGTAGGGTCGATAATACCAGCCGCAAACATATTTTCATAAATATCAGTAGCAGCATTGTATCCATAATCTTCTTTGCCTTCTTTTACTTTTTGGACTACTATAGATCCTTCGCCACCAGCATTTTCAACGATTGTTCTTAATGGAGACTCCAATGCAAGTTTAACGATACCCACACCGGTTTCCTGATCAGCATTTTCAACTTCCAGTCCTTCAAGGCAACTTATAGCCCTGATCAAAGGAACACCACCACCTGCGATTATACCTTCCTGAACAGCTGCTCTTGTTGCATGTAGGGCATCATCTACCAAGTCTTTCTTTTCCTTCATTTCTACTTCTGTAGCTGCACCAATGTAAAGAATTGCCACACCACCAGATAATTTTGCTAATCGCTCCTGTAGCTTCTCTTTGTCGTAATCTGATGTTGTATTTTCAATTTGTTGTTTGATTTGATTAATTCTCGCCTTAATATCTTCTTGAGAACCAGCACCATTAACCAGGGTAGTATTGTCTTTGTCAATGTTGATTTTCTCAGCGGTTCCAAGATAATCTATGGTCGCATTTTCAAGCTTATAACCCCTTTCCTCAGAAATGACGGTACCACCGGTGAGTATAGCTATATCTTCTAGCATAGCTTTTCTTCTGTCACCAAAACCAGGAGCCTTAACGGCGGCTATTTTTAACGCACCTCTTATTTTGTTAACCACAAGCGTTGCAAGAGCCTCACCTTCCACATCTTCTGCTATAATTAATAATGGCTTTCCGGTTTGTGAAACTGCTTCCAGGATTGGAAGAAGTTCTTTCATGTTAGAGATCTTTTTATCATATATCAATATATATGGACTCTCTAATTCAGTTTCCATTTTATCGGTATTGGTAACAAAATAGGGTGAAAGATAACCCCGATCGAATTGCATACCCTCAACGGTTTTAACTTCCGTTTCCGTGCCTTTTGCCTCTTCAACTGTGATTACTCCATCCTTTCCTACCTTATCCATAGCGGCTGCTATCATTTTACCAACCTCCGCATCGTTGTTTGCAGAAACAGATGCTACCTGAGCTATCTCATCTGAGCCTTTAATCTCTTTAGATTGGGATTTTAAATTTTCTACCACAGCAGCAACGGCTTTGGTTATACCCCTTTTCAGATCCATAGGATTTGCTCCTGCAGCCACATTTTTTATTCCGTGTGTGAAAATTGACTGTGTTAGAACCGTTGCAGTTGTAGTACCATCACCTGCATCATCTGCAGTTTTGGAGGCAACCTCTTTAACAAGTTGTGCCCCCATATTTTCAATGGGTTCTTTTAATTCAATTTCTTTTGCAACTGAGACACCATCTTTTGTAACAGAAGGAGCTCCAAATTTCTTGTCAATTACCACATTACGACCTTTTGGACCAAGGGTAACTTTTACTGCATGTGCAAGAGTATCAACACCTTTTTTTAATTGATCTCTTGCGTCACTATCGAAAAATAATTCTTTCGCCATTCTAATTAGGTTTTTTTGTTAAAGATTAAATTTTTTAAATAATTCCGTAGATATCTGACTCTTTCATAATCAGGTACTCTTTGTCATCAATTGTGATTTCTGTACCGGCATACTTACCATAAAGCACGTGATCTCCTATTTTAACATTGATAGGTTCGTCTTTTTTTCCGGAACCGATAGCTACAATCTCGCCTTTTTGAGGCTTTTCTTTGGCAGTGTCAGGGATTATGATCCCAGAAGCCGTTTTTTCTTCTGCTACAGCTGGCTCAACTAGAACCCTGTCAGCTAATGGTTTAAAGTTAACTTTTGACATTTTGCTTGTATTTATAATAGGTTAGTAATAAACTAAGAACTAATCTCGTAGTAACATAAGCTGTGCCAATCCATTATTTGAATAAATACAAGACAAAATTTCAGTCTATAACATGACAAAATTTACACTATCAAAAAATATGTCAGTGGTTTATGAAAATAATCGTCTAATTTTTATATTGATTTTAAAATTGATTGATTGGAATATGGAAAAATTAAATCATGATTGGATTACGCAGGGATTAATTGACTTTGAATACAAAAAATATGTCCTTTTGGCATATCTCAAGAATGTCAGAAAAGAATTTCTTTTAAATAAATTATTTCCATTCCTTTCTGACCTTGTATTTCATTATAAGAACTTGTTGAAGATCAAAGAGAATAAAGAGATTGTATATGAAAGTTTTCCCAAAAGCATATCCAAAGCAGATTTTAAAAAACTGAAAATATCTTACAAAAGGTTGATTGAAGATGATGATATGATGAAAGAAATTGAGGATATTATTTTCTTTGCAATTCCCAAGTTCGAAGAGTACATCAATGAAGGCAAGGAACTTTATGAACTTGTTGAAGGAAATATGGAGCTAACCGCTATTGGACTGACCCCTATTTATTCCGATGAAGGTTATTTGTTCCTGAATAGGGATAATGAGAATGAGGTTTTCATATATTTTTATAATCTAACCGTATTCAAAAATCATCAGGAAAATTTTAGAGGAATCTCAACAAATTTTATCCAAAAAGAGAATAAGTCAATATTCAATAGTTACGAATCAATTAAGATGCAGTTGATAAGAAAAAACAAACAGCTGCCAAATCCAGCGACTTATCTTATTTTAAGTAAGCTTAGTTACCCAGTAGCTGAGACAATCCTACCTGTAGCTAAACGATTACTTGTAAGACATTTAAGTGCTGCCTAATATGTTTAATTTGATTCATCCTCTTCGGGATTAAGACCTTCTAGTCCTTCAAGGTCTTCGACATCCTGAGTAGGTTGTTCGTTTTCCTGGTTTGTAGTTCCTCCACCCAACGATGGAACCACAGTTCTCTGGTTAGCCCTATCTACATTTGGACTTTCTATGGTAGTTTCTTCTTTTTCACCAACTAAAAAACTTGTTGATAAGGTAAGTGTCAAGAGTGCGATGGCAAATCCCCAGGTAAGTTTTTCCAAAATATCCCCTGTTTTTTGAACGCCCATAATTTGAGATGCCCCTCCACTTCCTCCGAACTGACTTGAAAGACCCCCTCCCTTAGGATTTTGAGCTAAAACCACTAATATTAACAATAATCCGCATAACAATGCCAGTATCACAACTAATGTATACATTTATAAATTTTTTAATTTTTCAATAGAAGCCGCAAAGTAACTCTTTTTATCAGGAAATTTCAATATGAGCTTTTCATAAATGCTGATTGCTTTGTCTGTTTTACCTTGTTTTAAATACAGTTTAGCCAGATTTTCTGATACAATTTCTTTCTCTAATTCAATGCTGGGTTCGGATAAGTCTTGTTTTTCCTGGTTAGCCTTATGATCAGCTTTACGCCTCACCAGGGAAGGTTCCTTTTTCAAGAAATTTTCTATGATTTCCTGTTGATTTCTTTCTTGATTTCTATGTTCTGAACTTATTGGTTTTTTTTTTCTCCAGATTTTTTATTGGAGCCTGAAGTCAATACAAAACGCTTTTTCTTAGGGGCAGATGATTCTTTTTCTTTTGGATGGGCTTGTTTGGGTTCTTCTACTTGCTTCGGTTTATGGCTTTCTATTTTGAACTTTGATCTTTTTGATGGTGATTTAACAGGCTCTTTGGGTTGTTCTTTTTTTTGTTGTTCATGGTCTTGCTTAATCTGCGTTTCTTTCTTCTGAACAACGCTCCTGGATGATTTTCTGGTTTTGGTTACATTTTCTGATGCCTTAGGTGCGTCAGTTTCATCTGTCGATTTTGCTGTCGTTGATTGTTCTTTTTCGGGTTCTTGAACTTGTGTTAGTATTTGCTGTTCTTCTGTAGATTTTTTTTCAGTTGGTTCTGAGGATGCTTCTTCTTGTTGGCCCGATTTTATATTTGATGAGGTCTCACTTTTGGTTTCCTCAGTATTTTCTGATTCAATAGCTGCTTTTTTCACTGCTTCATCAACGGCTTGTTCTTCGGCCTCTATCTCATCCATCTTCTTCTCATATTCAAGATATCTGGATTTACTCCTTTGAAGCTCATCCAGATAATGCTTCAATTCGTCTATAGCTTCATCGGTTGAAAGCTCATACTCTTTGCGGTGGCTTAATATGGAGTCAGCTAAAGGATTTGGTTTGGTGGGCAATGGTCCTGAATCTTTCAGGATTGGGGCACTTGTTTTTCTAGCGGTGGTTGATTGTTGTGATTTGGTCGTTTGGTAAGTACTTTTTACTTTTTTGGTGGGCTTATGCTTGGATGTAACGGGTTTTTCCCTTGGTTTATTCTCTTCTGTTTTTGAATCCAGAAAAATAATTTCTCCCAGTATATATTTTTTTAATAATGTTCGATCAGTGGCATATACTGAGGCGGAGTTTATTCTTTGTTTGGCTTCCGAAACTTTAAGTTCTTTACTTCCTTTTGCCAGGACCAACCTTCCACTTTGGAAATATGGAAATCTTTCAACTACATCTGCCAGTTCATCTAAGTTATCCTTTGTTATATTTCCGGGATGCCGTAATAAGCTTATAAAATATTGTTCGTCCACGGATGATAATTTAAAAATATTTTCCGAATTTAAAAAAAATTACCAATTAGCCACTGAATTATTGAATATATCCAAGATAATTTGGTCAAAAATCTCGTTTAAGAATTCTTGTTCGTTAGATTCGAGATCTTCAGAATTTTGATCAAAGTCTCTAAAGAAGGAGAAATTTTTATTTTCAAAATTAAAAGCATCATCTTTTGTATTATAATATGTTGCTGAAACCGTGATATTAATTCGGGTCAGGCTGCTGAAATCAATACCACCTGTATTATTTGCAGAGCTGGGTGCTATTGGTTTTAAAGTATAGTCTTCTATAAACCCCTCGATTTGTAGATCACCCTCTTCCTGAACCAACACCAGACTAGTGTTTTGCTGATAAAAATCTCTTAACTTTTCAGTGAACAGCGTGCTCATATTGGATGGGCCCAGAGGAGCGTTACTAAAAAATGTCCCTATGGATATTGTTTTGACATCTGGCCCAATAGATGCACCGCTAAAGGAATAAACCCCGCACCCACCGGTTAATACCATTAATAATATGTATGCCGAGGATAAATTAAAACTCTTCCAGTTCATATTGTTTTATTTTTCTGTAAAGTGTTCTTTCTGAGATTCCCAGGTCTTTTGCTGCCTGTTTTCTTTTTCTATTGTTCCTATGTAGGGCTTTCATTATCAACTCTTTTTCTTTTTTCTCTATGGAGAGTGATTCGTCATCTTCCGTCTCATGGGTAATATCCTGGATGTCAACCGAATAATTATTTTGATCTTTAGCTGATTCCAAAAGTAGCGGACTACTTGGTTTTAATTCTTCTGTATCGGCATCTTCATTACCTTCATTAGGAATTTTGGAGAATAAATTTCCATGTTTCTCTATTAGTTCCGTAGAATCATCTTTTTTCAAAATTTTCAATACCAATGATTTCAATTCATTAAAATCACTCTTTAAGTCGAATAAGACCTTATAAAGTATATCCCTTTCCGAGAATTCGCTATTGTATTTTTCACTTTTCGGTACAATTGCCGGCAAATTACTATGTTGATCAGGCAAATATTCCATTAACTGATTTGCGTCAATTACCCTATCCATAGCTAAAACGGACATTTGTTCAGCCAAATTTTTCAATTGCCTTATATTTCCCGGGAAATGATAACTGATTAACACATCTTTAGCTTCAGCTGTCAGTTCTATTGGTTTCACATGATATTTTTCTGAAAAATCAGAAGCAAATTTTCTAAACAGCAGGATTATATCATTACCCCGTTCTCTAAGAGGCGGCACATTGATTGGCACAGTGTTTAAACGGTAATAAAGATCTTCTCTGAATTTTCCATTTTCAACAGCTTTTATAAGGTCAACATTACTGGCAGCGATTACCCTTACATCTGTTTTTTGAACTTTTGAAGAACCAACCTTAATGAACTCGCCGTTTTCTAAGACCCTCAATAACCTGGCTTGTGTCCCAAGCGGCATTTCACCAATTTCATCAAGGAATATGGTACCACCATTAGTCACTTCAAAGTAACCTTTTCTTGAATCATAAGCACCTGTAAAAGCTCCTTTTTCATGTCCAAAGAGCTCTGAATCAATTGTTCCTTCAGGTATTGCACCACAATTGATGGCTATAAATTGACCATGTTTCCTAGGACTAAGGGAATGAATAATTTTAGAGAAAGATTCTTTACCACTTCCACTTTCTCCGGTAATGAGTACGCTCATGTCAGTGCCTGAAACCTGAATAGCTACCCTGATCGCATTATTCAGCTTGGGAGAGTTTCCAATTATCTCGAACCGCTGTTTGATGCTTAGTATATCCGAATTATTCATATTTCAACTACTCTTTAATGATTTTCCCAAATAAAGTAGCAGCCGTGCAATCATAAACTGCGACCTTTGTGAAATCCCCTTTTTTTAATCCGTCTTCTATATCGAAAATGATTACTTTATTAGCGCTGTTCCTTCCTTTAAATTGATTTTTTGATCTTTTTGATAATCCTTCGATTAGTACATCGAAGGTTTTTCCAACATCAAGTTTATTTCGGTGCAGAGATAGCACGTTTTGTTTTTCAATTACTTCTTTAAGCCTTCTTTTCTTTATAGCCAACGGTATATCGTCAGTAAACTTTTTAGCTGCTAATGTGCCAGGTCTTTCTGAGTAAATGAACATGTATGAAAAGTCAAACTTGACGATATCCATCAGGGACAAAGTATCCAGGTGTTCTTCTTCGGTTTCAGTGCAAAAGCCGGTTATAAAGTCCGATGAAATCCCGCATTCATCACCCAAAATGTGTCTTATTGATCTTACCCGCTCTAAGTACCAATCCCGGGAGTATGTTCTGTTCATAAGCGATAAGACCCGGGTACTGCCACTCTGGGCCGGAAGGTGAATATACTTGCAGATGTTATTGTATTTTTTCATAGTGTGCAGCACTTCATCAGTAATATCTTTTGGGTGTGATGTAGAGAACCTTACCCTCAATAATGGGTTTACGTGAGCTACCATTTCCAATAGTTTAGCAAAATTTATCACTTCACTAGGGTTGGCTTTTTGAAGTTTAGCCTTATTATTTTCTTCTGAAGACCATTTGTAAGAATCAACATTTTGTCCAAGCAGCGTTACCTCTCGGTATCCGTTGTTAAAAAGGTCAGTGGCCTCTCTAACAATTGAATGAGGGTCGCGGCTTCTTTCCCTGCCACGGGTGAAGGGCACAACACAAAATGAACACATATTATCACATCCTCTCATGATTGAAATAAAGGCACTGACCCCATTAGAGGAAAGTCTTACCGGGCTGATATCAGCATATGTTTCCTCCCGGCTAAGGAATGTATTGACTGCTTTTTGGCCTGCATCAACATCACCGATTAATTTTGGAAGGTCTCTGTAGGCGTCAGGCCCTGCTACCAGGTCAACTATTTTTTCTTCTTCAAGGAATTTTGACTTTAGTCTTTCTGCCATGCAGCCTAATACACCAACGGTGGTGGAGGGCTTTTCTGCTTTTAATTTATTAAACTGAGACAAACGCTTTCTGACAGTTTGTTCTGCTTTTTCCCTGATAGAGCAGGTATTGATGAGGATCAAATCCGCCTCTTCATAGTCTGATGTTGTTTGAAACCCTTCTTTTTCGAGAATTGATGATACGATCTCGCTATCAGAAAAATTCATTTGACAACCGTAGCTCTCTATATATAGCTTTCTTTTTCCCTTTGGATTATTTCCTGAGGGTTTGGTAAGCTTGTTACTATTATCCAGTATGGTAATGTCTTCTATTAGTTGATTCATCGCTAACACTCGTTTAAGGCGCAAATATAACGATAAGTGTCAAAATGGCAGTATTGACTGTCAGTTAAAATATATTAGTTTTGAGTGATGGCTTTTATTAAGGAAGTAAGGGGTATCGCACCAAAATTCCCAAAGAGTTGTTGGTTCGCTGATAACGCCACGATTGTAGGTGAAGTGGAAATGGGTGAAAATTGCACCGTTTGGTTTAATGCAGTTATCAGAGGTGATGTCCATTACATTAAAATAGGCAGTGATACCAATATTCAGGACAATGCAGTAGTACATTGTACTTATAAAACAGCCCCAACAGTGATCGGGAATAAAGTTAGCATTGGCCATTCGGCCATCATACACGGTTGTGAGTTGAAAGATCGGGTGCTGATTGGAATGGGTGCCATCGTAATGGATCATGCAATTATTGAAAAAGGAGCAATTATTGGTGCAGGATCAGTAGTATTAGAAGGCACGTATGTAGAAAGCAACAGCATATGGGCTGGAGTTCCCGCCAAGAGAATTAAAAAGACGGAGGGAAAGAATAATGAAATGATCGATAGAATAGCATCGAATTATCCGATGTACGCTAATTGGTTTAAATCATAATTTGAATGAATTTTCTGGTTAAAATACTTTTATCAGCACTTGGAATAATCATTGCCTCCTATATTTTACCTGGAGTAGATATCAAAGATTTTCTAACAGCAACGATCGTAGCTTTAATCCTGGCAATTTTAAATGTCACCATCAAGCCTCTTATGATTATCTTAACCATCCCACTGACTGTTATAACACTTGGTATATTCTTATTAGTAATAAACGCTATTCTTATTGTTCTGGCGGATGCTTTAGTTCCTGGTTTTGAAGTGGATGGATTTTGGTGGGCTTTTTTGTTTAGCTTGATACTGGCTATACTCAATTCTTTGTTTGATGATTTAAGAAAAAAGGCTTAGTGTCAAACTTTATTTTTTTGGTCGGGGTTTGCTGTTTATGCTGAAGGTAGCATGGAATACAAATTATTCACACCCTCTTCCAAAAGATCATAGATTTCCCATGATAAAATATGAATTGTTGCCACAGCAACTTTTAAGAGAGGGAACGATAGAAGCGGAAAACTTATTCCAACCAAATAAATTACAGGAGGATTTAATCCTGGATGTACATACAGAAGCTTACTGGACGAAGCTCAAAGCGCTCAAACTAACCAGGCAGGAAATTAGAAGAACAGGTTTTCCTTTATCATCATTATTGGTTGAGAGGGAGATTGAGATAGCCCATGGGACACTACAATGCTGTCACTATGCACTGCAATATGGTGTGGCAATGAATGTTGCTGGGGGTACTCACCATGCTTTTAGCGATAAAGGGGAAGGCTTCTGTCTGCTTAATGACATAGCGATTGCTGCTAATTACCTGATCAAACACATGGGTTTTAAAAAAGTATTGGTTATAGACCTGGATGTCCACCAGGGTAATGGAACGGCTGAGATATTTAAGCACGAACCCAATGTTTTCACATTTAGTATGCATGGTAAAAATAATTATCCGCTAAAAAAAGAACTTTCTGACCTTGACCTGCCCCTGGATGATGGTGTTTCTGATATGAAATACCTATTTCAACTTCAAAAAGCTATAGAAACTATCACCAATAATTTCAAGCCAGAATTTATATTTTATCAGGCGGGCGTAGATATATTAATAACTGACCAATTAGGCCGCCTAAGTGTTAGCATAGCCGGCTGTAAAAAAAGGGATGAGATAGTTTTTAAGTTTTGCCGCGAGAATAAAATCCCAATAGTAGTGAGTATGGGAGGCGGCTATTCAAAAAAAATTTCAGACATATTAGAAGCTCATTCCAATACCTACAGGGTAGCCAGTGAATTATATTTTTAATCTAATTGAGTGATTGCGTTTCATTAATTTTTACCTATTGATCTTTGAATAGTCAAATTTTTATAAAATTTATTTAATTTTCTAAGATCAAATTAAAAAGAATTGTGGTACAGGCGTTTTTAAAATTCTTAGGGGGTATTGAAGGTGAAGAAAAACCGATGTTATTATTGCTTGGCAAAGGTTTCTTCATGGGAATATTTCTTGCAACCTATCAGATTGGTTCTGAAACTTTATTCTTGAATACTATGGGTGAATCCTACCTTGACGTGGCTTTTTTCACTACTGGTTTTTTAGGAATTGTATCTACCATTCTTTATGTATCCCTGCAAAAAAGGTTGAAGTATTCTGTACTGGTTACATCTAATATTTTTTTGATATTATTATTCATTACTGGTATCCGATTATCTTTTGAATTTATTGATTATTCAGTGAGCGAAAATGATTTTTACATTCTTCCTTTTGTGTTGTTTGTGATGATAGGTCCAATCACCGCAGTTACATTACTCGGTTTTTGGGGTTTGTTTGGAAGAATATTTGACTTAAGACAATCTAAAAGGATTATTGGAGGTATTGACACCGGTCAATTATCTGCAACAATACTTGCTTTTTTTTCCATACCAATTTTAACGACTTATGTTATTGACAAGACTTACGACCTATTAATGTTCTCTTCTTTGGCTGCTTTTGGGGTTTTTATATTCTCAATCACCATCATCAGAAACTACAACGTAGACGCGGTCACTAAACGTCAAAAAGGGGAGATGGAGCAGACCATTCGATTTATAGATATATTGAAGACCCCTTACCTGAAAATGCTATCGCTTTTTTTGGTATTCTCTATGGGGGTCAGTGTTTTTGTGAGCTATACTTTTTTGACAGCCACTGAGACAATGTATCCGAATGAAACAGAGTTGGCTAACTTTTTATCCTTTTTTAATGGGGCGATAATGATATCCAGCTTTTTAATTCAAAGTTTCATTAATGACTACATAATTGAAAACTATGGTCTGAAAATTGCGCTCATGGTTATGCCACTGGTATTGATTTTATTTACCATTGGTGCGGTGGTATCTGGCCACATTTTCGGATATGAAGAAAAGTCTGATGTCTTTTTGTTTTATTTTCTTTTCACAGCGCTTGGAAAGCTCTTTACAGCATCGCTCAAGGATGCCTTAGAAAACCCGGCATTTAAATTATTCTTTTTACCGTTGGATGTGAAAATTAGGTTTGATGTACAAACCAAAATCGAAGGGGTGGTCAATCAATTTTCCACACTGATTGCGGGTGCTGCACAAATCGGACTGGGACTGTTGGTGTTTTTTGAGCTGATACACTTCTCTTATTTTATTCTCGGTCTTGCCATTTTGGTGGTAATCTACGCAACCAAACTATTTAATGAATATAAGACTACATTGAGAGGAACGCTGGAAGTTAAAAAAGATGAGATGAGAGGTGAAGGAAAAAGAAATGTCCATAGTACCATAAACGTATTAAAGAATGAATTGCTTGAGGAGGAAACCGACAGAAGTATCATTTCATTGAAATTATTGGAGCGTATTGAACCTATTAAACTTGAAGATACCTTAATCGAGATGCTCCAGACAGAACTACCGGTAGTAAGAAAATATTCATATGTAAAACTTAATGAATGTAAACCGCTTCATCTTCTGGAAAGCCTAAAAGAAGAAGTTAGCTATGAAAATATTGACAGGTTAAAGCAGTTGGGTAATAAGGTAATCGATAATTTTGAAAAGTTCAAAAAAGTAAAAATTTCAGAAGAACGAATACTTCCAATGATCCGTTCGGCAAATTTCAAAGATAGAATACTAGCCGCTAGATTATTGGTTAATTTGGAGGAGGATAGACATGTAAGCTATGTGAATGAGTTAATGCGCGATATCAACCCGGAGGTGAAGAAAGCGGCAATGCTAACGGCCGGCAAATTAAAACGTCCGGAGTTATGGCCTATACTTATTGAAAATCTTGATATACCTGCTTATTCTAATGTTGCTATGGCATCATTAATTGCTTCCGGTGATTCGGTACTCCAGACTGTCGATAATGCTTTTTATAAAACCAATCAGAGCCCCAACGTGATGCTAAGGATAATACAAGTGATTGGTCGATTAGGCGGATCAAAGGCCATTGAATTATTATGGCGAAAAATTGATTATCCCGACAAAAGTATTATTTCCGAGATTTTGCTTTCACTAAGTTATAATGGATTTCAAGCCTACGATTTTCAGGCAGCCAGAATAAAAATAGCCATCGAGGCAATAATTGGAGACATAGCCTGGAACATCAAAGCGCTTACTGAAATACCAAATGATGATCATTATGATTATATGGTTAGAAACGCTTTTGAGGAAGAAAATAAGCAAAATTACAGAGATATATTTATGCTATTGGCGATGATTTATGACCCTCAGAGCATAAGGCTGGTCCAGGAAAATATTGAAGAAGGAAGTACAGACAATGTAGCGTTTGCTATAGAGATGTTGCAAGTATTTGTTGAAGACAACCTTAAGGTTAAGCTTTTCCCAATCTTAGACGATTACAAAAACTCTGAGAGGCTTAATAAATTACAAGCATACTATCCTCCCGAAGAATTCGAAAATTACCAGGACCTTTTACTCCAGATTATTAATAGAGACTACAACCATATCAACAAATGGACTAAAGCGCTAGCCATGTACAAAATTGGGTCGATGCCTGATGCAAAAGTCGCAGATGCTTTGGTGGCAAACCTGTTCAACCCGGACTATTTTATGCGGGAAACAGCGGCAGCTATAATTTACATGATCGATCAACATCAATATGACGCCCATACTGCCAGGTTAGACCCTAAAGTGAAATCAGATCTCGATAAAGCGATACTTCCGCCTGTTTTTCAGGAAGAGGGTGGTAAATTCCACAAAAAGCTTTTGAATATTGAAAATACCATGTTGTTAAAGGAAATAGATGAATTCAAGTCTATTCCTGGAGCAATTCTTATTGAATTGGCTAAAGTAACCGATGAGATTAAAATTGATGAAGGTATAACCATAATAGATAAAGAAGATAAAGGTGTATATCCAATTTTCATAATTGTCAAAGGGTCTATTAGATTACATGATGAAGATCAAACGATAAAAACGCTTTTAGAACGTAGTGTGATCGGGGAAGAAGTAATATTAGATTCAGATAAATATAATTTTAGCGCAACCACAGAAGAAGAGTCCTTACTACTAATCATCAGTAAGGATGAATTTTATGATATGATGTCTAAATATATAGATATGGTTGATGTTACCCTAAGGGTCCTCAATTCAGAATTGAAAACAGAAGAACATCATATTGAAATATAAAGATTGGATCTTTGGACATATGGTTTGAAAAAAATCACATAGTCATTTAAAAAATAGTAAATTCGTTTTGTTATGAATGCCGACCAGGACATAGTTATTCTACATTCAAGCTTAGATGATGAACCTATCGAAGGTAGCGTCCATGGTTGGATTTCAAATTTTAAGCGATTTTTAGACACGTTATTTTTTCAGTTAACCCGCTCTAACCCAACAATTCATGCTTTTACAGAGAACAACGTTAATCAGAGCTTGGTCGATAATGCGGAAGTTTGTATATGTGTAATTTCAGAGCATTTTATTGAAGAAAGAGTGCTGATAAATTCTGTTAAAGCGTTTAACATGAATCATATGGATAATATGATGGCTAATGGTCGTCCAGTATTATTTAAAGTACTAAAATATCCCGTTGACACTGACGAAGTGCTTCCTGAAATTTCAAACATTGAAACTTATGATTTTTTCCAATATGACTCACTTTCCGGGGAAGTAATTGAATATAAAAAATTTTTTGGTGGCAGTACAGAGCGGAGTTATTGGATGAAACTGGTTGACATGGCCTACGATATCATAGAAGTTCTGTTTGCACTCTCGGATGATAAACAGACCACAGATAACCAAATATCTGTTCAACGGGAGAAAACAGTTTACCTGGCGAGTACTGGTGTAGATGTAGTTATACAAAGGGACATTATTAAAAGGGAGCTGATCAGGCATGGCTATAATGTGCTTCCGATACACTCTTTACCAAAAGAAGCCAAAGCACTTGAAGAGATGGTGGAAAATGATATTAAAAAATGTAGAATGTCTATACACCTGGTGGGTGAAGATTATGGTTATAAACCAAAAGGCTCCGATTTATCTGTAATTGACATACAAAACAAAATAGCCACCAAGCATACGCGTAAGGTGCATGAGAAGAATGTCAAGGGTGAAAGTGAGTTGAAGTTTAATCGATTGATCTGGTTGTCCCCCAATTTTAAAAATGTATCCGAACGCCAGAAAATCTTTATAGAAGACCTAAAAACAGATGCTGCCATGCTCGACGAAGCCGAAGTGCTCCAGATACCATTACAGGAGCTTAAGAGCATAGTTAGGGAAGAGCTCCTCACCGGTGGCAGGTTCAAAATTAAAAGAGATTCCCATATTGAAGATAACCAGGAGGATCAGGATAGAGGAAAATTAGTTTATTTGATATTTGATAAAAATGACGCGGAAGGCTCCCACAGAATTTCGGAAACCTTAAAAGAACAAGGCTATAACGTTATCAGTGCTGTTCACGAAGGAGACTTGGTAGATCTGAGATATTTACATCAGGAAAATTTAAGGAGATGTGATGCCACTTTAATCTATACCGGTGAAGCAAATGAAAACTGGATTAAAATAAAACTTCTAGATTTGTTAAAAGCGCCCGGATTTGGAAGAAATAAACCAATGAAAGCTAAAGCATTATTAATAGATAATCAAAGGGATTTAGATTTAGATAAATTGAAGATCAACAACACAATGGTTTTACAAAATGATCTTAAACCATTTTTAGAAAAAATTTAAGACATGGAACACCAAACAACTAATTCTTTCTCTACCCCACTAGAGGTTACTGACTTTATGAATCCTTTTCCGGGATTAAGGCCTTTTGGAATTGAAGAAAGCCACTTATTCTTTGGTAGGGAAGGACAAAGTGATGAGGTGTTGGTTAAGTTGGCTGAAAGTAAGTTTGTGGGGGTTTTAGGAGCTTCCGGAAGTGGTAAATCCTCACTAATGTATTGTGGTCTCATACCTACCCTGTATGGCGGTTTTATGACCGATGCTGGTTCCAATTGGAAGATAGTAGCAATGCGCCCGGGTAATGGACCAATCGATAATCTGGCTGAGTCCCTATTGAATAAAAATAACGAATATCTTGACCTTAGTGATGAAGATAAGTTAATCAGAAAGACAATAACCTCAACCGTGCTCAGAAGTAGTTCATTGGGATTAATTGAAACGGTCAAGCAGTTGAATAATGACGAAAATGAGAACCTTTTAATCCTGGTTGACCAATTTGAAGAACTTTTCCGGTATCGAAAAATAGAAGGAGCACAATTTAATATAGAAGAATCCTCTGCATTTGTGAATTTACTTCTTGAAGCAGTTCACCAATATGACCAGCCAATATACATTGCATTAACCATGCGCTCTGATTTTATTGGGGAATGTGCACAGTTTCCTGAGTTAACACAAATGATTAATGACAGCCACTACCTAATCCCTCAAATGACCAGGGATCAGAAGAGATTGGCAATAGAGGGGCCAGTTGCAGTGGGAGGAGGTCGCATAGCACCAAGATTGACTCAGCAATTATTAAATGACGTCGGGGATAATCCCGACCAACTACCTATTCTGCAACACGCTTTGATGCGAACCTGGCAGTATTGGATCGAAAATCATAATGCAGACGAACCGATGGACCTGCGTCATTATACCGCCATCGGAACTATAAAAGAAGCGCTTTCCCAGCACGCCAATGAAGCATACGATAACCTCACAAAAAGAGAACAGGAGATATGTGAGGTAATGTTCAAGTCTTTAACAGAAAAAGGTAGTGAAAATCAGGGTATAAGGAGACCGACAAAACTATCCACAATCGCTTCGATTGTTGGTGTAAGTGAAGATGAGGTCGTTCATGTTGTGGATAAATTCAGAGAACCTGGCAGGACACTATTGATGCCACCTTACGGTGTTCGACTGGAATCAGAAACTGTAGTTGACATATCCCATGAAAGTCTAATGCGGATATGGACCAGATTGAAGCAGTGGCTGGAAGAAGAATCTACCTCCGCCAGTATGTATATGAAGTTGGCGGAATCTGCCGAGCAATTTCAAATGGGAAGGGCCGGATTATGGCAAATGCCTGACTTGCAGCTGGCTATAAACTGGCAGGAGGAAAATAAACCCACACTTGTTTGGGGGCAACGATATCATCCGGCCTATGAGCGTACCATGGTTTTTTTGGAAACCAGTAAGAAAGCTTATGAAACGGAGCAAAAGAATAAGGAATTATTACAAAAAAGAGCACTTCGCAGGTCACGAATAGTTGCGATAACCCTTGGGTTAGCAGCTTTAGTATCCATTTTCTTTGTGGTATTGGCTCAAATACAAGCGAATGAAGCCGAAAAACAAACCATTGCTGCTCAAAAAGCAAGAGCAGACGCAGAAAGGTTGGCTGAGATAGCAGAAGAGAACGAAGCTGATGCAATTCACCAAAAAAATCAGGCGGAAAGAGCTAAAGAAGATGCTGAGGCTGAGCGGTTAAGAGCAGAAGAACAAGCACAAAGAGCGATAGTAGCCGAAAAAGAAGCTGAACAACAAGCTGCTATTGCACGGGAACAGGCAGCGCTGGCTCAAACAAGGGCGGAACAAGCAGAAACAGCGAGAGCAGACGCTGAGCGTCAAACCAGGTTAGCTCAGGAGCAAACAGATCTGGCTCAAAAAGCACGAGCTGATGCAGATCGATTACGTTATCAGGCCATTGCACTTTCCATGGCCATTAAAGCAAAGCAAATTGAAGACCCGCAATTGAAAGGGTTGGTTGCCAGCCAGGCTTTTACATTTTTTGATGAATATTCTGATAAGAAATTTAATGGGGATATTTATGTTGGTATCTATGAAGCTTTAAAATCATTGACCACCGATTCGCTTAATCAATTCTTCGGACATCAAGACGGCGTGAGGTCCGTCGTCTATTCTCCTATGGGTGACAAGTTTTATTCTGCCGGAGCGGATGGATATATTTTAAAATGGTTTGTTGACGACCAGTCCAGGTCACCGGATACTTTATTAAGTGGCAATAATGTCAACAGGGTTGTGGGCGTCAGTCCGGATGAACAATGGCTAGCGATGGGTGGGGAAGATGAGCAAATCTATATTCTTGACTTGAAAGGTAATTCGGCTGAACCAATACCAATTCCTGGACATGAGGGAGCCGTTTTTGATTTGATCTTTTTACCAGATGGTCAAGGATTTATTTCTGTTGGTGCAGATGGACAATTAAGAAAAAGCACAGTGGATAATTCTGAATTGATCGATACTTTTGATTCCAGAATAAAAGCCCTCGCAATTTCTGATGATGGTAATTTTCTGGCAGGCGGCACTGAATCTGGCGATGTGCTTCTTTGGGATATGAAAAATAATATGGAGAAATCAACGCTCTACAGAAAAGATGACAGGGTACCCATTCAGGCAATAACCTTCAGCCACGAAGGACAATATCTAATTTTTGGAGACGATATGGGAAATATTATTATGTGGGATATGGAAAAAAAAGAAGAATATCAAAAACTCATCGGTCATAAAGCAAGAATTACTGACATAGATATCAGTAATGATGATGAATTACTTGCCGCTTCCAGCTTTGATGGATCTGTACGCGTATGGGATATTAATGACATATTTGAATTACCAAAAGTATTGGATGATCATGAAGACTGGGTTTGGTCTGTTGCTTTTAGTCCTGATAGCAAAACTTTAATTTCAGGTTCTAAAGACAGCAAGATCAGGATTTGGCCTATAGAACCTGATGAATGGGCAAAAAAAATAGGCGAAAAGCTGAATGGCAACATGAGTGATAAAGAATGGAAGCAATATGTAGGAGAGGGGATTGAATATCGCGAAACAGTAGTAGGATTACCAAAAAGATCGGAGTAATCATATGTTTCGTTATATAATTCTTACCCAATTTCTTGTCTTTTTGTTAATCCCCCAAGCCTTCGCTCAATCTTTGACATGTACTCAAATATTGAATAACGCTGAGGATGATTTTGAAGCTGGTAGATTGATTTCTATTCCCAATCAATTGTCGGGCTGTTTACAGGGGGATAATTTTACAAGGGAACAGGAAGTAAGGGCTCATAAACTGTTGACACTGGTTTATCTTTTTACTGATGATAAAGAGAGTGCCGAAGCATCCATGATTGACCTTTTATCAGCTGATCCGGGATTTACCATAGACCCAAATGTAGATGAGGCTGAGTTAATATTTCTATACAATAAGTTTAGGACCGAACCTTTGTTTAGGATAGGTTTAAAAGCAGGTATAAATGCAACATTGATTAATGCTACCCAAACCTTTAATTCTTTTATTACAGATGAAACATCCATTAGTTCAGATAATTACACACCTCAACCGGCAATACACGCAGCATTGACCTTTGAGTATAATTTCTATAGTAGCTTTGAAGCGATTCTGGGCGTATCATATGCCTTAAGGAGTTATGAGTTTTCCAATACCATCCCTAATACTTTCAACAGCGCCTCACCAGAGGATTTTAACGTCCAAAATTTCCAGGTAGGATTTGTTGAAGATCAGACCTGGTTGCATATACCGGCAATGATTAGATATACCTATGATCGAATAAAGATTCAGCCTTATGCTTATTTGGGAATTTCCTTTGATTATTTGCTTACAGCTGAAATGAATACTGCAGAAAGAGAAGGTGGGCAGACTGTGAACATTCAAACGCCAGACCTCATAAATAATAACCAGAGGAATCAGCTTAACTACGCTTTAATTGGCGGGGTAGGTTTGAAATTTCCAATAAGAACCGACTTTTTAGTTTTTGAATTAGGGTACAGAAATGGGCTTACAAACATTGTAGATGCAGATAATAGATTTGTAGACCAATCGATCAATTTTAGCCTTACCCATACAGATGATAACTTTGGACTGGATGCCGTTTCCGCATCTATTGGATTTGTTAAATCAATTTATAAACCAAAGAAAATTGTACCTTGAGCAGCTTTATGAAAATCATTTCCATTTTTATCTTGTTCGCTTTTATTTTTTGCGCTTGTGATCCTGAAGATCAGGATAGCCTTGAACCGGAAGACCTTTTTGTAAAGTTCTACGGCGGTGTAGGCGATGCACAGTCAGGTGTGAAGATCATAGAAGTAGATGAAGGGTTTGTGATTTTTGGACAAACCAACAGCCGGGTAATTAAAGAAAGTACAGAGGAAAATGATGAGGATATAGACTTTTTGCTGCTGAAAACAGATCATGCCGGCAATGAAATCTGGCATCGAACCTATGATTCACAGGAAGGTGATCTAAATGATATTGCACTTAATTTTAAACAAAGCAATGATAATGGATTTGTTATGGTTGGAACATCAATTGAGCAGGGACAAGGATCAAATATTTCATCAACTATTAATACCAGTGTTTTTGTGATTAAAGTCAACAGCGCAGGAGAAAATGAGTGGTCCTATACCGGTGTTTTTTCAGACACTGAAGGTGTGGATTTGGGTAATGAAGCGACTGATATCATTGTCAACGATGATGGTACATACACTGTGGTAGGCGCTACTTCAAATGTTGACCAAAATAAACCTGGCGTTTCGGCCCCAGGCTTATTCGATCTTAGGGATGTATTACTTTTTAAACTCAGTGAAAACGGGGGTTTGATCTGGAGAAGAGTATTTGGGTTTAATGGTATTGACATTGGTGTTAATGCTTTTGGGTTGGATAATGGAGGTGTAGCTATTATTGGTCAAACCGATAAACAAACGCGTAATGGTGAGGGGGGAGTAAATGTATTGTTTGCAACTACAAATGCTGAAGGATTTAGTAATCAACTAACAGTTTATGGATTCGATCAAAGGGATGAATATCCTGCAAGTGTCGTAAGTACTTTAAATCAGACCTTCACAATCGTTGGTACTTCAATACCTCAAGGTGATCGGTCAATACAAATCGCTTTGCAAAATTTCACAGATGATCCTAATGTATTTACTATGTCTATATCATCCACCGGAAATCTTTTATTTAACACCAGAATCGATACCATACAGGCTCAGGCCAGAGGAATAACACGAATTGAAGGAGGTGATATCATTATTACCGGTGCATTGAATGAAGCAGGGTCAGATGAAGATGGCATAAACAAAAATGGAGAGGTCATAGTGTTGAAAGTAGATCAGTTGGGAGGCTCCCCAAATCTTACAACCTTCGGGGGTACAGGTGATGATTTTGGAAATGACATTATACAATCTTCAGATGGTAAATTAGTGATAACGGGCCAAACGGACTTTCTGGGCGGTGCCTCCATGTTGACGCTGATGAAGACTAATATCAGGGGTCAGTTAAAGTAGAAGTATCAGATTTGTTGTGATACCTATAGACTTCGTATAGTTTATCACATATTTCACTGCGATAAGCATGATATTCATTGTAGAAAATTTGATTAAAGTCTAAACCTTTCAGATAAGATACATGCTTATCTCTAAATTTCTCCTTTTCAATAAGCGCTCTGGCAACATTATAATATTCTTTTTTTGTATAAGTAACCGATTCTGAAATCTGTAAGCTCTTTAAAACCCTGTAATCTAACTGACCATGTGGCTCATCTCCCAACAGTGTAACCACCGGTAAGTGCATTAATAAAGCATCCAATGTGCTGTTTTCACCTCCGAATGGGAAAGGGCTTAGGTAAATGTGACATTGCTTTAATAATTCATAGTATTTTTTCTTTTCCTGCCTGGGAAATACCCGGACTTTACTGTTGTGGATTTGTTCCATAAACTGCTTCCTTCCAACCAGGTAATTCATGCCCGTAAGATTCTGGAACAAGTAGAACTCAAGTGATTGTTTTACCTCTTCTGACAACCGGATACACAATTCCGCAAACTCAGATGATAGTTTTATGATGTTGGCGCAGATAGCAATTCTAATCGTAGTTGGCTTTGCTGGCTTATGGACTGGTATTGAAATGTTGCTTTCATGGTTCATATCAAAAATACTACCAGGGCTAGTAAGCTCAATGACCTTTTCACTAAACTTTTTTGGATCAACTTTCATCGCTGATCCCACCATGACAAAATCGATTACCGGTGAGAAAGAGCTGGAAGGATGCCCCAAAAATATTACTTGTATCGGAGCTAGTCTGATGTGGCCTAATAACGTCGCCCAAAGACGCATACCCAGGCTGGGGTAACATAAAATATCCGGGTTGAAACTTAATATTTGATCAGCGATAGATGATAATGGCTCAGACTTACTATCCAATGTAATCAAATGATCGCACCAATCCCATGGCTCAGGTCCTAGTTCATTTTTATCAGTTAAGGCTATAACATAGAATCTTGATCTTAGATCATGAAGATAGGCTCCAAAGCAACGGTACATGACATGGCCTTTCCACATCACCTCACAAATCACCATCAATGTTGGCTTATCCTTAAGCTTATTTCTGCCGGTGCCAACTTTTGATTTTAGACCTTTTTTAGTATTCCATTGATAAAAACATCGTTGAAGATTCTTTTTAATATCATGCTTTTTTTCATGGGTATCATAACTACTCATCGACCAAATGTGGTGTATCAATGACATTGATGATGAAGAGGGATTGACATCTTGTAAAATATGAAAATAAGAAGATAATAATCTCTTATTCTCTACGGCCTGTGGATCAGCTGATATCCAGGTGTACCATACACGCAACATTATGTGATACAACCCTTGAGGGTTTGATTTTGCCAGTGATATAAGGTCCTTAACAGAAGCATCGTTCAGTATGTGGCAGCTCAACAAAAATTTATGCGCTTCCTGCACATTAATTATTGAAATTTTTCCATTTTCATATCGAATGGAACGATTTCGAAGAATATCAATAAAAAATGAAGTAGAACGGAAAGCACTTAAATAGAAAACATGACTGATTATTTGTGCATTGGATAACAAATGAAGGTATCTTTTCTGATCCAGAACAGCATTTTCTGTGATAAATAAATGTTCAATGCATGCTGCCAATCGGGTACAGAATTCTAAATCTCTGGATGCTGTAAGAGCTGTCAGATTATGTGTGATATCACTGGATTCATTGGCTATTTGATTTAGTAGCTCAATAAAAAAATCATAAGCTTTATTGTAAAAACCTCCGTAACAGAGATTTTCAAATCTCTTCAGCAATTTAAAGATCATATCCTTTATTTTGATCTTCGTTTTGCATTGGATATCCAGCTATGAAACCAGCTCTCTGGTGCATGGGGCTCTATTCGATCTTTGGGTATTTTGCCCCCATACACTTTATGGATAACCTCTTTTAATGTCAAACCGATTAAGTGCTTCAATGCATTCAAAGAAGCATGATTATGGTCAAATAAATTAAACCTGCTTCCAAAAATACCCTGACTTGACTTGGTTTTGGGCGCCACCCCACTGGCGTTATTATCTTTTTCGTTGTTTTTTAAGGTCAGGAGAAAAGCAATCAGATCCTCAGCATACTTGTTATAATCCTGCCATTTATGAAAAAATATATGTGATGACCAAATTTTGCTGTGGGTAATATCAGGTTGTGACATCAAAATTATATTGTTTTAATTGATAAATTTAACATTTTAGGAATATGCATTCACTCAAGATCCATCTTTACACTTTTTGCTACAATGAAGAACGAATTATTCCTTATTTCCTAAGTCACTACCTTAGTTTTGTAGAAAAAATTATCGTCCTGGATAATCATTCTTCCGATGCTTCAGTCGCATTATTTCAAAAACACCGGAATATCTTTATCAAACGTTACAATAGCAATAATCAGTACAGGGAAGATATCAAACAGAACCTCTCCAACAGCATTTGGAAGAAAAGCAGGGGATACGCCGATTTTGTGATCGTTTGTGATATCGATGAGATTCTTTATCATCCCAGGCTATCCGTAATACTGAGCACGATGAAAAATAAGGGATACACTGTTTTAAAACCATATGGCTTTGATATGATATCAAATAATTTCCCCACCACGAAAAAAAATATTTATGATGAAATCAAAGAAGGCAAACGTGATCGTATGTTTGACAAAATCGCTCTATTCAATCCTGATGCCATAAAAGAAACCAATTATTATCCCGGTGCGCATGCAGCCATTCCGGAGGGAAAAGTAAAGATTTATAAAAATGATCCTGAATTGAAATTACTTCATTATCGATACTTAGGAATTGATTATATTTTGGATAAACACAAAAGCAGGGCCGAAAGAATGAGTACAATAAACCGTCAAAATAACTGGGGTTATCAGTATTTATATGGAGAAGAAAAACAGCGGTTGATCTTCCAAAAAGTATTCAATGAACGAACAAAGGTACTTTAATGCACCAACCCATCGTACATGTTTATGCCCCCTGCTTTAATGAGGAAAATATAATACCCTATTTTGTCAGGCACTATCAGTCTTTTGTGGAAAGGATTTTCGTTTATGATAATCAATCTACAGACAGGTCGGTCGAAATTCTTAAAAGTTATAACAATTTAGTCCTCAGAACATTTGAGTCAGGAAATGAACAAAGAACGGATCTTATAACTGAAATTAAAGAAACTGCATGGTACGAAAGCAGGGGTAGGGCTGATTTCATTATTGCCTGTGATATGGATGAACTCTTATATCATCCTGAAATGATGCAATTGTTAATAAAATTAAAAAAACATCGATTTACAGTAGCTAAGCCTTTAGGTTTTAATATGATCAGTAAATCGTTTCCAACTACTGATGAAAATATCTATAATGAAGTTAAAGAAGGTGCACGGGTGCGGCTATGGGATAAGATGGTGTTATTTAACCCCAATGAAATTGAACGAATGAACTACGCTCCGGGATCACATCTCGCACTGCCGGAAGGAAACGTAAAACTTTATCAAAATGATCAACTCTTACGTCTGCTGCATTTCAGATACCTTGGGCTGGAATATGTGCTGGGAAAGAATAAATTAAGAAATGGCCGCCTTAGTGATGAAAATATAAAGAACAACTGGGGGTACCATTACACGCTTAATGATCAAAACCAAATTGAAATTTTCAATAAAATCTGGGCACGAAAAGTAAGAGCCTTACAATAATTTATAAGTTCATTAAAAATAAATGATTATTATTATAGCAGTTATGTGATAAAAATCACTTAAATTTCTCTTTTTAATCCTATTAATTAATAAAATTATTATAACTTGGAACAGAAAGGGCCACCACCACCATTCAGTTATACCTATAGTCCAAACATGCCGGAGCTGCTATGGCAGCTAAATGCATCGGTTGTGATCTCAACTTACCAGACAGGGAAAGTTGTAATACTAAGCCCAAAAGATAAGGAAGAGCTAATTCAGTTACCAAGAACTTTCGATAAACCGATGGGTATGGCTATACAGGACCACAAACTGGCCATAGCTACACGCAAGGAGATTATCGTTACCGCCAATTCCACACAAATTGCCAAAACCTACCAGGATAAGCCCAATACCTACGATGCGATGTTTGTCCCTCGTGTGCAGTATTTCAGTGGAGAGGTGGATATCCATGATTTGGAATGGATGGGCAAGCAATTATTAGCAGTGAACACATTATTTTCATGCCTGGTCATCGTGGATGAAAATTGTAGTTTCAGGCCTAAATGGAAGCCAAACTTTGTGACAGAGATCATGCCTGAAGACAGGTGTCACCTAAATGGCGTTGCCATGATCGACGATAAACCCAGGTATGTGACCGCTCTGGGTCAAACCAACACCGCAAAAGGCTGGCGTGAAAAAATGTTGAGTGGTGGTATATTGATGGATGTTGATTCCAATGAAATCATCACTACCGAACTTCCGGTACCGCACACTCCAAAGTGGTACAAAGACAAATTATACATGCTCCTTTCTGCAACAGGAGAGTTGATCACCGTCGATTTGAATACCGGTAAATATGATGTGGTCACCAAGATGAATGGTTTTCTGAGGGGTATGGACATTTGTGGTGATTACCTATTTGTAGCCCAGTCCAAGATCAGGGAGAAGAGTTCAATTTTCAATAAAGTGCCTGTAGCCAGACAATCGGTATGGTGTGGGGTAACGGTTATTTATCTGCCTACCGGAAGTCAGGTAGGATTTATTCGCTACAATACCAGTGTAGAGGAATTGTATGACGTAAAGATCATCAATGGCTATAAGAGGCCAAATATCATGAATTTGCAGAAAGGCTTGCAATACCGGGCACTGATGACGCCTCAGCAGGTTTTTTGGTTTACACCGAATGAAGGCAATAATCAAAATCAGGACCAGCAACAACCAAGATTAGAACAAGCACCTGCTGACACCAACCAGCATAACTAAATAAAAATGGAAAAGCATTACTACCACAGTACTTTTCATGAAGCCTATCAGACTTATTTCAAATTTTATAAGCGACTACAGAAAAGCTTAAAAAATGGCAGCTTTTGGCGCTATAGTTCCAAAAAAAGGCGCATGTTGTTCAAGCGTCTCAAGCGCTATGAGCAAAAACTAAAGCGGCTGCGCCAAAAATTAGGCTGGCATCATTTTGCTATTCCTGCTGTATCCGCAATGCTAATGCTGGCAACCCACGGTCTGTCCGGAAAACCAAGGATTGATCCAAAACCTAAGGAGGTTACAAGGGTGATGGCCCTGGGAATTACTAACAATACAGTTGATGCATATGCTGCAAAAGGTACCCTTGTAGGGAGGCTTAGCGGAGGCACAGCCCCTTACCGGCTCACGAGTACCGGCGATGCGCAGGATGATGATAATGGCCTGTTTACCATTACAGGAGATAGTTTGTTGGTCAATGGCCCGATTGCTAACGTAGCAAAATCTAATTTAAATGTATTCATAACGGATGATCCCGGGGTCCAGACCCAGGCTTTTACCATAAATGTGCAAAATCTGCCTTCAGCCGGGGGATTAGACTTTTTTGATTCCGGACAAACCCTGGATGGCGCCTTTGACGTCAAATTTGGGGATATGGACAATGATGGGGATTTTGATGCGGTGATTTTAAATAATACCGACTATATAAAAATACTCTATAACGACGCCGGGGACTTCACCACCACCCAAACAGTGGTAACAACCTCAGACCGGCCTAACGACATTGTGCTGAGTGATATGGATGGTGATGGCGACCTGGATATTGTTACTGCACCCGATGCTATTAACTCACAATATTTTGTGCTGCTGAATGATGGGGGTGGTTCTTTTTCTTATGGAAATCCTTTTGGTAACATTGATACCAGGATTGATTATGTAGAGTTGGGTGACCTTGATGGTGATGGTGACCTTGATGCGGTCCTTGAAGGAAGGTTTATATATTTTAATGATGGATCAGGAAATCTGGCCAATACCGCCTATTCGCTTTCCTCCTTTTCAAGAGATGCAAAATTAGCAGACCTGGATGATGATGGGGATTTAGATGTTGTATTAGCTTTATATTCCGCCGATAATAGAATATACTTTAATGACGGAAGTGGCTCATTCACACTTCAGCAAACATTCTCATCTAATAACGCAAGAAGTGTTCAAGTAGGGGACCTCGACAACGATGGAGACCTGGATATTTTCTTTGCCTCACTGGCGGGTGATGAGGACACCTGGTTAAATGACGGTACCGGATATTTTAATGGAGGTTCCAATCCATTTGATGCCATTTATGGAAATTATTTCAACAACATCCTGGGCGATGTAGATGGTGATGGTGACCTTGATGCGTTTGATGGCAGGAATGATAACGATATTCATAACTTATTCCTGAACAACGGAAGTGGCCTATTTTCATTCTCTGGTCTGGAAGTAGGAGATACTTATTCTGTTAATGACATCGCACTTTCAGATGTAGATCAGGATGGAGACCTGGATCTATTCATCGCCAGTGGTTCCGGTAGCCAATTATTTTTAAATGACGATCTATTTGATGATGTACTGCTAACAAATAACACCGTTGATCTTTTTGCCAGTCTGGGGACCTCAGTGGGTAAATTAGATACTTTAGATTCCAGCAATCCCAGTGATACCGTTATTTTCAGCCTTATACCGGGCACAGGCGATGATCATAATGGATATTTTACCATCGATGGCGATAGCTTAAGGGTCAATGCCGATTTATCTGAATTAAATCTTAATAGCTTAAATATAAGGGTAGAGGCCAGTAATGGCGAAGGATTGGTATTGGAGAAGGCGTTCAACCTATCCGTATTCAACTTTCCTTCCGGTGGAGGGTTTCTTAATGACTCCGGACAAGGGTTTGGTGATGATGCCCTCGCTGCGGCTATTGCCGATATGGATGGTGATGGAGACCTGGACATTATTCAGGCAGAAACAGGGTTAGGAACAAAATTTTTAAGAAACGACGGGACAGGAAACTACTTTCAGGAATTCTTTATTTCTGGCTCCTATAATATTTCCTACCCTAGCGAAGTGGAGCTTGGTGATATTGATGGAGATGGTGATATTGATGCTGTATTTGCTACTAGCGGTGGGTCCAATGACATATGGTTTAATGATGGTGCCGGAAATTTAACCCATTCAACTAACTTCAATGGGTTTAATAAAATAGGCCTGGGTGACCTGGATGGTGATGGCGACCTGGATATATTCGGTAACAGTTTTTCAAATATTTACATTTATTTTAATTACGGAGATGGTACCTTTCCGGGCTCACCCGATCAGACGATACCTTCTTCAGGCATTGCCGATTTAGGTGATTTAGATGGAGATGGAGATTTGGATGCCTTTGAGATCACGAATAGCGGTCTAGTAAGAACACAACGAAACACCGGTGGCATATTTACTACTATTTATGGTTTTTCCATCTATGGCCAATTTTATGATGTGCAGCTTGGTGACTTAGACAGCGATGGTGATTTGGATGCCCTGGCCGTTGGTGATGGAAAAATAAGCATAATTGAAAATACAGGCGCACTTAATTTCACTTCAGGCCAGGAAATCGTTATTGATTCAGTTGCCCAAAGTGTAGCATTGGGGGATATGGATGGTGATGGAGACCTTGATGCCATTATTGGCGTCTACAACGACTATAATTTATTCCTGGGTAATAATGGATCGGGTTATTTCACAACCGTTCATAGCTTCGAAGAACAATACGGTACCAGAGACCTGGCCATCGGTGACCTTGATAATGATGGCGAACTTGATGTATTTACCGTAAATGCCGGGCTCGATTCAAATTCTGTTTTCATCAATGATACCTATGGTAATGCTGCGCCTACCGATATTGTCTTATCCGCATCTAACATAGACGCTTTTGCCTCTTTGGGAACCTTAATTGGTAACATCGGTGTCACCGACGGTGATGGAGGGGCTGGATTAACAGTAAGACTTGTTCCGGGAACAGGTGACGATCAGAATGGGTTTTTCTCAGTCAGAAATAATAATGAGCTTAGGGTAAATTCAGACCTCTCAAAGCTTAATTTGCCCACCATGAATATTCGTCTTCAGGCCAATGATGGCTCTGGGGGCGTCTTTGAGAAGAGCCTGGCCCTCATCGTTGATGGTTTGCCAACAGCCTCAGGAGGCTTTTTTGTAAATAGCGGTCAATCAATAAGTGCACCATCAAGAGTTTACAGTTATGATGCGGTGATTGGAAACATTGACGCCGATGGTGATCTTGAAGTAATTACTACAAATAATGGTTATTATGATAACGTAGTCCTTGAAAATGATGGCAATGGTATCCTTAGCATAGCCGGGTATTTTGGAGGTGCCGGTAACGCTGGCAGGGGGGCAGCATTAGGAGATATTGATGGGGATGGAGATAATGATATTGTTATCGCCAAAAGCAATGAGAACATTTGGTTCAATCAAGGGAATGGAACTTTCTTGGCAGGTCAGCCCCTGGGCTTCAGTTACTATGATGTTGACTTAGGCGATATCGATGGGGATGGGGATCTGGATGCTGTCTTTGGTGAATCTGATAAAGAGGTCTTTTTTACCAACGATGGTGGTGGAGTATTTACCAGCGGACAATCATCTTATTACGGCAATGGTAAGGTGGAGCTTGGTGATCTGGATAATGATGGTGACCTGGATGCATTTGTTTTAAGGCCTCAGTATAATGATCTGTTCTATGTATTAGAGAATAGTGCGGGCACATTTTCTGTGCTGAATACCGGCCCTTATGGGAATAAATATGAATTTCTGGATGTGCAACTGGCTGACATTGACTTGGATGGCGACCTGGATGCTGTTGCGGTATCATATGCTTACTCTGGTGGTGGCGATATCCAGGTTTTAAAAAACGATGGATACGCTAATTTTTCAGTATCACAGAAGTTAAACTACACCAACCAAGAATCCATAATTGCCGGTGATGTGGATGGAGATGGAGATTTGGATTTTATTACCGCCGGATCAGGCAACCAGGTGTATCATTTTACCAATAACGGCACTGGTACTTTTGTGCTCCTGCAACAATTTACCAGCCCAAGTACATTTCTAACTAGCCTGGCTTTAGGTGACCTCGATAACGATGGAGACCTTGATTTATTCATTACCAGCTATTTTCAACCTGACATCGTTTTTAGAAATGATCCTGCCAGCAATGACCCAACCGATATAGTGTTAGATAATACAACCATCGATGCTTTTTCTTTTATAGGACAACAGGTTGCAACAATCTCAGTAGTAGATGGTGATGGGCCGCCCATACCTACCCTTCAACTGGTACCCGGCGCCAACGACGACCATAACGGGTTGTTTACCATTAGGGACGACTCCTTGAGGGTCAACACAGATCTTTCTTTACTAAACCTATCCACGCTTAACATCAGGATAGCTGCCAATGACAATGCCGGTGGATTGTTTGAAAAGGCTTTTTCCATTTCCGTTAATAATCTACCCACGGAAGGCACAGCTAATTTCTCAACTGCCAATGTTGGGCCTACTGTTTATGACACACGGTCAATGAGGTTTGGAGATATTGATGGAGATGGAGATTTAGATGCAATACTTGGCAATGGAGGTAGTAATGGTGTTTTTGTGTTTGAAAATGATGGTTATGGCAATCTAACAAATACCGCTCAAATTCTGCCCTCCACTAATGCCAATGAAATTGAACTGGGAGATTTAGATGGCGATGGAGACCTGGATATCTGGCTGGCAGATGGCAGTGCATCTAATATTTTTACAAATGACGGATCAGGGGTCTTTTCAAATACTGGAGGATTAACTTATGACCATGACAAAGTGGCATTGGGTGATCTGGATAATGATGGGGATTTAGACGCTGTAATTATTGATAATAACAATTATGTGATTATCCTTCAAAATGATGGAGGCCTTTTTTTCTCAAGTTCTACAATTTACAGGAATTACAGTTATGTTGAAGGAGATGATATAACCCTGGGAGATATTGATCTGGATGGTGATTTGGATATTTTATCTATAAATTATGGATATATTTATATCAATTATAACAATGGGGCTGCAGCATTCTCATCTTACTATGCAAAATATCCTTCTGCATATGCACGGGAAGTAGCTTTAGGTGACCTTGATAACGATGGAGACCTTGATATAGCAATAGCTGGAAGGTATGCTTTTGCCACCTATTTAAATGATAGTCCGGGTAATTTTATTGGTGAAGATTACAATTCAGGTAATTTTTTGAGTGTTGTTTTAGGTGATATCGATGGGGATGGTAATCTGGATGCTTTGGCTGGAGAATATGACCCCTCAAATAGTGTACATGTTTTCATCAATGATGGTTTGGGAAATGATTTTACAGATACACAAACTCTTGCGGGTGATTATGTGTCTGATTTTGATATAGGAGATATCGATAGCGATGGGGATTTAGACGTATTCATTGCCAATATTAGTGGACAATCCAATTATCTGTATTTTAACAATGCGGTACCAATCATAAACAATAATGCAGGATTAACCATAAATGAAGCAGATACCCTGACTATCACTGATGGGGAGCTGGAAGTGTTAGATGCGGATAATGATTCAACAGAAATTGTTTTCACCATCACCACCCCTCCATCAAATGGTCAATTGGAAACACCGACCAATCCTGGTGTAGCGCTTGCTACCTTTACCCAGGATAGTGTTGATAATAACCTGGTGACATACATTCACGATGGTAGTGAAACGTTAAGTGATGCCTTTGTTTTTGAAGTAACCGATGGCACCGATACTCTGTCAGCTTTGTCCTTCGCGATAACAGTTAATGCGGTGAATGATGCACCGACGTTTACAACCTTATCAGCAGATGTGGAGGCCACCAATGAAGACACAGAGGTGGAGATCACCTTTGCAGAGATCGGAGCGCAGAGTGACACCCTGGATGTGGATGGAACGATAGCCTTGTTTGAAGTTCAATCGGTAGCGAGCGGAACGTTAAGTATTGGTACGGATGCCGGCAGTGCGACCCCATTTTCAGCAGGTAGTAATGATGTTATTGACGGCAGCTTAAATGCTTACTGGACACCGGATGCAGATGCCAATGGCAGTTCGATCATAGCCTTTGATCTGCTGGCCCAGGATGATGGCGGCCTTCAGTCGAGTGGTGCGGTAAATGCCACGGTGACCGTTAATGCGGTGAATGACGATCCTGTGATCGATACCAATGTCGGGTTGACCTTAAATGAAGGCGCCACAGCGGGAATAAGCACCGCAGAGCTATCGGGTAGTGATGTAGACAACACCGGCGCGGAGTTGACTTACACGGTAAGTTCAGCCCCTGTCAATGGTCAGTTGGAGTTAACCAGTTCA
>DAXETV010000028.1:0-117788 GCA_051155775.1 Cyclobacteriaceae bacterium | reverse complement strand
GCGTAACTTGTAGTCATATATGGATAAAATTTTTACTGTTTTAATTTTTTTATTTCTATCGATTAGCAGCTTACTTGCTCAGAAAAATAATACCGTTGAAAGGGAAGTAAATGCTTTTTTTGACAGTAATGAGTTGAAAGTAAACCTTTATCCAAACCCGACAACTGAGTACCTATATGTGGAATTAGACAATAATAATATCGAGGAAGCTAATTTCGAGCTACATTCAATAATAGGAAGCCGTATTAAAATTGATCCTGAGCTAATATCTGATAATAAATATCGAATTTCTGTTAAAGAATTTCCTCGCGGATATTACTTTCTTATTATCAAAGATGAGCTTACCCGATATAAAAAAGCATTTAAATTTCTGAAAAATTAAGATTCTATTGTTGAATCAATCCATAATGCTTTTTAAACAGGTTTTCATACTCCAATGCTTTTTCATTTTCTCCTTTCTGCTTATATGCTTTGGACAACTCGTTTAATACAACTAGGTTTGATTGAATCTGCCTGGTATCATTAATACTGTTTTCACTTATAAATGTTAGCATTTCATCCGCTTGCTTACCCATTATATCTGCAATTCTACTTGCCAACTCTTCTTCACCAAGTTTATTTAACATACTGACCTGCTGAACTACAAAATAATCATATGGAATTGCTTCATGTGGCATTTTTTCATGGGACATAAGTAGAAGCTCCCTGGCTTTTTCATTTTCATCTTCAGTTATCAGTTTTTGAGCTAATGTATTAATCGTAGCTCTATGATTCAACACAAAGCTTCGGTAATCAATCGAATTATAAACATTAGGATTATCCAGCCCACGCCACTTGAACTTATTCATAATGTTATCGAACATCACATTATAGTTCACCTCATCATTACTTTCCACAGGTAATAATCTGTAAGTTAACCCTTCCTGAACAACATATTTTTGAATATCAAGCTTTGTATTAGAAAGTGAGGTATTGTTGAAATAGATTGGCCTTTCCCAGTCATTGGCTGCTACGAAGTCAAGTATAGCTAAGTCTTTTTTCTCTAAACCTCTTCCTTTAACCCCTATTCTCATTCTTGAAACCAGCTCATCCTGTAGGTGGTCTGGTATTATTCCCATGTCTTTAACCTTAGCGGTGTCAACATTCAGGTAAAAAGTCTTAGAAGGAACGGAATTGTAACTTCTAACTCTTAATCTTGGATTACCTTGTTTGATAAGCTTTATAAATTGTTCGGCATCAATCGCCCCTTTAATTTTTTCCACCACAGGTAAATAGTCATTTGGTCCTCCCTGAACATAATCTTTCAGGGATAAATTAAATTTAAGAGGTTCTGACTCATAAGCCTGCCTCATCATTTGTTCAATATACCAGTCAGTGTTAAAGTAGCTCAATACAATGACTCGAACATCTGTTCTAAAACCCTCAACTTCCTGTACATACCACAGGGGGAAAGTGTCGTTATCGCCTCCGGTAAAAATTATAGCATTAGGGGCACATGATGAAAGGTAATTTTTAGCGGAATCAACTGAAAAATATCTATTGGATCGATCATGGTCGTCCCAATTTTCTGCCGCAAGTATGGCGGGAACAGTCATTCCGATCACAATTGCCAGAATTACGCTGGCACGTGTATTTTTCAGTGCCTTAATTAATAATTCATAGAGAAATAGCACACCAAACCCAATCCAAATGCTAAACGCATAAAATGAGCCCACATAAATATAATCCCGCTCCCTGGGCTCCACTGGTGGTGAGTTCAGGTAAAGTACTAAAGCGGCGCCCGTGAGAAAGAACAATAATAAAATAACCCAAAAGTTCTTGATATCATGCTTATAATTAAAGATCAGACCGAGAATTCCCAGTATTAATGGCAACATAAAATATATATTCCTTCCCTTATTCTCCTCTACCATTGTTGGTACTTCTTCGAATGCATCTGATATACCTACCCATCCGGCATCCTGTATGTCCGATTCCCGCCCTGAAAAATTCCACATAAAATATCTGAAATACATATGCCCCAATTGCCTTTTAAACATGAATTCAAGATTATCAGCAAAAGTAGGATCTTCATTTTTCCGTAATCCGGTAATTTCTCTATACCGCCTCGGGTGATTCCCGCTCTGACTGTACATTCGTGGTAGAATGGTAGTTTGATCAGGATCGTAAACATACTCTACCTTATAATCCCTGATCTCATATTTATCTTCTCCTCTTTCATAAATTGGCTCCCCTCTTTTTTGATCGACCACCTGAGCCGTAAAGTATTGTCCCTTGAATAATGGCCTGTTACCATATTGCTCACGTTTTAAATAGGATATAAAACTCAAGAGCTCCTCAGGGTTATTTTCATCAATAGGCGGATTAGCATTTGATCTTATGGGAACCAAAGCATAAGAAGAATAACCAATCAGAACAAACGAAGCTGATAACAAGACAGTATTCAGAACCACCTTATCCTTTTTAATTGAATAAATAATACCAAATACAATAGCTGCAAGAAAAAGCACAATAAATATTACCACACCCGAACCAAATGGCAGGCCAATGGAGTTTATAAAGAATATTTCAAATTTTCCAGCTAAGATTGGTAACCCCGTAATTATACCATTCATAATACCGATGATAATAGCCCCGGATATCACCATGGTTATCAGAATTCCCTTTATGGTGATCTTATCTGTTTTCTTGAAGTAAACGATCAATGCCAGTGCTGGTATTGTAACCAGGTTTAGCAAGTGTATTCCTATGGAAAGCCCAATGATGTAGGCAATTAATATAAGCCATTTATTAGCCTGGCTTTGATCCTCTATATTTTCCCATTTGAGAATTGCCCAGAATACGAAGGCTGTAAAAAAAGAAGACATTGCATACACTTCTGCCTCCACAGCAGAAAACCAAAATGAATCAGTAAAATTGTAAGCGATCGCTCCCACCAGGCCGGCCCCGAAAATAAGGATGGTTTTATCCAAACTTAATACTTCGTCTGATTTTGTAAGAATTTTCTTTGAAAGGTGTGTTATTGACCAGAATAAAAATAAAACAGTAAAACTGCTGCTTAAGACACTAATTATATTAATCCAATAGGCTATTTTAGTTTCATCCCCAAAAGCCAACATTGAAAATATACGACCAACCAATAAGAAGAATGGAGCGCCCGGAGGGTGAGGGACCTCTAATTTTGAAGCACAGGCAATAAACTCTCCACAATCCCAGTAGCTGGCTGTTGGCTCAACGGTTAGAAGGAAGACTATAGTAGAAAAAGCGAATACCACCCATCCCAGGATTATATTTATCTTTTGATAATTATCCATCTTATTACTTTTAAAATTAGTTTGCGAAAATAGCTATATTGATTTTATTTGATATAAAGGTCTTATAATTCTGTTGATACTTTTTCAAACTAACAAAAAAAGCATCGGATATAAGATAAATATGAGCTTATGGATTTATTATTTAACCCTTTTTAACCTAATTCTGTAGCAATTAAATTATAATAAAATGAGCGAACAAACCGAAAAACAAAAAGCGCTTCAGCTGACCATAGATAAGCTTGAAAAAACATATGGCAAGGGCACTATTATGAAACTAAGTGACAATAAGGTAATTGATGTGCCAGTCATATCCACAGGGTCTTTGGGCCTTGATATAGCTTTAGGTGTTGGAGGAATCCCTCGAGGACGAATCATCGAGATCTATGGCCCGGAATCTTCAGGGAAAACGACATTATCCATGCATTGTATAGCAGAGGCTCAAAAAAAAGGGGGATTGGCTGCATTTATTGATGCTGAGCACGCATTTGACAAGACTTATGCGGAAAAATTAGGAATAGACACAGAAAATTTGCTTATCTCTCAGCCAGATAATGGTGAGCAGGCTCTTGAAATTACTGAACATCTAATCCGATCAGGGGCTATTGATATTATCGTCGTTGATTCAGTAGCAGCATTGGTGCCTAAAGGTGAACTTGAAGGAGAGATGGGCGATAGTAAAATGGGCCTTCAGGCAAGATTAATGTCACAAGCTTTAAGAAAACTTACAGGAACAATAAATAAAACCGGGTGCTCTTGTATTTTTATTAACCAACTAAGGGAGAAAATTGGCGTTATGTTTGGAAATCCCGAAACAACCACAGGCGGGAATGCTCTAAAATTTTACGCATCCCTACGTCTGGATATCAGAAGACTAGGTCAAATCAAAGAAGGCCCGGACAATATTTTAGGCAACAGAACCAGGGTGAAGGTAGTTAAAAACAAGGTTGCGCCTCCTTTCAAGGTAGTGGAGTTTGATATTATGTATGGAGAAGGTATATCAAAAGTAGGAGAAATAATTGACCTGGGTGTTGAGTTGAATGTGATCAAAAAATCGGGGAGCTGGTATTCTTATGAAGGCAACAAGTTGGGACAAGGCCGCGACGCCGTGAAAGTTCTGATCAATGATAATCCAGAATTGTTAGAAGAGCTCGAAAAGAAAATAAAAGAGCAAATCAATAAATAAAACATTTATAATAATTCATTTGCCAGATTAGCCAGCTCGGAACGTTCTCCTTTCTCCAGTGTTATATGAGCATATGTCGGATGATTTTGTATCCTGTCAATTAAATAGGACAGGCCGTTACTCTGTGAATCCAGATACGGGGTGTCTATTTGATAGATATCCCCGGTAAATGCAATTTTGGTATTATCTCCCGCACGGGTTATAATAGTCTTCACTTCATGGGGCGTTAGGTTTTGCGCTTCATCAACAATAAAGAAAACATTTGACAAGCTACGTCCTCTAATATAAGCCAGGGGTGTAATTAGTAACTTTTCCTGGTTAACCATTTCCGTTATCCTGGTGAATTCTTTATCGGATTCATTAAATTGGTTTTGAATGAATTTCAGGTTATCCCATAAAGGCTCCATATAGGGATTTAATTTGGATTTGATATCCCCCGGTAAATAGCCTATGTCTTTGTTGCTTAAAGGAACGATGGGCCTGGCTAAATATATTTGTTTAAAGGCCCTTCTTTGCTCAAGAGCAGAAGCTAAAGCAAGCAATGTTTTACCTGTACCCGCTACGCCATTTATGCTAACCAGTTTTACTGATGGATTTAGCATCGCATGTATTGCGAATGTTTGTTCTGCATTTCGAGGTTTGATGCCATATATGCTCCGCTTTTCTACTAAGTCAACGGATTTATTTTCTGAGTTGTAATAAGCTAGGCACGAGTTCTTATTGCTTTTTAGGATATAATAGTTGTTGCAAACACCTTTTTTTCTTCCAAAGATCTCTTTTTTATCTATCGTACCTTCTTTAAACAGTGTATTAATAATTTCTGGGGAGATATCATCAATTTCGGATTTGCCGGTAAATAATGAGCTGACATTTTTAATCTTACCTGTTTCATAATCCTCAGCTTGCAAATCAAGGCTTTTGGCTTTCAGTCGCAGATTAATGTCTTTGGTAACCAGAATGACCTTTCTCCCTTTTTCCTGCTCCTTAAGTGCGAGCGCTGCATCTAATATTTTATGATCATTCTTATGGTCATTGAATATTTTCTGTGCATTTAACTCACTATCGGTATCCATCAATACTTTTATCTTTCCTTTAGCTCTTCCGTTTAGTGGGATCCATTCCTGGAGCATGTGGCTTTCCGATAGGCTATCCATTAACCGGATGAATTCCCTTGCTTCAAAGTTTTTAGTGTCATTACCCTTTTTGAATTGATCCAGTTCCTCCAGCACAGTTATGGGCAAGCCGATGTCATGCTCCTCAAAGTTTAAAATTGAATCATGAGAATACAGGATGACAGAAGTGTCTAATACAAATATTTTCTTTTCTTTTCTTTTTCCCATTTTTATTCGATGTGCGCTACTAATTCATAAAAATCTTGATTCTCTTTTGGGAGAATTTTAACAACCTTGGCCAATACCATAAGTATTAGCTTTCGGGAAGCCTCTCTTTTTTTGATGTTTGCCAATTCAGCATACTGTTTTATAGTGATGTATTTGTTTTGCTCAAGGTAGGAAAAAAGAAGTTTTTCATGGTGACCGATACGTATTTTTATACCTCTGGTGCTCATTGACCTTTTTAAAATTTCTTTCATCTCAGAACTGGCCTGAACACTTTTATCATGTAGTCGAATATATGCCTTACCCGAATTACCACCATTAATTTTTATATAATGTGGCTTTTTTTTACTTGGTTTTATTGTATAGGCTATTACGGATAGGGATTCATTTAATGGAATAATATCAGTTTGATAGTCTAATACAGGCCTGCATAGATCATCAATAGCTTTTTTCATCAAAAAATTATCCTCATCCGGATATTTTAGGCCCATGATTTTGCCTGAATCTTCCACACCCACAAGTATTTGTCCTCCCTCAGTATTAGCAAAAGCTATAAACTCCCTTAAAATTTTATCAGGATGTGCAATTTTTCTTTTAAACTCAAGCTTATCATTCTCACCCTTCTTCACCAATCTTTTAAATTCAGGAAGGGTCATGATGTATATTTATTTAAAATCTTCTAAATCACTATCACTTTCGGGGATGTTAAACATACTACTTAATAAATCTTTGAACTGTGTTCCCCGCTCTAAATTATGTTTGCTCAACATACTAAATTCAGCCAATCCGTGCAAAGCAAACTCCATTAAAAAAAGTTTAAGCGTGTTGTCATTGGTTTTATGATATTTTTCAATGAGTTGGTTTAGACCTGGAACTTTCTCTAACGCTTTTTTGTATGACCCACCGGATTGATCGTTCATTAAATCCACAACATTTCCTTCTTCGAACCAATCAGTAATTTTTTTATACGGGTTTGGCTTGTCTTTCTTTTTTCTGCTGGTTTCCGGATCGGGGAAATAGCTTAAAAATTGTGTCCGGATCGCTTTGCCTATGAGATTTTGCGCAACAATACCCGGGCCTTCCTGCTCACCTTCATATACTAATTCTACTTTTCCCGTTACGGAAGGGATTAATCCCGTGAAATCAGACATTCTGATATTTGTGTTAGCTTCACTGTTTAGTAATGCTCTTCTCTCAGCGGCACTGACTAAATTTTCATATGCGGAAATGGTCAGCCTCGCTGACACCCCACTTTTAGCATCTACATATTCACTATTCCGTGCCTCCACAGCTATTTGTTCGATAAGATCACTGGCTAATTCATTAACATAGACCATCTTTCGCTGCTCTTCCTTAATTTTGGCTTCCTGATGGGTAATCTTTTTACCTATCTCAATATTCTTTGGATAGTGTGTAATGATTTGGCTATCAATTCGATCTTTTAATGGTGTTACAATGCTTCCTCTATTTGTGTAGTCTTCGGGATTAGCGGTAAATACAAATTGAATATCTAGGGGTAGCCATAGTTTAAAACCTCTTATCTGGATATCGCCTTCCTGCAATATGTTAAATAAGGCTACCTGAATTCTGGCCTGGAGGTCGGGCAACTCATTGATCACAAAGATGCCCCGGTGTGATCTTGGGATCAATCCATAGTGTAAAACACGTTCATCTGAGTATGGTAATTTTAATGATGCTGCTTTAATCGGATCAACATCTCCTAATAAATCAGCAATAGTAACATCAGGCGTGGCTAGTTTCTCTGTATATCGCTTTGATCTGTGTAACCATTCAATGGGTGTGTCGTCTCCATGTTCCTTGATTTGGTCTTTAGCATATCTTGATAAGGGTTCTAAAGGATCATCATTTAGTTCCGATCCTTTTACGATCGGTATATATTCATCTAATAAATGGATCATCATTCGCGCAATCTTAGTCTTTGCCTGGCCTCTAAGCCCGAGAAAGTTAATATTGTGCCTTGCAAGAATTGCCCTTTGAAGATCAGGTATGACGGTATCTTCATATCCCCATATGCCTTCAAACACATCTTTCTTTGCCTTTAATTTATCTATCAGATTTTTTCTTAATTCCTCTTTAATGGGTATGTGTTTGTAGTTGATTTTTTTCAACTCACCTACCGTATGAAGGCGTAAAAGCCTCGATGATGGTAAATCCCGATAATCCATGAATTACTAAAAGTTTTTTCTTCTGTTTTTTTTGTAGTCTTCGAAAATGAGGTGACCTAGTCCTTGCAGGTCTGAATAGTAAGCATTACCGTTGTTTGCCTCAGTAAATTCTCTTACAAATTGTTTCAGGTAAGGGTCTGAAGCAATCATAAAGGTGGTAATGGGTATTTTTTGTTTTCTAAATTGTCCTGCCAGATTGAGTGTTTTATTGATAATTTTTGGATCGAGTCCAAAACTGTTTTTATAGTATTTTATCCCCTGTTTCAAACAGGTAGGCTTACCATCTGTAATCATAAATACCTGTTTGTTTTGTGTTTTTCTTTTTCTCAGGATATCCATAGCTAACTCTAGCCCGGCAACTGTGTTGGTATGGTATGGCCCTACTTTAAGATAAGGAAGGTCTTTTATTTCTATTTGCCATGCATCATTCCCAAACACCAGAACATCCAAAGTATCTTTAGGATAGCGGGTAGTGATTAATTCAGATAGAGCCATCGCTACTTTCTTAGCCGGCGTAATGCGGTCTTCACCATAAAGGATCATCGAATGACTGATGTCTATCATCAACACTGTTGAAGTTTGAGTCAAAAATTCTTCCTCATAAACTTCCAAATCATGCTCGGTTAAAAAAAAATTACTATATCCGTGATTGATCTGAGCATTTCGTATGGAATCCGTCATGGAGATTTGATCGGGGGCATCACCAAATTGGAAGTCCCTTTTATCTGTTGATCTTTCATTTCCAGGACCCGTGTAATTTGTTCTGTGATTCCCTTTGCCGGATTTTTTTAACTTTCCAAATATTTCTTCCAAAGCATTCTTCCGAATGGTTTGCTCGGTTTTGGAGGACATATGTATTTCTCCGGATTTATTGTCTTCAGTTATATATCCTTTTTTCTTTAAATCTTCTATAAAATCCCCAATTCCATATTCGTCATTTGTTAAGTTGTATTGCCTGTCAAGTTCAGTCATCCATGAGATAGTTTCATTGATATCACCTGATGTAATGACCATTAGTTGTAGAAAGATATCAAGTAAATTCTCAAAAGTTGATTTCTGCTGACTCTGCTGTGGTATATATTTAGAGAAACGATGTCCTAACATGATGAGCGTTTCGTTACGTTTTGAGGTTATACGAGATGATGCGCTGACAATATCATTAAATTAAAATTATATTTCCAGGCTCATCCTAAGAACACGACTGGATCGACAAAGGTTTTTCTTGAATATTTTAAAATATCAAAAACCAAAAGTCTAATTCCAAAGATAAAACTTCAAGAGACCAGGATCATTTTTTAAGTACAGGTAATTTATTTTTTAGGCATTGATCCAAAGATTAAATCCCAAAAAGGAGATGATACGCCAAAAGCGTGTTCAGGATCTTTGTAATGGTGTATTCCGTGATGTACCCATAATATCTTAAGGAAGTTATTGGGCGGTCTGAAGGCATGAACAGAATAATGAACACCAAGATAGGCTGTATAACCCATTAGAAAACCTGGTAAGAATCCTAGTGCATAATCACCCATTATAAAATCGAATAAAAAATAAAATACCGCTGATAATAAGATGCTTAACGGAATGGGCATAGCTAATCGGTCCTTATCCTTTGGGTAATCATGATGGACACCATGGATGGTATATGAAATTTTCTCTTTCTTCGGGGTATCTGGCTTCATATGAAATACAAACCTATGCATGATATATTCGATCAATGTAAAGGACATAAAACCAGCTATGAATAGGGCCACTATATTCAATACGGTAAGACCGAAGTTTGCTATTCCAATATAAACACAAACCGCGGAAATCATTGTATAGATTGAAAGCGGAAATAGTATATGCGTGCGTGTTAGGCTTTCTAATATTTGGTTATCAAATAATCTTTTAGTGCCTTTGTGATGAGGAGTAGTGATATTTGCCATAGTCTAAAATTTTGAAACAAAAATAACCGTAAATATGAATACAAATAATATTGGCAGATGTTTATTGCTTAGGCAGTTACTACAGTTTTCTTAGTTGCCAGTATCTCATTGTAAAAATCTTCATACAAAGGCAAAACTCTATTTATATCAAATTCCTTCGCCCTCATTAAGGCGCCTTTTTTGAATGTATCCAGATTTTTATCATCTAAAATTTTTATTGATTTTTCTGCCATGCCCTCAATATCTCCTATTTCACAAACATACCCGGATAAATTATTGATATTTAGCTCTGGTAATCCACCGGCATTGGATGATATCACAGGGACCTCACAGGCCATGGCTTCAAGCGCGGCTAATCCAAAACTTTCTTTTTCAGAGGGCATTATGAATAAATCCGCAACCGATAGTACTTCCTCTACTGTTTCCAATTTACCCAAGAACCTGGTATCGTAATCGACTTCTAATTGCCTGGATAACTTTTCTATTCCTGAGCGCTCGGGCCCATCACCAATCAAAAGTAATTTTGAGGGGACTACATTTCTTACCCTTTTAAAGATTTCCAGGACATCCTGAACGCGCTTTACCTTCCTAAAATTAGAGGTATGAATAATCAGCTTTTCATCATGCGGGCATATAGCCTTTTTAAAATGGTCTTTTTTTTGTTTTTTAAACCTTCCCAGATCAATGAAATTGGGGATCACCTTAATGTCGGTGGTTATATCAAAAATATCATAAGTATCATTTTTAAGATCTTCAGATACTGCTGTTACACCGTCAGAATTATTAATAGAGAAAGTTACAACCGGTTCATAAGACGGATCTTTTCCTACCAGGGTGATATCAGTACCATGAAGTGTCGTTATAACGGGTATATTTCTGCCTCTACTGGCTAATATTTGTTTAGCCATAAAAGCCGCCGATGCATGGGGAATTGCATAGTGAACATGTAATAGATCCAGTGCTTCAAATTCAACGACATTTACCATCTTACTGGCTAAAGCCAGTTCATAAGGTGGATATTGAAAAAGTGGATATGTTTTGATACCAACTTCATGATAAAACAGGTTCTGTGAGAAATAATCAAGCCGTGTGGGTTGAGAATAAGTGATAAAATGAACCTGATGCCCTTCTTTGGCCAGCCCTTTACCCAGTTCGGTAGCTACTACTCCGCTACCTCCATATGTTGGGTAGCACACTATTCCTATTTTCATGAGTCGGAGAGAATTGATTCGTAAATAATGTCTTGCACTCTAGTACGAATCTTTTTCTCATGTAGTTTGATGTTCTTCACTTCAGGATATATCCTGTTTGAGAGGAAAATATAACATAAATCATAATCAGGATCTGCCCATATCATGGTGCCGGTAAATCCCGTATGGCCGAAACTATTCATGGTTGCATATTTTGATACCACTTTACGATTATACCGCCTTGGTTTATCCCACCCTAAAGCTCTTCTGTTGTGTCGAAAAGCTTTTTTGGTGAACTTATAGACTACCTCAGGGTGGAAATAACTTTCTCCGCCGTATTGCCCGTAACTCAATATCATCTGGAGGTTTTTTGCCAGTGAGTTGGCATCAGCGAATAATCCGGCATGACCGGCTACCTCGCCCAGTATAGCTGCGTTTTGATCATGTACAGTGCCCCAGATTTGTGTTTTCCTAAAGTGATAGTCATACTCAGTTGGTGCGATTTGTTTTAAATCATAATTGCACAGTGGTTTGTACTGAATATGATCAGCCCCCAATCGATCAAAAATATGTTGGCTTAAGAAGTCCTCTATTGGTTGGTTTAAAATACGTTCAGCTAATACTTTCAAAATAATGAATCCAATGTCGCTGTAGCGATAATTGTATGATTTTTTCCACCCCGGCAGATATCTTAAATCTGATTTTACCACTAATGACCACACAGTATCTTTGAGGGCCTCTCTGTTAAAATCCTGACTTGGAATATAAACCTTGTCATAACCATTTTGTTCATGGGCATTAAATGTTATACCGCCTAATCCATCACCACCAAATGTTTCTTTCCACAAAGGAATGAAAGACTTCAATCCCGCCTGATGTGCCAGAATATCCTTTATGACAAGATCTGCTTTGTTGGTGCCCTCTAATTCGGGCATGTAATATTTAAGCGGTTTATTAAGGTCCATACGGTTTTGGTCGACCAGGAACATTAGCGTCTGGGTGGTTGCGAACACTTTTGTAAGGGATGCCAGATCATAAAGTGTATTTGATTTAACAGGGTGTACCTTATCATAAGTGAAATGCCCATATACCTTATCAAATATTACTTCTCCATCTTTTATAGCCATTACCTGACACCCAGGCGTGGCTCCTTCATCAATTGCTTCTTTAATGATATCATCGATTTCATTTAGTCTTTTATAATCAATCTTATGGTTAGGTCTCAGGGGAGCATAACTTATTCTGGTCCGTTTATGAATCGAAAAGCCATCTCCTGTCTTCAGAAAAGCATCCAGGTCATAAGGTAATTGACCATTCACAATATGACCCCCGAAAATAATCTGAGGGAATAATTTGATAGCAATTTCAGAATATTCATGCGTCCAAACCACCGCATCAAATTCATCATAGCTCAATTCTAAATCATGATGTGTTAATAGGATAGTATTTGTTGCATCACCTGTCAAGACCGTAATTTTATTTAACCTTTCCTCCTGAAGGCTTTGAGAAGAAAAATTATTAATAATTACCAAATCATAATTAGCCAGACTCTCCGGAAGGTCCCCGAAGTTGTAATGTTTTGCGTAACCATATTTATTAATCAATTCCCTAAATGTTGAATCCCCGGGTCTTGATATGGTGGCAATATATTTCAGATCAAGATTTTTTACAGGTAATAAGTTGTTGTTATTCTTAGCCAGAACAATGGAATGTTCAAGAATGTCATATCTAAAATTTTCATAAGTTGCTCCAAAAAAGTTATGTCTTAAACTTTTAATTGATTTTAAATAGTCATTGCTTGCCTTAAAATAAGCTTTCGCTTGTATAATTTTTTTCGCAGAATATTCAATCTGCTTTCTTTTTAGGTTACTATCAATTGCATCGATATATTTTGATATTCCCTGGGAAGTGATTCTATCAATTAGCATAAAATCACCACCTGATTTTAAGGTAGATAAAGGATCGGCATAATTAGCGGCTGAAAAATGTAATAAACTTGGATTCTTTGAGATGTAAGTTTTATAGAACCGTTTGTTGAACGACATTTCCTTTAAGGGAAGTTCATTGAAATATTTTTCTAATGGTTCAAACTGTAAGACTGTTTTTGACTCATCTGTTTGATAAAATCCGGAATGACTTATTCCGCTTTCAGACAGGCCTGCTAAAAAGCTCTGTATTGCCCTGTCACTAAACGTTTTTTTAAACTTAGATGGATCTTTTATGACTAAATCAACACCCAGGCTATCCAAAACTTTGCCTACATACAAACCATAATTGGCAAGAAGTTCTCTATTTCTAATACTTGCTAGTTGGTTAAGGTTGGCGATCGGTAAATCATTATTTAATGCCAGGTTATCCCCAATTTTAAATCCGATGATCGGTGAAGGGGATAAGTTTTTAGTATCTTTAATTATGGATAGGCTCTCGGAGGATAAATCACTGAATATTATACCTCCTAATTTATATTTTTGGGTTAAATCACGAATGACGATGTTTTGTACAAAATCAGTTTGATCATCGATAGATAAGAAGATCATCTGACCTATTTTTTCTTTAGCGGATAAATTATCTAGCGTGTTCTCAACCCATATTTTTTTGTCATCTGATACACACAGAAAACTGTTGATGAATACATTAAAAATTAATCCAAACAAAGTGATTAACCTTGCCAAAAATTTATTCGTTTTCCTGATGAATGATAATTGCACACTAGTTAAGAAATTACATGCAAAACAAGAACATTTCTAATTAAGTTCTTATTGGTTTTAACATAAAAAAAAGGAAATACTTAATTTCGTATGAAATTCCCTTCAATATTTAGATTACCAAAGCATCAAAGGTTTCATTATCAACCCCGGTTTTACGATCCTGTGAAAGAAGATATAGAAAATAGAAGGAAGTTTTATGCAAAAAAATATGACCATAATGATATTGAATATAAATCTTCAATTTCCGGGGTCTTTAAAAGAAAAAGAACAAATGTAAAACCTTTAAGTACATCTTTAATACAGCTAATCATAGCCGTAGGTTTGATGGCTACGTTTATAGGATGGTTATTTTATGGAAATGTTGTATTTAATTTCTTTCTAATAATAATTCCCATCTATTTTGTGCTTAGGTTAAGAAATATATTCAGGAAGAAAGATAAGGAATGAGGGATTTGATCCAGTTAATGCCAGACTCACTGGCCAATCAAATAGCAGCAGGTGAGGTGGTCCAGCGACCAGCATCAGTGGTAAAAGAATTAGTTGAAAACAGCATAGACGCCGGTGCTGAAAACATCATCGTGATCGTAGATGAAGCCGGGAAAAAGAAAGTGCAGGTAATTGATGATGGTCATGGGATGTCAGAAACTGATGCTAGAATGTGTTTTGAAAGACATGCTACCAGTAAAATCAAAGTATCAGAAGATTTATTTAAAATCAAAACAAAAGGTTTTCGAGGAGAAGCCCTGGCTTCAATTGCAGCAGTAGCCCAGGTGGAGCTGAAAACAAAAGTCCCGGATAGCGACTTAGGCATATTTATTCGAATAGAGGGGTCTAAAGTTGTAAAACAGGAACATACGGTCACAGAAAGCGGCACGTGCCTTACGATCAAGAATTTATTTTATAATGTTCCTGCCAGGAAAAATTTTTTAAAGACCAACCCGGTTGAATTGAAACACGTAACCGATCAGTTTACCCGACTGGCGCTGGCACATCCTGAAGTAGCATTTTCGCTTTATCAAAATGATTTACTTGCCCATAGCCTCACTCAAGGTAACCTGAGTGGAAGAATAGTTGGATTATTTGGAAATAATTATAAAGAACAACTGGTACCCTGTTTGGAAGAAACCCAACACTTAAAGGTGCATGGTTATGTGGGCAGGCCTGAATTTGCCAAAAGGACCAGGGGTGAGCAATTTTTCTTTGTCAACAATCGATTCATTAAAAATAATTATTTGAATCATGCTGTACTAAACGCCTATGAAGCACTTATTGGGAGAGAGCATTTCCCGTTTTATTGCTTATTCATCGATATAGATCCGCAGGACATTGATGTGAACATTCATCCCACAAAAACAGAAATTAAGTTCAAAGATGAGCGAACGATATATGGTATCATAAAAGCCGCTGTTAGACAGGCATTGGGCAAGTTTAACATAACACCATCACTTGATTTTGATATAGACACAAATTTTGAGAGTCATACCAACAAGCTGGAGCGTGACATCCCAGCCAAAGCAATTGGTTTGCCTGTTGAGCAAAAAAATCAATTATCTCATTGGGAAGATCTCTACCGAATAGCAGAAAAAGAATCCATGCCAAAACCGCAGGATTATCAGGAAAGCATAACTTTTCAAAGTGATTTTAATACCAACAGCCACGAGGAAATTAGTAAGGAGAAGAAGTCGCCTTTTCAACTCCATGGGCAGTATATCATAAGGCAGGTGAAGTCTGGAATGATGATTATTGATCAAAGACTGGCACATGAAAGAATTCTTTATGAAAAGTATCTCGACAACTTAAAAAATAAAGCGGTATTAACCCAGCAGTGTCTTTTTCCTCAAAGCATTGAATTCAACCCCTCTGATATTTTATTGATCATGGATATGCAAGAGGAGATTAAGGCTTTGGGTTTTGATTTTGAGCGGATAGGTGAAATAAGTATTGTCTTGAATGGTATACCATCTGACTTAAATAAAAGCTCTGAAAAAAAAATATTTGAAGAATTAATTGAGCAATATAAATACAATCAATCCGCCTTAAAATTGGACGTTTCCGATAACCTTGCAAGATCGCTTGCAAAAAAATGTGCCATCCAGTGGAATGAAAAACTCAATACCGAAGCTATGGATGAGATTATCGATAAACTTTTTGCCTGCTATCAACCAAATTACACAGCCGACGGACAACCAATATTTATACTGTTTAGTTTAGATAAGATAAAAAGTTTGTTCCTAAACCGTACTTGATGTTCAGATTGACCCCAATGGTTAAAAATATACTGCTAATTAATGTGGGTATATTTTTTCTCCAAAGCTTCATTCCTATAAACTTAATAGACCTTTTTGGACTGAGGTATATTTTTGCCCAAAAGTTTGCCCCTTACCAATTCGTAACCTATATGTGGATACATGGTGGGTTTGGGCATCTGTTGGGCAACATGTTTGCAGTATTCATTTTTGGTCCTATTCTGGAAAGACTATGGGGCAGCAAAAAATTCCTGACCTTTTATTTGATAACAGGCATAGGAGCCGGAATTTTATTTGGGGCGGTAGATTTTATTGAAAAAAGACAGTTGGAAAAGGACAGACAGACATTCCTGAACAACCCTAATCCTGACAATTTCAATTTATTTATTCTAGAACATCGGTCGCGAAGCTTTAACCTGGAGGGATTAGCAGACTACAGCGATGATTTTTACGAATATCCTGACAACTCCCAATACATAGATCAGTCGGTGGCTATAGTAAATGAGATTTACAATGATTTATGTAATATCCCCATGGTAGGCGCATCGGGTGCTGTTTTTGGGATATTGATGGCTTTTGGCATGCTCTTTCCAAATATGGAACTATTACTACTCTTTCCTCCTATTCCAATAAAAGCAAAATATTTAGTTTTGTTCTATGGACTTTTTGAACTGTATGCTGAGTTTTCAAGGATGCCCGGAGATAATGTTGCACACTTTGCACATTTGGGGGGAATGATCATCGCTTTTGTACTCATAAAATACTGGAGACAGAACTCAAATAGACTCAATTAAATTATGAATAGCATTCTTGACGATTTTAAAAACGCCTGGAATAAACCCGATAACGGGTTGATGCAGATAATACTTATCAACCTGATTATTTTTATCAGTTTGATCGTGCTGAGGGTTTTAATGATACTATCAGGATTTGAAGATGGTTATAATTTTATTATAACTAAACTAATGCTTCCTGCCTCTTTGAATGAGTTTATTACCCAGCCCTGGACCATTTTTACTTATTTCTTCACCCATGAAGGATTTTTCCATATCATCTTCAATATGCTTTTTCTGTATTGGTTCGGAAAGCTCATCGTTGAATATCTTGGAAATGATCGGGCAGTGAGTTTGTACATTCTGGGCGGATTGGCCGGCGGGTTATTTTATATGTTAATGTACAACCTGATACCTTTCTATCAAACCCGAATACCAGGGTCGTTGATGCTCGGAGCCTCAGCAGGTGTTTATGCAATTGTGGTAGGTGCCGCTACTTTTATGCCCAATTATACCTTTTATCTACTACTAATTGGTCCGGTAAAAATTAAATACATTGCGTTTTTTTATGTACTGCTGTCATTTTCTCAGACTATTGGTAGCAACGCAGGAGGTGAGCTGGCACATTTGGCAGGAGCTTTGATCGGCTATCTATTTATCACCCAGTTAAGGCGCGGGAGTGATTGGGGAGAACCGATTATCAATTTTTTGAATTATATAAAAAGTTTTTTTATTCGACAGCCGAAAATCAAAGTTACGCACCGATCCAAGACCCCATCAAAAAACGCATATTCGCCAAGAAAAGAAAAAAAAGCAGCTAAAACTGAGCAGGAAGAAATTGATGCCATATTGGATAAAATCTCACAATCAGGATATGAAAGCCTGACCAAAGAAGAAAAGCAAAAACTATTCAACGCCAGCAAAAATGGATAAACGTTATTTCTTCTGTTGCCAGGTGGTTGATAAGTAAGTCCCTCTACCCCCTGCTACAATTCTTTCTATGTTTTTACCGGTGTAAAAACAAATGCCTCCTTCCATTCTATTATGTGTTAAAAAATATTCGGGAAATGTATCATGATCCGCCTCATTTTCTATGGCTATACTTAACACCTCATGTAGCTTTTCAAAAAGGGTATTTATATCCTTTTCCTTGAGGTGAGCTATCAATGTCTCCGGATGGATTTGACTTTGATATAATATTTCATCAGAAACCCAATTGCCAATTCCGCAGATTTTGTCCTGCTCCATTAGTCTGGTTTTTACAGCTTTCTTGCCTTTAAAAATGTCTTTAAATTCTTCAAAAGAAATTTCCAGTGCATCTTTTCCTATTTTCTTTGCAGACAGATAATCGGGTATGTTTTCAGTAATCTCCAGAAATCCAAACTTACGTTTTGAAAGGTATGCCAAACGCAAACCGTTGTCCAGAAAAAAGATGACCTGGGAATATTTAGGCTTATCAGCATTTTCCAGGAAGATGTCCCAGGCGCCGGTCATCCCAAAATGTACCACCATGAATTTTCCATTACTTAGGCCTATGATTAAGTTTTTACCTATCCTTTTGGAGGTTACAAATGTATTTCCTACTAAACATTTGGTGAACAATTCATCCTGATACCTAACGATCTTGGAGGAGTTGATCTTAATTTCTTGAACACCCCGGCCTAAAGCAGTTTCATCAAAGAATTTATTAAATACAGTAACTTCTGGTAATTCCGGCATCGATAAAAGTTTATTATTTAAAGGTAAAATTTATCTTATCAACTCGCCATATCGTTGATTAAATCCTTTTATACCAAATATTCCACCAGTGTGAACGTAAATTATTTTACTTTCTGATGGGAAAAATCCCTGCTCAATCAAATCATATAAACCAAAGAGTGCTTTTCCGGTATAAATTGGATCTAATTGAATGCTATGTTCCGCTTTGTATCTATTGATAAATTGTATTAATAAATCATTGAATTTTCCGTATCCGCCAAAGTGGTAATCATGAATTAATCGCCACGAATTTTTTTTCACTTGTATTAAATCATCAATCATACCTTCCAGGTAATTTTCCCCTTTTAGTACAGGTATGCCGAGTAACTGTTTATTTTTTGCGGCCTTGTTAATAAGCCCGGCTAAAGTTGTGCCAGTGCCTACAGCGGTAATAATATAATCATAGGGTATCTTTATCTCATTTATTATTTCTTCACATCCTTTTGCCCCCCATCGGTTGTGTCCGCCTTCCGGAATAAGGTATGCTTCCGGAAATTTGTTCTGAAAAAATGTAATGGTTCTTTCTCCTTCCTTTTTCTTGTAATCCTTCCTGGAAATGAAGATTATTTTCATCCCCAATTTATGACACCTTTTTAGTGTTGGATTGCTTTGAGCATTTAACTCATCCCCTCTGACCACACCTACTGATTTCAACTTAAAGTAGTCTGCCGCAGAAGCTACAGCTAATAAGTGGTTTGAATATGCCCCTCCAAAAGTTAACAATGTCCGATACTCGTTATCTGTTGCATTGGCAAGATTGAATTTCAGTTTTCTCCATTTATTGCCGGATACTTCTGAATGTATCAGATCATCACGCTTTATAAATAATTTTATATTACGTTCTTCTAGCCTTATGTCTTTAATTTCTGTTAAAGGTGAAGGTAACTTGAAAATTGACATTGGTTCTTTTTAATTCTAATTATGTTCTTTTGTGATTAGCTTCATAAATTTTTTGACAAAATGATTGTAAAGTAAATGAGCTTGATTGAATCTGAGGATGTAGAGGAATTATTATATGAACACCATAGGATTACTGTGGATCCTAATCAGGAACCATTAAGAATTGATCGTTTCTTGATAGATAGGCTTAAAAATACCAGTAGAAGTAAAATTCAGGCAGCTGTAAGAAACGATTTTATTCTTGTCTATGGGGAACCTGTTAAGCCGAATTACAAAGTTCAGCCAGGGGATATAATAACCGTGTCATTGCCAGAGCCTCCGCGGGATGATATCATCGTTCCTGAAAATATTCCAATCGATATTGTTTATGAAGACAAAGAACTAATAATTGTCAATAAACCAGCTGGCATGGTGGTTCATCCTGCTTACCAAAACTGGACAGGTACATTAGTGAATGCGCTTGCCTGGCATTTCCAACAGCTTCCCGTATTACCAAATAATGAAGGTCGCCCGGGTTTAGTTCATAGAATCGATAAAGACACATCCGGGTTATTGGTAGTTGCGAAAACAGAAAATGCAATCGTGCATCTTGCAAACCAATTCATGAATCACAGCATTGAAAGAACCTACTATGCGCTTGTTTGGGGGGAACCAGACCCTCAAAAAGGCACCATCAACAAAAACCTTGGCAGAAGTGAGGCGGACAGACGAGTGACTGTTGTTTATGAGGAAAGTGAAACAGGCAAAAGGGCAGTGACACATTTTGAAACCTTAAAGAACCTGCGGTATGTAAGTTTAGTGAAGTGCAACCTAGAGACCGGTCGGACTCATCAAATACGGGCCCATATGAAGTATATTGGTCATCCGTTATTTAATGATTCAGTATACGGCGGCGATAAGATATTAAAAGGAATGGCTTTCTCGAAGTACAAACAATTCGTGGAAAATTGTTTTAAAATATTGCCAAGACAAGCACTTCACGCAAAGTCTATTGGGTTCATTCATCCCGGAACCAAGAAATATATTCAGTTTGATTCCGATTTACCTGCAGATTTCAGCGGTGCGGTTGAAAAATGGGAAAAATACCTTAACTACCAATGATCAACATAATTTCAGGTAACTCCCCAGCCATTTTACATTTTCAAGATAAGGTCCAATAGCTTTCTGCACCTTTTCATTATCGAAATGCTCATCGAAGTCAATGTAGAATTTATACTTAAAGTCTGTACCCGTCTTGGCAGGCCTGCTCTCAACTTTACACAAGTTGATGCCATATTTGTGGAATTGTTCTAAAAAATCAGCCAATGCACCAGGCTTATCCGGTAATCTGGCAAGTATTGATGTTTTATCTGTTCCTGAAATTTGATTTTTAAAATCCTTGCTGAGGATTAAAAATCTGGTGTGGTTTTGGTCTGAATCTTCAATATTATCAAATAAGATGGGTAATCGGTTTAATTGAGCTGCAATGTGAGCAGCTATGGCTGCAGTATCCCGCTCTTTTAAGGCTAATTCACAGGCTTTGGAGGTTGAATTTACCGGAATCAGTTTGACTTTGTCCGCAAATAAATCTGAAATAAATTTTTTACACTGTCTGAATGCTATGTCCTTGGAGTATATCTTTTTTATGTCTCTAATGCTGTCGGATAATGAAGCAAAAGCAAAATGTATGGGCATAGGTATTTCCGCCACTATATTCAGGTCATATTCACCTAAAAGATCAATGGTTTCCTGTACAACACCCTCCTGGTTATTTTCTATGGGTACCACACCAAATTTTGCCCTTTCAGTGTTGATTGTCTCAAAAACTGCATTTATTGATCCTAACGGTACATATTCACTCATCGCCCCATATCTTGACTCAGCCGCCTGGTGCGTAAAGCTTCCCACCGGGCCAAGATAGGCAATCCTTTCAGGTAGTTCCAGGTTACGACTTACAGCAAATATTTCAAGAAAGATTGCTTCGATGGCTGACCGCTTCAGCAAACCCTGGCTTTTTCCTGTTAACCGGTCTATTATTTTCTGTTCCCTTTCCGGGCGATAGACCGCAGTTTTATTATCTGCTTTAATCTTTCCAATGCTTTTAACATGCTTCATCCTTTCATTTAAGAGTTGGAGTATGTTATCGTCTAGCGCGTCAATCTTATTTCTTAATTCTTCTAATTGCATCTAATATCACAAAATAATCGTCTCAATTTATAAATTAATTCCTTCGAATAACAATTGCTCTTCACAGTTGAGTTGGGTTATTAGGTTTTGAAAATACGTTCTTCTAAATTTGGAATTTATAAAAAAGGATTATGGATAGAGATAACAAAGTATTTGATCTAATCAATGAAGAAAAAAGCAGGCAGATCAGAGGAATAGAATTAATAGCATCTGAAAATTTTGCCTCTCCTCAAGTACTGGAAGCTGCGGGGTCGGTACTTACCAATAAATATGCAGAGGGTTTGCCATATAAAAGATATTATGGAGGTTGCGAGGTGGTAGATCAGATAGAAGATTTAGCAAGGGAAAGATTAAAGGAACTTTTTGGTGCGGGTTGGGTAAATGTTCAGCCTCATTCAGGGGCACAGGCAAATGCTGCTGTAATGCTGGCAATATTGAAGCCCGGTGACAAAATACTGGGATTTGACTTATCTCATGGCGGACACCTAACGCATGGTTCGACCGTAAACTTCTCAGGCAAGTTGTACCAACCATTTTTTTATGGCGTCACTGAAAAAGAAGGGTTGGTAGATTATGATCAGCTAAGATCCCTTGCGCGAAAAGAAAAACCCAAATTGATCATTTGCGGTGCATCAGCTTACAGCAGGGACTGGGACTATAAATTATTCAGGGAAATTGCGGATGAATCAGGTGCCTTATTATTGGCAGATATATCACATCCATCGGGACTTATAGCCAGGGGGTTATTGAATGACCCACTGGAATATTGCCACATTGTGACATCAACCACTCATAAAACATTAAGGGGTGCACGCGGTGGTGTGATCATGATGAGAGAGGATTTTGACAACCCATTAGGCATTAAAACCTCTAAAGGGAAACTCAGAAAAATGTCAGGATTACTGGACTCAGGTGTTTTTCCCGGAACCCAGGGCGGACCTCTGGAGCATATTATAGCTGCAAAAGCGGTAGGTTTTGGCGAGGCTTTAAGCGATGAATATTTTGATTACATTGTACAGGTGAAAAAAAACGCGGCGGTTATGGCAGAAGCCTTTGTGAATAAAGGTTATAAGGTAATATCAAACGGTACCGTCAATCACTTGATGTTGATCGATTTGCGATCGAAAAATCTAACGGGCAAGGACGCAGAATCTGCTTTAATTAAAGCGGATATTACCATAAATAAAAATATGGTACCTTATGATGATAAGTCTCCATTCATAACCTCAGGAATGCGACTTGGTACAGCAGCAGTGACCACCAGAGGATTAATGGAGGAAGATATGGTTAAAATCGCAGACTTGATAGATAATGTATTGAAAAATCATGAAAATGATAATATCATAAATGAGATTAAGGAGGAAGTGAACAGATGGATGCGTTCATTCCCATTATTTAAGGAGACATTCAAGGTTGAACAATAAAATCTAACAGATTTAAGAACACTACATGGCCGCACCTTTAGATCAGCTTTCAGATGAGAGAGAAATGTCATTTCTTGACCATTTGGAAGAGCTTAGATGGCATTTGGTAAGATCATTGGCAGCAATTCTTGTTTTTTCTATCGTAGCTTTCGTAGCGAAAGGTTTCTTTTTTCATACCTTAATTTTAGGGCCCTCACGGGCTGACTTTTGGACCTTTCAAGCGTTATGCCATATTGCAGATCTGATTAACTCTAAAGCGTTATGTATTGAAAAGTTGCCGTTTATCATTCAAAGTCGACAGGTAACCGGTCAGTTTTCAATGCATATTACGTCTTCTTTCGTTATCGGAATAATTTGCGCTTTCCCATATGCCTTCTGGGAAATATGGCGCTTTATAAAGCCAGGTTTATATCCCAAAGAAAGAAAAGCAACGCGAGGTGCGGTTTTTTATGTTAGTTTTCTTTTTACCCTGGGCGTTCTTTTTGGATACTACATCGTAACACCCATCTCTATTAATTTTTTGGCAAACTACCAGTTGGATCCATCCATACTCAATGAATTTGATATTATATCTTACGTATCGACGGTCATCACACTGGTTTTAGCCTGTGGTATTCTTTTTCAATTACCAATAGTTACATATTTTTTGACAAAAGCGGGGATTACCTCGTCAGCTTTAATGAGAGAGTATCGCAAACATGCCATTGTCGTAATTTTAATTTTAGGCGCAATGTTAACCCCTCCTGACCCTTTTAGCCAGGTGCTGATCGCTATTCCATTGATAACTTTATATGAGGTAAGTATTTTAATTGCTAAAAGAATTGAGAGAAAAGAAGCTTTGGAAGAGAAAAAATATCTTGAATCATTAAAAAAATGAAAAGTACCATAGCAATCGGTGGAGACCACGCCGGCTTTGAACATAAAGAGAAATTAAAATCTTTCCTTACAGAACAAGGATATCATATCATTGACTTTGGTCCATACAAAAATGATAGTGTAGACTATCCTGATTTTGTTCATCCATTATGTGAATCCCTGGTGCAGGGAGATAGCTTATTTGGTATACTAATCTGTGGTACCGGGAATGGCGTCGCAATGACTGCCAACAAGCACAATGGCATTAGGGCCGCTTTGTGCTGGAACACTGAACTGGCTGAACTAGCGAGAAAACATAACAACGCCAATGTAATTTGCTTTGCCGGCAGGTTCACAGCCTATCATTATGTGGAAAATATGGCTTTGAAATTTTTAAATACATCGTTTGAAGGTGGAAGGCATCAAAGAAGGATTAATAAGATCAATTGTTAGTGAGGATCATATTTTAACACATTTTCATCTGTAGTAGGCTTGTAATACTGGCGAAAAGGCATCCTCCGGGCAATTTTACCTATCTCCTCATCAATCAATATAATGTATTCCGGCTCTGAATCAAATAAATGATAAACCAAAACAGACATTCGGTCCTGGTAATTAAATTGAGACATTTTGTAACTGGTAATATCCCAGTTTAGAAATGGCCCTGCCAAGGAATTTTCATTATAAAACCCAATGTTGTCACCTAAAACTGTGACGGATGAGTTAACGATACCCCTGTCAGTATTATTATCAGTATTGTTATCAAAATAGACGGATGATAAAATTGTACCCGTTAACAGCATAATAACTGCCAATTCCGCCTGCATGCTTTTTTTTATACTCAGGATCCAATGCGTTAAGAAAAAAGCTATACATGGTATTATAAAAATCAACTTATGGAATCCTGAATCTTTTGCCATGAACATTGTAACAATCCCAAACAATAAAAAAAAGAACAGCGCGTACTGAAGCTTAACCTGAAAATTTGCATAACTCATAAATAGGATGATTTTAGCGGTTGAAACCAGCAACAGCAGAAGCGGGAAAATAGAAAATATGATTAAGGATGAATAATCTTCTAAAACATTGCTTTTGAGATGGTAAAGTGAACTAAAGAAAAATTCTATGTATATGCCCAGTGAGCTTTTAAAATAATAATAGAAAATAACGATTAGATGAAGCAGGATGAAGCCAAAAGTTAACAGCAATAGTCTTCTTGGAATCACAGAGGTGTAAATAATCAATATGAAAATGAAAAAAATAAGAAATATTGTATAAGGCAAATAGAAAAGTGAAGCTATACCAAGGTTAAACCCCGCATAAAGAAATATTTCATCTCTTGCCACTTCATCAATCCTTTTAAAAAGGTAGTTTAGAGAAAACAGTATGAATGTTATTCCCATTAACTGAGGAGATAGCGTCATAAAGTCAGTATGCAGATTGGATAGAATTATAAATATTAAGGAGGGGATGTAGGTATTTTCTTTATAAGCACGATTCTTTATAAGAAGGGTATTAAAAATGCTTATCTGGATAGTGATGAAAAGGATTGAGGCTAATTGTAATGAAAGGCTACTCTTGCCAAATAAAAAATTTAAAAGATAGTAAACCCAGGAAGCCAGGGGCGCAGTGTTGTCCCAAACATCCAGATACATCACCACACCTGGTTGATTTAATGCCTCACCTAACGTAAGCCATTTTATTTCTTCATCAGAAACAGGAATACCGTTAATTAAGAAAGGAAGCCGTATGACAATAAGTAATCCTAATGATAATAGTATTCGATAAGGATCATTTATCTTGAAAATGGATAACAAGTGCTAATATTGTTATTTGGGAAAATAATGTTGAAAGATAAATACAAAGAAAAGAATGGATAGCAACAGACAATTGAAATTCGCGAAACTTATACAAAAAGATTTGAGCGATATCTTTCATAAAGATGGTAGAAGCTTTTTTGGTGATGCATTCGTCACTATTACCCAGGTTAAGATGAGCCCTGACTTAAGTGTCTCAAAAATTTATTTAAGCCTCTTTATGGTGAATGATAAAAAAGCACTCATTGAAGGATTAGAAGAAAGAAAGTCTGAAATTAGAAAGCTGTTGGGCAATAAAATAGGTAAACAAGTGCGGAAAATACCCGAATTAATATTTTTCAATGATGAAACAGAAGATAATGCAAGAAGGATAGAAAAAATTATAGATAATCTGGATATCCCTTCTGAAGACAAAGAATAGCTATGAATTTATCATTTTTTATTGCCAGAAGATATTTCCTGTCAAGAAAGAAAAAAAACTTCATTAACGTTATTTCAATCATTTCAATGGCATTAGTGACTGTTGGAACAATGACGCTGGTAATTGTTCTTTCTGTGTTTAATGGACTTGAAAACCTCCTTACCACCTTGTATGGGTCATTTGATGCCCCCATTCAGATTACCTCAACTGCTGGTAAGTCATTTGAAGTGAATGAGCAATTATTAGGCAAAGTTTTGGATGTCAAGGGTGTCGAATCCATAACCGAGGTGATTGAAGATAATGTACTTGTAAAATACAATAAATCGCAGTCAGTAGTAAGAATGAAAGGTGTGAGTGATAATTTTATTGAGCAAGGTAGAATGAAAGAAGCATTGGTAGAAGGGTCATTGGATTTTTATAAGGAAAATAAAATACATGCTATAATTGGTCGGGGTGTACAATACCAATTAGGCATAAGCTTAAGGAATGAATTTTATTCATTACAAACACACTATCCGGATAATATAATGCCCGGATTGACAGACCCCAGTGAGTTATTCAGCGTTCAGTATATCTTACCCGGTGGAATTTTCGCGATAGAAAAGAACTATGATGAAAACTATATAATAGTGCCGCTGAAATATGCCGAATCACTTTTCAATTACAAGGGTAAGCGAACATCACTGGAACTGGATATTAAGGATAATTATTCCATTGGCACATTAAAAAACAATCTAAAAACCACTCTGGGAGCTGAATTTCAAATAAAGGATAATAAAGAACAGCATGCAGACTTTTATAAGATCCTTAAAATCGAAAAACTTGTAGTCACCATTATTTTTGTTTTAGTTTTAGCAATTGGTTCGATTAACATCTTTTTTAGCCTTACTATGCTGGTGATCGAAAAGAAAAGAGATATTGCCGTATTGTATACCCAGGGTGCCACAAATGATTTGATAAGAAATATATTTATTGCAGAAGGGTCTATCATAGCACTAAGTGGTGCACTATTGGGAATATCACTGGGGTTGGCAGTAACTTATCTTCAGGACACATTCGGTTTTGTTTCCATGGGTATGGAAACCGCTGTGGTGGATGCCTATCCGGTAAAAATTGAGGTTTTTGACATTCTCATCACAGCCGTAATTGTGGTAGTAATAACATTTTTTTCTTCCTGGAAACCGGCCATTGCTGCTTCTAAAGAATTTGACCTGCAACAACTCTAACCAACTTCTCCGGGATTTAATAATAGCTTTATTTTATCAATAACTTTTTTAAAATATTTTTTAATACTTTTCAGATTGCTTTATAGGTAATTGGTATGAAAGTATCCCCAACAAGTCCATTTCAGATCATTTATTCGATTTATCAGCATGAATATCTCGGGTTCTTATTTGATCCTTACGTGATGCAACTGGATCAAAATGGTAAAATGACTTTATCAAACCAAAATATATCATCAAAAAATGCCATAGAGTTTCAATCCAGGCTTGATGAAAAAGATTTTCAGATCATTTCACTGACCGATGAAATGCATATCGAATACATCGCTCAAAAATTTGGAGATAAAAACCTGAAGAGCAATGAGTTTTTAATGAAAATCTACCATAATGAGAAGGGTAATAAGATGGTTCAGGATGAAATTCAAAGGTATCTTGAGATCAGAAGGGCAAGGGTGCTTTCACTCATCGGAGATAAGTACGTCTTTGAAATGGGAAACGATGGATTCCCAGCCTGGAAAAAAATAGATGTATTGAAAGAACAGGCCACAGTGTTGTTCCACTTTCGGAAAAATGAAGATAACACACATTATTTCCCAACAATCAAATTACATGGTGAAAAGCTGGATTTTCAATACAAAAACAGCCTGGTGATCTGCAATAGTCCTGCATGGATGATAGTTGACAGCAAACTGTTTACCTTTCAAAAAAAAATAGAAGGGAATAAAATCAAACCTTTCCTAAATAAAAAGTTTATCGTAATACCCAAAAAAATAGAAGATACCTACTACAGAAAATTTATCCCCCAGCTTGTTAGTTCATTTGACGTTTATGCCAAAGGGTTTGACATAAAAACAAAAAAAGTAAATCCTTGCGCAATCCTTAATATTTCTGAAATACAGGGGAATAAAGGTAATCCCCGATTATTTGATGTAGATACATCAGAATGCACTGATGATAAAATTCTGCTGGAATTATACTTTCAATACGGTGAATACAGCTTTAAGGCAGACAGACTTTCAAACTTAAATGTAAAGGTAGAGCAAGACGGTGATAACTATACTTTTTACCGGATCATTAGAGACGTGGAAAAGGAAGGAGAATACCTGTCTTTCCTAAGAGAACTGGCGCTCAATTTAAAAAATGCCTATATCTCCCTGCCAAAATCAAAGGCTTTTGAATGGATATCAAATCACAAGGAAAGACTAACTGAGAAGGGTATAAACCTACAGCAAGGTAAAATAACAGGTAAGAAGTATTTTATCGGAAAATCATCGATATCTATTAAAGTAAATGAAGAGATTGATTGGTTTGACATTAATGCAGTCATAAAATTTGGCCCTTATGAAATCACCTTTAAAACATTAAGAAAACAAATACTCGCCAAAAAGCATGAGATCGCACTACCTAACGGAGAAGTAGCTGTAATCCCCGAATCATGGTTTACTGAATATTCTGAGCTTTTTAATTTCTCAGAAGCAAACGAAAAGTCAGAAAACCTTAAACTAAAGAAACATCACTTAATGCTTGTGGATGACCTTAGAAAAAACAATCTCGCCAAGGTATCTCTTAGCCGGAAGCTTCAGAATTTACAGGATTTCACAGATATAAAGGAAACATCCATCTCCTCAAAATTTAAAGGTGAGCTTCGACCCTATCAAAAAGCCGGATACAATTGGTTATCGTTTTTAAAAGACTACAATTTTGGTGGCTGCCTTGCAGATGACATGGGATTAGGGAAAACCATCCAGACCCTGGCGCTTCTTCAAGGTGAGAAAGATGAAAACCCAAACACCACAAGCTTACTCATTATGCCAACCTCACTCATTTATAACTGGGAGATGGAAGCAAAAAAATTCACGCCTGATCTTAAAGTTTTGGTTTATGTTGGCTCATATCGAAAGAAAAATTCTTCATTGTTCGCAAATTATGACATTGTTTTAACCTCCTATGGTATTACCAGGGTTGACCAGGAATTATTCAAAGGGTTTTATTTCAATTACATAATCCTGGATGAAGCACAGGTGATTAAAAATCCATCCTCCAATATTTCTAAAACAGTCAGAAAACTTAAATCTAAAAGAAAACTTGTGCTGACCGGAACACCGGTAGAAAACAGCACCCTGGACCTATGGTCTCAGATTTCATTCGTTAATCCCGGATTATTGGGGAGTCAAAGCTATTTTAAGAACCATTTCCTCAATCCTATAGAGAAAAATAAGGATGAAAAGGCTATAGAAAAACTGAATAAATCTTTAAAACCGTTTATCCTCCGAAGAGAAAAGAAACAAGTAGTAACCGAACTGCCGGAAAAAATTGAATCTATACAATATTGCAATATGACGGTGGAACAAAACGAAATTTATGAGGAGGTAAAATCATCGTTCAGGAACAAAATACTTGAGCAAATAGAAAATGACGGCATAAATAACGCCCACTTCATGCTACTGCAAGGACTTACGAAGCTCCGGCAAATAGCTAATCACCCATTAATGGTAGATGAAAATTACGGAGGCTCGTCAGGGAAGATCGAGGATGTGATCCACATGATCAACAATGCGTTAGTAGAAGATCATAACCTGTTGGTTTTCAGTCAGTTTGTAAAACATCTAAGCATTGTAGCAAAATATCTTAATCTTGCCGGGATAAAATTTAAATACCTGGATGGGTCAACTAAAAATAGAATGGAGCTCATCAACGATTTTCAGAATAATGATAAAATAAAAATTTTCCTTATCTCGCTAAAAGCAGGAGGAATAGGCATTAATTTAACCAAGGCAGACTATGTGTTTATACTTGACCCATGGTGGAACCCAGCCATTGAAGCTCAGGCGGTCGACAGGGCTCATCGAATCGGACAAAAAAACCAGGTCTTCACCTATAAGTTCATAACAAGAAATACCGTCGAAGAAAAAATTATAACCCTCCAGCAGAGAAAAAAATCGCTGGTTACCAGCCTCGTAAAAACCGAAGAAAATTTTTTCAAATCACTTTCCAAATCAGACGTTGAGGCCATCCTGGATTAAACCCATCTAAAAGACTCAAGACAAAAACGGAACAAATTATAATTGCGTTGTTTTTATCGTATAATCCTGCAGTTTGAAAACGATAGATTCTATGAAAAGCCGCTTTCACCTTATCCCCCTTTTTTTAATCTCACTCAATTGTTTTTCACAGGTTGATTCTACCCGTTTGTTTGAATACAAAAAGCCTATAAAAAGCATTTATGCCATTTTAAGAATAGTAGATGATACTGAATCACTAAAATATTCTCAGAAAGTACAGAATGAACTAAAAAAGCAGTTTGGGCGCATGGATATTTCTATTGAGAGCATTTATGCTGGATATCAGGAATTAACATACGATGAAGCGTTAAAAAAGGAAGCAAATAACTCAAATGCAGATGTTATTATGCTTCTGGTACAAAAAGAAATTTTTGACCCGGATGGCGGCTTGTTTGAATTGTACTTGTTTGACCGGGCAACAGAAGAATTATTCTATGAAAATAAATTGATCTTGTCTGTTACTAAAGGATTGCGTCATAATCCTATCATCTATATCAGAAGCGGCCTGGAGAAAAAACTCGTGAAAACATTGTTGGATACCCTGGAAAATGATCAAATACTGAGATAATGGACTGCCAAATTCAGGCAGTGTTCTGTGGGAGCCGGGCCAAGACCGATGTGGGATTGCGGGATGGCCGGCGGTTGGCCTTAGTGGGGGGATGTTCTGCGTTAGGTAGTGTGGTGCCTGACAAAGTGCCTGGCGCGGAAGTTACTACTCTGATAATGCCAAAATCCCATTTGCATTGCTATAAATTCCTTTTACACCACATGTAGCACTACTTTTTTTGACTTGTATTATTTTATTTTTCAATAAATTTCATGACCGTAAGGATCTCACCTAAGCGCAACCTCAAACAAGGAGATCCGTGCTTCATCTAGGTTGCTTTGAAACATAATGAACGCAAAAATGGAAGGGATACACAAAAAAATAGATATCGGGACTACATCTGAGGTGGTTTTTCAAAAATTTGTTAATGAAATGAATGAATGGTGGCCAAAAGCATACACCTGGTCACAGGACAAACTAAACAGAATAGGGATAGACGCCAAAAAGGATGGGCTCTGTACTGAGATTGGCCCCAACGGATTCCGTTGCGACTGGGGTAGGGTCACTGAATTTTCAGCCAACGAAAGGATTGGCATGAAGTGGCAGATAAGTCAAAAAAGAGAGCCAATTCCAGACCCGGATAAAGCAAGCGATATAACGATAGACTTTGTTAATGATGGCAAATCAACAATTATACATTTCAGACATTTCAACTTTGAAAACCATGGAGAGGGTTCAGGCGATTATATGCGAATGATGGACTCTGAATATGGGTGGGATTACATTTTAAATCTTTTCAAGACATTTTGTGAAAAATCAAAATAATAAGCAACTATACCGGGCAGTTTTTCCTTATGGAAGGATAGCGAGTGTAAATTTTCAATAGCACTTAGTCAGGTAGAATATACCTTGGCTGGAAAAATTACCCTGATAAATAATCATCACCCTCCAATCGTCAGCTTTGTTCATGATTCCGCCAATTGCAAGGATGAAGGATGGCTTTAAGAACCCTTCAATATTGTTTTTATTTCATTAAGTTTTAGTAGCGCTTCTACTGGCGAAATGGTGTTAACATCTGTACTTTTAAGGATGTTTAAGATTTTTTCAAACTTAGGATCAGATTCGAACAGGTTCATTTGAACGCTTTGGACAGGTATTTTTGCCATATCTATTTCATTTTTCCCGATGTTATCTTTTTCCAATTGACCGAGAATTTCATTGGCCCGGATTACTATTTTATTAGGCATCCCGGCCATCTTGGCTACATGAATACCAAAACTGTGCGCACTGCCACCTTCGTTGAGTTTTCTGAGAAAGATCACCTTATCATTTAATTCTTTCACTGCTACATTAAAATTCTTCACCCTGTTCAGCTGGTTGGTTAGTTGGTTCAGCTCATGATAGTGGGTGGCAAATAATGTTTTAGGTCTAAACTTATGATGGTTATGTAGGTACTCAATGATCGACCAGGCGATTGATATCCCGTCATAGGTACTGGTGCCGCGCCCGATCTCGTCCATGATCAACAAGCTATCGTCGCTGAGGTTGTTTAAGATGCTGGCTGTTTCTGTCATCTCTACCATAAAAGTGGATTCACCTTTGGACAGGTTATCGGATGCACCTACCCGTGTAAATATTTTATCCACAACACCAATCTCGGCAAAGGATGCCGGTACGAAAGATCCCATTTGAGCCATTAAAACGATCAATGCAGTTTGACGGAGCAAGGCTGACTTACCGGCCATATTGGGCCCTGTAATTACTAAAAGCTGTTGTTTATCATTATCCAGATATATGTCATTAGGGATGTATTTCTCCCCGAGGGGCAGCATTTTTTCGATCACCGGGTGTCTGCCTTCCTGAATGGTAATGTGCTTTTTGGCAGAGAGTTCCGGTTTTATGTATCCACATTGCAAGGCGTTATCTGCGAAACATAAATAACAATCCAGTGCGGCGATGATCCTGGCATTTTGTTGGATGGACTCTATATAATCCTGTGAAAATGCTACCAACTCCTGGTACAGCCGGTGTTCAATGAGCACGATCTCATCCTCCGCTTTCAATATCTTATCTTCGTATTGCTTCAGTTCTTCGGTGATGTATCTTTCGGCATTCACCAGTGTTTGTTTCCTGATCCAATCATGAGGCACTTTATCTTTATGTACATTGGTTACTTCCAGATAGTAGCCAAACACTTTATTGTAAGCTATTTTCAGGGAGGATATACCTGTACGCTCTATTTCTCTTTGTTGTATCTGAATGAGATAATCTTTACCGGAGTAAGCAATTTTTCTTAGCTCGTCAAGTTCTTCATCTACATCGTCTTTGATGATTCCACCCAGGTTGGTAACAATAGGCGGCTCAGGTTTTACTTTTTTATCTATCTGGTCAATGAGTTTTTCACAGCGGTTGAGACGGTCTGCCAGTTTTTGTAATCCATCATTGGATGAGGCAGCCAACAGGGTTTTTATAGGGTTACTAATTTTCAGGTTTTTATTCAGTTGAATAAATTCCCTTGGGTTAATTCTGGAGGTAGCAATTTTTGATACCAGTCTTTCCAGATCCCCCATTGATTTTAAATGATCACCGATGGACTTTCTTAGCGATTCATCCCTAAAAAATGATTCAACGATATTAAGTCTTTCTTCGATAAATTCAGATTCCTTCAGTGGCATCACTACCCATTTTCTTAGTTGCCGGGCACCCATGGGCGTGCTGGTGTTGTCCATTACATCCAGAAAAGAAGTACCATCGCGTTGCTGGGGTTCTAGTAGTTCAAGGTTTCGAATGGTGAAGCGGTCTAACCAAACATATCTTTCATTTTCAATCCGGGCAATAGAGGAGACGTGACTAAGGCGGTTATGTTCCGTATCTTCCAGGTAAAACAATATAGCGCCGGCGGCTATGATTGCTTCTGCCATGTCGTCAATACCGAAACCTTTTAAATTGGAGGTGTTGAAATGATGAATCAGTTTGTCATAGCCATAATCCAAACTGTAGATCCATTCCTCTAAGCAGAAAGTACTGTAATCGTCATGGTACCGGCTTTGGAAATGGTCTCGATATGGCTTAGCATAAATAATCTCAGATGGTTTGAAGTTAACCAAGAGCTTGTCGATATAGTCCTGGCCACCATGGGAGACCATAAACTCACCGGTAGAAAGGTCAAGCAGTGCTATACCTGTGGTTTGCCTGGAAAAGTGCAAAGAGCAAAGGTAGTTATTTTTGGATTGGTCCAGCACATGGTCATGGAGCGAAAGCCCCGGAGTGACTAGTTCTGTTACCCCGCGCTTCACAATACCTTTTACTTGCTTTGGGTCCTCTAATTGATCACAAATGGCCACCCTATTGCCTGCCCTTACAAGCTTCGGCAAATAGGAATCTAAAGCATGATGCGGAAAACCAGCCAATTCTATGTGCGATGCAGCACCATTAGCACGTTTGGTGAGTACAATGTCTAAGATTTTAGCAGCTTTCACCGCATCCTCTCCAAAGGTCTCGTAAAAATCCCCGACCCTAAATAATAACAAGGTACCAGGATATTTCCCTTTGATGGCACTGTACTGCTTCATCAAGGGTGTTTCAGAAGGTTTTGATTTTTTAGTTTTTCCCATCCATTTTTACAGAATCTCTACCCATACGATTAATACAATATTAACTAATATGAAATCGAAATTTGATGAGAAAGCTTAGAAATGAAGAATTGGAAAGACCTTCCGTAGAGGACTTTAAAAAGCTTACAAAAAATAATGTTACCATCCTGCTGGACAATGTGAGAAGTATGAACAATGTAGGCTCAGCTTTTCGCATAGCAGATGCTTTCCTTGCTGAAATGGTTATCCTTACCGGCATTACTGCCCAGCCTCCGCATCGTGAAATCAACAAAACAGCACTGGGGTCAACAGAATCTGTCGATTGGAAACACTTCGAGACTAACCAAGAAGCTATTGCCTATCTGATTGCCAATCAATATGAGATCATACCCATTGAGCAGGTAGATCAGCGGACCTGGTTAATTGATTTTAAGCCGGAGCAATCGATGAAGTATTGTTTTGTGTTTGGGAATGAAGTTTTTGGTGTTTCAGATGAGTACATAAAAAAGGCTAAACGATGTGTGGAAATACCACAAGGAGGAACCAAGCATTCCTTAAACATTTCTGTCAGCATAGGCGTGGTGATGTGGCATTATTACACAAATATTCAATAAGGTACAGTATGTTGATTAAGAGATCATCATGGCATGACGAGAATGTCAAAAAAATATCTATAATCAATAGTCTACTCAACGCTATAATGATAACTAGCTTTGTGTAATAGATTATTTTGCTCAAATACTGTTCCCTCTATTACATATTCCCCCGGTTCATCAGAAGTATAGAACTGATAGGAGGGTATATCGCTATCGATACCATTGGTGACTTGCCAGCATTCATAAGATCTAAAATCGGGTCTTGGGCCGCTTGTAGGTTCATTAGCGGTCCTTTCAAAATTTGCATTGCTATAACCTTGCATGATAAATGATCTATCATACGCTTCAAACTCAGTGGCATCGCCGGATTTCGTAATAATCCCAACTATACCGCCGGATGCGATGTCCCCATAGTTTTGTAATCTGTAGTTGGTGTTGATCACTCCGATCATACGAACATCGGAAGGATTCAGATCAACGAGTATTTTAAGGTCTTTTATGGGCACTTCATTGATGAATACCAAGGGGTTATTGTCAAGAAACATCCTTTTTTCTTCTGCATACACATTTAGAAAATATTCATTACGGCGTTTTCTAAGGGTTACCTCAGGAACGAGTTCCCTGAAGACTTCCTCCATGGTAGGTAAAGCAATATAATCTTTCAGTCTTACTATGATATCATAATCTGTGGTAATGAAATCATAATCGAGCTTTTCAGAAGTAGTTTCCGCATATTGCTTCTGTATTTTTCTTTTAAGCATCAATTTTCTGAGAAGTTCATTATCAAGTACAATATCCTTATGGTTTGGCTTTTGGGAGGATTTTATTTTATCATAATCAAGCTTTGGCTTCATCTGAAGATCAACTTCATCATCCAGAATTTTCTTATTTTCATTGTAAACATCCAGTAACAATCTTTGTGGTTCATTGAATGCTAATATGGGGACAGAAAAATTACCTGTCTTTACTTTGCCACTGTAAGGGATTCCATTGGAAAATAATATAGCTACTGAATCAGCCGCCATTTCTGATGACGAAATGCTTCCTCTTAACTCCGGATATTTTTCTTTGGGATAGTCTGTTTCCAGGTCAGTCGATAATATTCTTTTCCATGTGGCGCACTCATGTTGGCTAAGGCCATCTGTCATATTATTTTCCTGATCATCAAATAGTTGATAATGTTTTTTGGTAGAGACCAAACTTGAAGAACTCCCTGTTAGCGCGTTGCCATACAGTGAGATATCAAACTTTTCTCTTCTGCTAAATTCCTTGCGGAGGCTTTTAAGGGTCAAATTTTCTAAAGCACTGTAAATAAATCGGTGGGATGATAAAATATTTCTTTGCTGATCTATAGCCAATATAAGGTACTCACCTGCGCTAAGATCATTTAAGGGGAAATCAATGAACAGGTCATTTTTTTCAGTAGGTTTTATCAGCGCATAATTCTTCAGTTGGTATTGCGTGAACAGACCTAGAAATATCTCTTTTGACCAATCCTTACGCATTCTGAGCGCAGCACGAATTGAACCCGTAGCATTGATATCTCTTGAGACCGTCACACCATCTCGTTTTCCGGCTGGCAGCGCAAAAGAGTATCTATCCTGATCGGCAAAAAAGCTTACAGATAATGTTTGATTTTCATTAGGGAAGCAATAGAATTGACCATAACCTTCCGAATCAATTTTAACTTCAGAAATGACCAAATTATTCTGATCTGTTAATGCTGCTACTTTGGGATATTCCTTCAAGCCATTGATTTTTACGGTAATTTTATTGCTGATCAAATTGATGAGCTGACCTCCTTCAGGAAAGAAATTTACAGTGACCGGCTTATCGATTTCAGTCAGCGTTTCTTTAGGATTGATGATCACTATGGGTACTTTGTTATCCAGGTAGTATTCATAGTTTAACTGCCACTGTGTATAGGGTTGCAAATAATAAAGGCCTGAACTGAGGCCACCGGGTACGATGAAAACTCCGGATTCTATGGAATTCCTTAACCGATAAGAATAGGTTTTTACAGGGGTCAACGACTCATCGAGTAAAGTGACATATCCGATGTTGCTTTTATGCTGTACGGTAGAATAGCTTTGGAATAAATTTATTTTGAGGGTGTCTTCGACAAGGAATAAATCCCGATAGCATTCTATGGTCAGCGCTTCGTAATGTTTATTGATTGGCGCAGAAAAAAATGATTGGAGCAGGCTGTCCTTCCAGGTGACGGATTGTGAATGAAGGGTATTAGCAACCAATACAGATAGTAGTGGTAATAATATTCGAAAGTATGTCTTCATATCATTTTTATTTCTACCAATTTTCAGGTCTTACATTTGAGCTATTTGGGAAATTCCTGCAATCAATGGTTAGGTCTTCGAATGGTATGAGATTGCTCAATTCTCCACCAATGATCTCAATACTATCACTTTTCATAGCAGATGCAGTGAAGAATCCAAGCACATCTTCATCTTCATTATCAATGTTCATAATGTTACTATTAATTTTAAATGGTGGTGTTTCAAAGATTGATCCGGTATTCTCGCGCTGCAATTTTAATGATCGATAAAAAACAAAAGCATCATTAGTTAATGAGAACTGGTTTACTATAAACCTGAACTTATTTCCAAAAATCTCCTCCAAAGCCTGAAACTCAGCAACCTTGAAGCGCTTCAGGTTCCTGCTTTCATTTTCATTTAGTAAAACGTTTGGATTGAAAACCGTTCGCCAGCAATTGCAACATGTACATTCATCCACTTGCTCGATTTCGTTTCCACAATTCAAAAATGATGAATCACGAGGAATAAAAAATGTAGTGTCTTTTTGTACGAAAAATATGGAGTCCTCAGTGAGGGGGACCATAATGATGGAATCAACCGATATGATAACATCAGGATCCAAAGGAATAAATTCTGTAACCTCATAACCACTGCATGGCAAAGGATCAAAACAGATTGCAGGTGCACCCATGCCTGTTGGAAAGAAGGCATTATCTTCCGGGAAGGTTCTTATTTCATAGATTGCTTCCCAATCCAAAAGAAGCGTCGCTGGATCTGATTCAAAGTTTTTAGTATCTACAAATATCTCCACAATATCTTCATCTACTATAACACCAGCTTCATTGAACGTTTGTTTGGTCCCCCTTTCATAGTAAATTGATGAGATTTCGGGGACCGCTTTCATCATTTGAAAATTTGATTCATAGAAATTCCCATCGCTTGTTCGAAAAGATAATTTGTACGATCTGCCAACCGCACCAACTAATTCATCTGAGATGTACATACCGTTGCCCGCGTTGGTGAAGTTGTAAACATTTCCCATATCATCGCTGACCGATACTATTGCATTATCAACAAACTGGTTAACGGTAGTATCAAAGTCGAAGGCCCTTGATAACCGGATTTGCTGAAGTTCATTCTGGTCTGTGATTAACCCCTCGACCACCAATTGGCCGCCAACTGAATCTGCATCGAAGTCAAAATTTTCTATGCAACCGGAAATCAAAGGGAAAATCGCCAATAGGATAAATATCTTTTTATTGATTTGCTCCATAGCAATTGCTTAATTAAAAGTAAAGTTATAAGTGATGGTGGGTATTGGTGCCCCGAAAATGATCAGCTGTCTGGCCTCTAATGGTCCATCAGGAGGGTCCCGAAAGAATACAGAATACGGATTTTTACGACCATACACATTGAATACGGAAAAGGTCCAACTTCCTTCCCATTTTTTATTTTTTTTATTGTTAGTTAGTACGGTGAATGAAAGGTCTAAACGATGAGAAGATTGGATTCTGAACTGATTTCTGGCAGAAAATAATGGCACATCAAAGTTATCAAATTGAAAAGAGGCCACCGGTGCAGGTATCGGTCGGCCGCTGGAATAGAAGAAAGTAGCACCCAGTTTATACCTCCGGCTGATATTGTAATTTCCGAACAGGTTCAGCACATGGGCCCTATCAAAATTTACCGGGTAGTATTCCCCGTCGTTAATAGTGTTTTCTTCAAGTTCGCTGTCAAATTTTAATTCAGACCTGGATAATGTGTAATTGACCCATCCTGTCAATCTGCCCTTATTTTTTCGAATGCTTAGCTCCAATCCATAAGCCCTCCCGTCACCTTGCAGGACGGCCGTTTCCAGGTTTCTGTTTAAAACTAATTCAGCACCATTTTTATAATCAATGGCATTTTCAATGCCGCGGTAATAAATTTCAGCAGAGGTCTCGATGGCATTATTTTTTATATTTCGAAAATATCCTATAGATGCCTGATTACTAATTTGTGGTTTAATAAAAGCATCGCTGGGCTTCCAGATGTCAAAAGGCGTGATGTTGATTGCATTGGAGATAACGTGCACATATTGATAAATTCTATGACCACCAAATTTCAGTGAGGCGTTATTATTCAATTTATACCGAATTGAAAGCCTGGGTTCCCAGCCGGAGTAGGTTTTTATTTTTTGACCGTCGCCGAAGGATACCGAATCGATCACGTTGATCAGGTTTGTAGATTCACTTTCATCATACACAAAAAATGACTGAGGCCCCATATAGTGAAACTGTGAAAATCTAAAGCCTATGGATAGGGACAAATCCGGATTGACGGTGATATTATCACTCAGGTATATTCCTAATTCCCTTGTATTTTCTTCCTGTAGTTGTTTTTCTTCTATAATTGACTGCTCACTTGAGGGCCTGATGTGGCCAGGCTGGAATTGATAGGTACTGTATTGATAACCGGCATTGAATTCATGTTGTCTATAAGTGTAATATCCATCAATGTTCGCACTTAGGTAGGTAATGTCATAGTCCAGGTCGTATTCATTCAGCGGCACTATAGAATTTACGTTATACTGATAATTACTTCTAGACAGGTTCAACTGCAGAAAAAGGTCTTCATTTACGATATGCTTGTATTTAAAGCTACTGATGAGATTGCTCCATTGGAAAGTGGTATCTGATGCAAAACGAAATTGATCATCACTGAGATAATTTATGATGGAGATTTGATTTTTTTCATTGATGTTATACCTAATGCCTAAGGAGCCATCATAGAAGGAGGCAGAGCTATTTCTTAAATCAATATCATCAAAAACGTCCAAAAGCCAGTCAGAATAGGAGGCCCTGCCGGAAGCCATAAAGGTCAGTTTGTCTTTAACAATCGGGCCTTCTATAGATAATCTGCTTGATAGGGTGTTGATACCACCATTTAATTTTAACTGATTCCCACCATAATTTGGTTCTATATGTAATAAGGATGCCAGTCTTCCACCGCGGTTAGCAGGAATTCCTCCCCTGTAAAAGTCCACTTTATTAATAATATCTGAATTAAAAATAGAGAAAAAACCAAATACGTGCGATGGATTAAAAATAGGGGCTTCATCCAGAAGAATTAGGTTTTGATCTACGCTGCCGCCCCGTACATTAAACCCGTTGTATACTTCTCCCACTGAGGTTACACCAGGAAGTGTTTGAACACTTTTTAAAACATCTACCTCACCTAAAACAGCGGGTATTTTTTTTAGTGTGCTGATATCAATGGTGTTTTTCCCGGAAATGGTGGAGGATATATTATTGTCAGCCGATGTACTGAAGAGTGTGAAATTTTCCAACTCAATGGTATTTTCAAATAGCTTTATGGAGATATTTCCTCCCGCGTATACTTCAAGGTTATACCTTTCCTTTTCAAAGCCAAGACTATTTGCCTCCAAGAAATATCCCCCCGGTTTTAGACTAAATTGAAAATTACCGGAAGGGTCGGATATGGTTTTTTGGTCTGTATCCTGGATTGCTAACTTTGCTCCAGTGATTGGTTCGCCGTTACCTCCATTAATAATCTTTCCGGTAACTTTATAACTGCGCGTATAATCAGTGTTGGCTTCATCACCAAGGGTTAGGGTAGGATAATAACCAGCAGTATTAAGTTGAGTTTTTGATTTAAATATTTTTTCCTGATCCCGATTAAATAGTATGATGGTATTATCACTATAATATTCAAAAATAATTGGGGATTGTTTGGCTAGATAATCCAAAACCTGATCATCGGTCCATCCTGAGAAGCTGAAAGTGTATTGGTAATATTTATCCCAGGCTGGATCATAGTAGAAATAGTTCTCTGTCTTTTCTTTAAGATAATCAATAACCGCCGATAATGGCGCTTGATTAAATTCTGCTGACAATGTTTTTTCCTGGCATAGTGCAGGAATTACCTGGATAGTAGCCAGGACTCCTAATAATATGTTAAATCTCAATACTGTTTACGTTTATATAAAATAGAAATACTTTAACAATCAAGGTTTGTATAACCCTTATTGCTTATTAAATATTTTTTGCAATTTATTAGCTAAAATCCTTAATATCTGATAATAAGCGTAACAAGTATCATGTAATGATGAGATTCCGGTTAACTCCTTTCTGAACGCTTGATTTTATTTTCGTGAATTTTTGGTGGAATTGTCCACGTCTTTTTAGACGTATGCCCGCATTTTTTTCAATTTACCTCATCTCAACCGTACATTTCTTTTATGTCCAAATTCTGCTTCCGGTAGGACAATTAATGCGAATTGACCACTTTCATAGCCTGTTTCATTTACATTTACTTCTCTGGGGGACAGGTTAGTGATTCATTATGGTGAGTATTCTAGAGTTGTTTCATTTTTTAACCAGTTATAATTAATAAAACAAATAGATTATTTCAAATTAAGAAATTCGTCTAATGGTTATATTTTAGGGTGTTAAAAACGTAAAAAAACCTGAACCATTATTAATAATTATGAAAACCAGAATAGAAAAAGACACCCTTGGCAATGTTGAAGTTCCTGCGGATAAGTACTGGGGCGCTCAAACTCAACGATCTAAAGATAACTTCAGAATAGGAGGTGAAAATATGCAAATGCCAATAGAGATTGTGCATGCTTTTGCCATATTAAAAAAATCAGCTGCTGAGGCAAATAATGAACTTGGGATATTAAGCGCTGATAAAGCAAAACTAATTGCTGATGTATGCGATGAGGTATTAACTGGCGCCTTGGATGACCAGTTTCCCCTGGTTGTCTGGCAAACAGGATCTGGCACTCAGTCTAATATGAATATGAATGAGGTGGTTGCAAACCGGGCCCATGTTAAGAATGGAGGCCGTCTTGAAGACTCAACAAAATTTATACATCCTAACGATGATGTGAATAAATCACAATCATCGAATGATACATTTCCAACGGCTATGCACATAGCAGCTTATAAAATGTTGGTCGAGGTAACCATACCAAAGATTGAATTGCTGAGGGATACACTTAAATCAAAGTCTGATGAATTTCAATCGGTGGTGAAGATTGGTAGAACACATTTTATGGATGCAACCCCCCTCAGCTTAGGTCAGGAGTTCTCCGGGTATGTCTCTCAGATTGATCATGGCCTAAGGGCTTTGACAAATACTTTTGAACACCTTTCTGAAATTGCTCTGGGAGGAACTGCTGTGGGCACGGGGTTAAATACACCTTTTGGCTATGCAGAACTGGTTGCAGAAAAAATAGCAAAACATTCCGGGATGCCCTTTAAAACTGCTGAAAATAAATTTGAGGCTTTAGCGGCTCATGACGCCATAGTAGAAACCCATGGCGCTTTAAAGCAATTGGCCATTAGCCTGATGAAATTTGGTAACGATATCCGGATGCTATGCTCAGGTCCGAGAAGTGGCATTGGAGAGATAAATATTCCTTCAAATGAACCGGGGTCTTCTATTATGCCGGGTAAGGTTAACCCCACACAATGTGAGGCCCTGACTATGGTGTGCGCTCAGGTTATTGGAAATGATGTTGCCATCGGTGCCGGAGGAATGTATGGCCATTTTGAGTTAAATGTTTTCAAACCAATGATGGTTTACAACCTGCTTAATTCAGCGCGCCTGCTGGGTGATGCCTGCCAGTCTTTTAACGATAATTGTGCCGTGGGAATTGAACCGAATTATCCGGTGATCAAACAAAAACTTGAAGACTCGCTGATGCTCGTAACTGCACTAAACCCGCACATAGGCTATGAAAATGCGGCTAAAATTGCTAAAAAAGCTCATGCAGATGGATCTACATTAAGGGAAGCTGCACTTGAATTGGGATTATTAACTAATGAGCAGTATAATAAGTGGGTCGTACCGGAAAATATGATTGGGAGCTCAAATAACTAAGGATAAACTTGCTAAAATAGCAGATTTTAATTTATTTTAGCCAAATATTAAAAAAAATTCAATAAAAGGATAAGATATGCGATTTTTAGGTATCATAGTTCCCATATTATTATGTTTTCTTTTCGTTGAGCCTGTAGACGCTCAAAAAATGTCTAAAAAAGAAAAGAAGCAATGGAAAAAAAGAGCCAAGACATTTAAAAATAATCCGGAACAACTCAAAGCACTTTTTGACGAGAACAAATCATTAAAGGGCCAGATTGCGGATCTAAAAAAGGAGCTTGAAGCTACAGATGCTAAAATATCTGACAGAGATGAACAAATCGCTCAATACCAGGATCAGGTTTCCAGCTTAAGAAGTGAATTAGCATCCATGAGAAGCAATGGGGGTAGTTTACCAGAAACCGTGTCGGATGGAAATGGAAGTCAACCTTCTAGAACAGTTAATAGATCCTCTGGACAATATAGCAAAGGTGTTGTATTTAGGGTTCAAATCGGTGCTTTTAAGAATAAAGACTTAACCAAATACAATAGTGCCGGGGACAACTTCAAAGCAGATCAGGATGGAGACTTGCAAAGGATGTCTCTTGGTGCATTCAGAGATTATTGGGAAGCGGACAAATTTAAAAAATACCTGAGGGAGATGGGTGTAAAAGATGCATGGATTGTATCATATAAAGATAACAGAAGGGTTCCTATCAAAGAAGTATTAGAAGGAGTGATATAAAGTATCACTTTCAATCTAAAGCCCCGGTTTTAAACTAAGCCGGGGTTTTTTTATTCACTATTTAAAAAGTTAATCTACTTTTGAAGCTATAATTTTATAACCTTTGAGTAAATCCATAAAATTAAAATCCTTAGATGAAATTGAGCTCATCCGGGAAAGTTCATTACTAGTATCTAAAGCCCTTGGTGTGCTTGCGAAAGAGATAAAGCCGGGCACTAATTTGCTCTATCTTGACAAAAGAGCCGATGAATTTATCAGGGATCATGGTGCAGTTCCGGGTTTTTTAGGATTATACGATTATCCTAACTCCATAATAACATCTGTCAACGAGCAAGTAGTACATGGTATCCCAACCAATAGGGTACTAAAAGATGGTGATATTATCGGTATTGATATCGGGGTTTTAAAAAACGGTTATTACGGGGATCATGCTTATTCATTTGCAGTAGGGGAAATCTCTGATGAAGTTAAAAAATTATTAATGGTGACTAAGGAAAGCCTTTACCTGGGTATTGAAAAGGCAACTGTAGGAAATAGAATAGGGGACATCAGCCATGAAATACAGCGCTATAATGAGTCTCATGGGTATGGTGTGGTCCGTGAACTGGTTGGACATGGAATAGGAAAGAAGATGCATGAATCGCCTGAGGTACCAAACTTTGGAAAAAGGGGTCGTGGCCCCAAGATAAAAAATGGATTAGTAATAGCCATTGAACCCATGATTAACCTGGGAACCAGGAGGGTAAAACAATTGAACGATGGTTGGACTATAGTGACAGCTGATAGGAAACCTTCTGCACATTTCGAGCACAATGTGGCAGTGGTAAACGATAAGCCTGTAATTCTATCAACTTTTGAGTATATAGAAAAAGCATTGGCGGAAGAGAATGCCGTATTGGTTTAATCGCCCCAAATCCCACGTTGAACTACTTCCAGAACGTGTCCGTCCGGATCTTCAAAATAAAACGATCTGAGGTTATCCCTCCATGATTGCTCATGCGTAATTGGTATATTATGTTTTTTGAACTGTTCTTTTGTTTTTTGATAATCCTCTGTGGCTACTTCAAAGGCGAGGTGTTGTTTCCCATAAGCATAGTGTGGGGGCAAATTTTTGTCTGCTTTTGTTTTTTCAGCTATAAAGCATAATAGTACTGATGACCCTGCCCGAAAGAAAATATGCCTACCAGCAACTTTACTAATTATCGGTAAATTAAGTAAGCCATTGTAGAACCTTTCACTTTGATCCAAATCAGATATATAAAGACAATTTTCTTTTATTTGTGTAATTCTCATGAGGACTTGTAATTCCTTTTAGATGAAAATTAATGATATTTTCATAAGATTCCTGTTATGGAGAGTAAAGCATTTTACTAACTTCATATTAATATCCAGTGGCTTTGTGGGCTTGTTATCAGGACTGGCGGCTGTCACTTTAAAAAGTGCGGTGCACCTTATACAGGGCACTCTGGAAGAAAATCTCGATAACACCGGAATAAATTATTTATATCTGGGCTTCCCTCTTGTTGGTATTTTGCTGACGCTAACCCTGACTAAATATTTCATAAAGGACAAGCTAGGTCATGGTATCACGCAAATCCTTTATTCCATATCAAAGAATTCAAGTGTCATAAGCAGGGTTAAAATTTATTCAAGAATGTTTACCAGTGCTCTGACGGTTGGTTTCGGAGGTTCAGTTGGTTTAGAGGCACCTATCGTGGTTACAGGTTCAGCTATTGGCTCAAACCTTGGCAGTTTATTTCATTTAAACTACAAAAAAAGGTCGTTGCTTATCGGATGTGGATCCGCCGGGGCCATAGCAGCCATCTTTAATTCTCCTATTGCCGGGGTTATTTTTACCATTGAGGTTATCCTTACAGATATTACCATTAACCAGTTCGTCCCACTACTTATTGCATCAGTGGTTGGTGCGTTGGTTTCACTGACATTGCTCGGTGATGATATCTTATTTTCTTTTACGCTACAGGATGCATTCATGCTTTCCGACGTTCCATACTTTATTCTACTGGGGATTTTATGTGGGATAGTCTCTGTTTATTTTACCCGGTTAACCTACTATGTAGAAAACAAAATTTATGAGATACGAAATGATTTTGGCAGAGCATTTACCGGTGGGATAATTTTGGCCATCATCATATTTTTATTTCCCCCAATCTATGGAGAGGGTTACGATACGATCAAGCTGATTCTCAATGGAAATGAATCTCAAATACTAAATAGAAGCTTATTCTATGGGCACTATGATAGTTACCTACTATTAATTTTATTCATCATTAGTGTGATTCTAGTTAAACCAATTGCTTCCGCACTAACCATTGGGGCTGGTGGTAGTGGTGGTATTTTTGCTCCTTCGTTGTTTATCGGCGGGGTCACCGGTTTCTTTCTTGCAAAAGTCTTGCAGTTTGTGATGGGTATTGATATTAGCACTAGTAATTTTACGTTGGTCGGAATGTGTGGTTTAATGAGTGGAATTCTCCATGCACCACTCACTGCTATTTTTCTCATTGCAGAAATCACGGGTGGTTATACGCTTTTTGTTCCATTGATGCTGGTCTCAGCGATATCATATGCAACAACCTTAAGATTTGAAAAATACAGTTTATATACTAAAAATCTGATCGAAAGGGGTGACCTTATTCAGTACGATAAGGATCGTAAGGTGCTAAGCAACCTAAGCATAAAAAGACTTATTGAAACAGATCTCAAAACAATTCATCCGGATGCTACGCTTGATGAGCTTATCGAGAAAGTCAAAATATCTCGAAGAAATATTTTCCCGGTTGTGGATGAAAAGAATGAGTTGCACGGGATTGTTACGCTGGATGATATTAGGGATATTATGTTTGATGACGATATACGTAAAAATACTGTAGTCAATGAGATCATGCAAAAACCTCCGGCTTTTGTGTCTCCCAACGAAGAGATGCAATCGGTTATGAATAAATTCGAGTATTCCAACGTTTGGAACTTGCCGGTTTTGGAAAACAAAAAGTATGTTGGCTTTCTTTCAAAATCTAACATTTTTAATGCTTACAGAAAAAGATTGATCAAAGAAGATCAGGAATAATTAACATAATTGTTTGCTTTCTAAATATTTCCGGACTTATCCACATTAATTGACTTTAATTAATGGAATATAAACTATTGATAATCAATTATTTAGAAATAAATACAACAAACGTGTGGAAAACTTTATTAAAATGTGGAAAAGTATGCTTGACATTTTCATATCCTTATATTTTTATAAATGCCTATGATTTATATGATAATTTAAGTTCATAGGGTTTTAAAATATTAGTACCTTAAACTCATTTTGAATAGGATATTTTAAGGAATTTCCTAATTATTTTAATGTTATGTAAAAATTTGTTTTATGTTAAGATAGAAAAAATTCATAGCAAGCATTCTTAAAATAATCATATTTTTAAAATGACCATAACCAATAAATAGCCTGGTCGTAATGATAGTTATGAAATTTTACCCGATAGTATTATTGCTATTACTGGTTAATCAGTTAAACTTGGCTCAAAACGTAGAAGTAATTCAATACCCTGACCTGGATGATCTCATTTACAAAAAATCCGATGAAATAAAAGTCATTAATTTTTGGGCTACCTGGTGCAAGCCATGCGTTGCCGAGATCCCACATTTTGAAGCGGTCAATCAAAAATATAAAGATGAAGGTTTGAAGGTGTATTTGATAAGCTTCGATTTCCCTTCTCAACTGGATAAGAAGGTTAAAAAATTTATTAATAAAAAAAATATTAAGTCTATCGTAAAACTGTTGGACGAAACCGATTACAATGCCTTTATAGATAAAGTCGATAATAGCTGGTCCGGAGCCATACCGGCAACATTGATCGTTGACGGACGCACGGGCAGAAGGTCTTTTTATGAAAAATCATTTAGCCTTGAAGAGTTAGAAACAGAAATACAAAAATTTTTAAATTAAAATAATTCAAATGAAAAAGAACTACATATTAATCCTGGGAATCTTTATTTCGGCGATAATCTTATTTGTAAATGCAGGGAGTAGTGATGATGATTACAAGATTGGTGATACTATTAAAGATTTCAAATTGAAAAACATTGATGGTCGTTTTGTTTCTTTATCGGATTATGATGAAGCCAAAGGATTCATCGTTGTTTTCACATGCAACACATGTCCATACGCTAAGCTATATGAAAGCAGGATTATAGCGTTGGATAAAAAATATAAGAGCCAGGGCTATCCTGTTCTGGCCATTAATCCAAATGATGTTAATAAGCAACCAGGGGATTCATTTGATGAAATGAAGAAAAGGGCCAAAGAAAAAGGATTTACTTTCCCATATTTGTATGATGAGAGCCAGAAAGTTGCCTCCGATTTTGGAGCGACAAGAACGCCACATATTTATGTGTTGAGTAAAGAGTCTGGCAGCCACAAGGTTAAATACATCGGTGCTATTGATGACAACCATCGAGATGCCAGTCAAGTTAATAAAACATATGTAGAGGATGCAGTAGATGCATTACTCAGTGGTAAGGACGTTGAAACCACTTTTACCAAGGCTATTGGATGCACAATTAAATGGAAAGAAGCTTAAAGGGAAAGTTTTGGTATAACCTGATAGCCCTGGCATTGTCAGGGTTTTTTTATGAAAAGACATATTGCACTTCAACCTTTATCCAGACATCACCATAAGATACTTTTGGTTGCTCAACTATTTAAAAAAGACGCCCCGCCTTACAGAGGATTACCCACGGATATTGAAGGAAAGGTTGACTATGCTATTCAAACACTGGATAAAATATTTAACAGCCACATCGATACAGAAAACAAGGTTTTTGAAATTGTTAAATCAGCTACCGGTGTGTTTGATGGTTTAATAAAAGACCTGGAGGCAGATCACAAGAAGTTTTTAGATGCTTTTGAAGCTTTTAAATGCTCGAAAAGGGGATATCAGGTCGATTGGCTAGATGATTTTGGGAAAATGCTTGAGACTCATATAAGGATGGAGGAAAGAGAATTGTTTCAGGGTATTCAGGAGGTTTGCCCGGAAATATTACCACAAATCCAAATCGTTACCAGGGATGTTTGAGCGCCTCAATTTAAATATTTTAAAATTTCCTCTACATATTGGCGATCGTTCGCTAATCGTGGCACCTTATTCTGTCCACCTAATTTGCCTTTGTCTTTTAACCACTTTTTGAAAGTACCCTTCGGGGCAGTGTGAATGACCGGTGGTTCCAGGGCAATTTCTTTATGTCGCTTTGCATCATAATCAGAGTTAATTTCCCTTAAACTATTGTCGAGGACAACTTTAAATTTTTCATGATCGCAAGGTTGACTTACAAATTCTATGATCCATTCATGGCCACCTTTTTGTTTCGATCCCAGGTATCTTGGAGCAGCAGTAAAGTTGTCAATCTCCGCGCCGGTTTCAGTGCAGGCAATGGAAATGGCATGCTCTGCATTATCAATTATGAGTTCTTCACCAAAGGCATTGATAAAGTGCTTGGTGCGCCCGGTAATTTTTATTCTAAAAGGATCTAAAGCGGTGAACTTTATGGTATCCCCTATTTTATAGCGCCATAGGCCAGCGTTGGTAGATATAACCATCGCATAGTTTTTGTTTAATTCAACCTCATTCAACGTTTTGGTTACTGGATAATCGTCTTCCCAGTTTTCCATAGCGATAAATTCATAGTATATACCATAATCCAACATGAGTAAAAGTTCACTGGAATCAGACCGGTCTTGTATGGCGAAAAATCCTTCAGAAGCGTTATAAGTCTCCAGATAATTCATTGAAGGTGAGGGTATCAGCTTTTCAAAAAGCGACCGGTATGGGATAAATGATACTGCGCCATGCACAAAAAGCTCCAAATTTGGCCATATTTCCAGAATACTTTTTTTATTGTATTTCTCAAGTATTCGCTCCAGTAGCACCAGGGTCCAGGTTGGGACGCCTGAGATATTGGTCACATTTTCTGAATAGGTAGCTTCAGCAATTTTTTCAATTTTACCTTCCCATTCATCCATCAAAGCAATTTCAAGGCTTGGGGTTCTGATTAATTGAATCCAAAAAGGCAGGTTTTTTAGGAGTACAGCTGACACGTCCCCATAGAATGATTTTTGTTTCTCATTAAATTGATTGACCTGCTGGCTTCCTCCGATAATTAATCCCTTTCCCGAAAAGACTCTGGATCCGGGATTGTTATTCAGATAAATGGACATTAAATCCTTACCACCTTTGTAGTGGCAATCATCCATAGCTTCCTGGCTTACCGGGATAAATTTACTTCTTGCATTGGTGGTTCCGGAGGATTTTGCATACCAGGTGATATCTGAGGGCCAAAAAATATTTTTCTCACCCTGCATTGATCGCTTAATGTAGGGATAAAAATCCTCATAGGAGACCAGAGGTACCCTTTCCCTAAAATCATTACTATTTTTAATTTTGTAGAAATGGTGTTTTTTACCGTATTCCGTATTTCTTGCTTTATCCAACAGGTTTTCTAACAATTCATTTTGAACCTCAAGCGGGTATTTAAAGAACAACTCAATTTGGTGTATTCTTTTTTTCATTACCCAGGAAAGTATAGATGTGATCAGTGGCATTTTAAAATTTCCTTTTAAGCTCAAAATGTCTTCCCAGATATACCCGCCTCACTTGCTCATCAGCTGCTAGTTCTTCGGCTGTCCCTGCTTTTAGTAATTTACCTTCAAACATTAAATATGCCCGGTTAGTGATGGACAGGGTTTCGTTTACATTATGATCGGTGATCAAAATGCCAATATTTCTCTTTTTAAGTTGTGCTACCATAGATTGTATCTCCTCCACGGCTATGGGATCCACACCTGCAAACGGTTCATCCAGGAGCACAAATTTCGGGTCAATGGCCAAAGCCCTGGCTATCTCCGTTCTGCGTCGCTCACCACCAGATAGCACCATGCCCAGGTTTTTCCTAACATGGCCGAGACTAAATTCCTCCAGCAAACTTTCCATTTTTTCTTTTTGATCTTCCTTACTGAGCTCACTCATTTCAAGGACAGCTTTAAGGTTTTCCTCGACTGTAAGTTTCCTGAATACAGATGCTTCCTGGGCGAGATAACCAATACCCTTATTAGCTCTTTTAAACATTGGAAGTCCTGTAATGTCTTGGTCATCCAGGTAAATATGACCTTTATTTGGTCTTATTAACCCAACGATCATATAAAATGAGGTTGTTTTCCCAGCCCCGTTAGGGCCCAGAAGGCCAACAATCTCCCCTTGTTTTACAGATATCGAGATGTCATTGACAACAATTCTGCGTTTATATTTTTTTATTAGATGTTCTGCTTTTAAGATCATACCCCACTTCTGAATTTTCTGCCGGCTTTATATCCTTCAAATTTAGGACGATAGATTTATTCCCATTATAAATATTTTCCTCAATATGGTAGGCGATGTCAAAATAATTGCAATCAGAATAGTTATTGAACTTTTCCCATAAGTTGAATCCAATTGCCTCAAACCGGATTGGACCATCTGCCTGTTTCGCTAAAAACTTAATATGCTTATCCTTTAAGACCCGGCAATCATTAACAATTTGGATATTATTTGATGCGAAAACGGGGCTCATGTTTCCAGGGCCAAAGGGTTGCATTTGTTTGAGAATATTTAAAAACCTGAAATTGATCACCGATAAGGGCAAATCGCAATCTATAACCAGGCGGGGAACCATCTGCTCCCGGGTTATGCGTTCTGACACAATCTGTTCGAATCTTTCTTTGAATTCATCAATTTTATCAATCTCTAGTGTAAGACCGGCCGCAAATTTATGGCCTCCAAAAGTTTTTAATAGATCGGAGCAATCATTTAACGCACTGTAAAGATCAAACCCTTCCACAGATCTTGCAGAACCGGTAGCCATACTTTTTGATTCCGTTAGTATTATTGTTGGTTTATAGTAATGTTCTATGCATCTGGAGGCAACAATCCCAATAATGCCTTTATGCCAATTTTTATTAAATAGTACTGTTGATCTTTTGGCTCTCGTATTTTCCTCTTCCAATAATGAAAGGGCTTCCAAGGTAGTGTCCAGATCAAATGTTCTGCGCTCAGTGTTTGTTTTGTTTATCTCTTTTGCTTTCTCATGGGCATCTTCACAATCTTTAGAAACCAGCAGGTCCACAGCATTGCTGGCATGGTTAATTCTGCCAGCGGCATTGATCCTGGGAGCTATGCCGAAAACGATGTTAGATATATCAATTTTACCTTTTATTCCGGCGATGTCTTTCAAGGCGTTTAATCCCGGACTAGGTTTATTATTTAAGACGTTTAGTCCATGATAAGCCATAATCCTGTTTTCATCAATGATTGGCACAATATCCGCGGCTATGCTTACAGCCAATAAGTCCAGAAATTTAAACAGATTGGCCACCTCTATGGTGTTTTGTATAGCAAATCCCTGCATAAGTTTAAAGCCGACACCGCAGCCTGATAATTCTTTAAAAGGATATGCATCATTGGGTTGTTTTGGGTCAAGAATAGCGTAGGCTTCAGGTAGCTGTTCGCCTGGCATGTGGTGATCACAAATAATTAAATCTATGTCAAGATTTTTTGCCAGCTTACTTTCATTATGGGCTTTGATTCCACAATCTAATGCGATAATCAATCCAAAACCCTTCTCATGTGCCCAGTTGATGCTCTTTTCAGAGATGCCGTATCCCTCCTCATACCGGTCGGGAATATAGATTTCGATATTTGTATAATACCGGATCAGAAAATTGTAGCATAAAGCCACCGCAGTCGTTCCGTCTACATCATAATCCCCGTAAATCAAAATCTTCTCCCGTTTAAAAATGGCATCATTTAATCGGTCTACGGCTTTATCTAAGCCTAACATTAAAAATGGGTTATGAAGGTTTTTTAGTGAGGGACGAAAAAATTCTTTAGCTTGGTAATAGTCATTGATATTTCTTTGAACCAGGACAGAAGATAAATATTGATTGACGTTGATAGCTTTTGATAAGGCTTCTACTATCTTTTGGTTAGCTTTTATGACTCTGTCCCATCGTACATCCATAAACAAATATCTGTAGAAATTATTAAAGAATGACAGGGGAAGATAGCTTTAAAATTTTACATCAATGGATTTCCATATTATACTTTGGATGGTTGATTATGTTGGATCAAGATCACAATTTTGAGTAATGCAAAATACATCCCTTCAGCTCGAATTTAGTGAGCTATTAAACTTTATCAATTTAACTGAAGACGGGCAGAGCTATGATTACTCATTAAAGGCTGGGTTTGTTGATACTGAAAAACTTGATAAAGATGATCTTGATCACTTTTTCAATGAGCAACACGAGCTAGACCAGGAGATATTGCCAACATTGTTTACTTACAGGGAAATTCTCTGGCAACCTAACACTTTCCCTGATCATAAATTACCAGAGGTATCCATTAAAATTTTAAAATCTTACTGTGAGGAATTATTAGGGGATGCGGCTATCCATCATAACAAAGTAGTATCATGCCTCATCAATGGGGAAATAAAAATTTGTGAACAAGCGCTTAGATCAATTGATAATGGAGAATATTTAAATCACATTTTGGGCATTTTTAGAAAAGATTCTTATCCAATTATCAAATTCTTTATAAACCTTCCAAGTGTAAAGCCTGAATATTATCAGGAAGCCATCCACCGTCTGAATTTTTTTATTAAAATACTACTGACCCAGTTCAATTTTAACTTATCAGATCTGATGGATCCCTACTGGCACATTTCCAGAAAGCCCTGATTTATAAAAGGTATACTGAATTTCCTACAGCGATGATACCACCCTCAACTACTTTAGCCGTAATTCCGCCATGGCCACGCATTGCATTATATCCGCCTTCACCCAGTGCTTCTTCCATCCTGGAGCATGGATGGCAGTATCCTGTTGCTTCCAATATTACTTCTCCGATTTGAAATTTTTGATTGACCAGAGCCAATAAATTTATTTGGCTAACCACAATATTTCGTCTTGTCCATTCAGGTTTAATTTCTTTTTTCATAATTGAGCCGATTGCAATCAAATGTTCATCCTGTATTATTGTGACCTGCCTTTTTTGATTTTTTACTCCTGCAAATCTATCACCAACTAATCCTGAGGAAGCCGTGGTTTCTACACTAGAAACAATATTGATTTTTTTCCTTTTTTCAGGCCTTAAACCTATCCATTTCACAAGGCCTTTTTGAGGCATTCTGTTAAATAACTCCTGAATTGTAAAACTTGCCATATTTTGCCAATCAAATTATCATTTTTAAACATATTTGAACAATTTAATCATTAAGTAAAGTAATACGTTACCTCTTTTGACAGTTGTGGCTAATAAATAACAGGTCGGTAGCTTTTCAATCTCCATGGATGATAAAACAAGGTTTTTAATTACTAATCTCATTAAGGGATTGGCTTGGTTGGCGGTGTTAATTGGGTTATTAATTTATGCGAAGAATAAATTAAACTTTGACTTTTTTGAGCTTATATCCCCTATATCGGAAAAACCTTTCCTGATCTTTTCGATATTTTTTGCTTCTGAGGTTGTGTTTGGAATTATCCCACCGGAAATATTTATGTTCTGGTCACTTAGGAATGGATTAGTTTCCCATTATGTTGGAAATATAATCACACTATCAGTTTTGTCCTACATATCGGGTTATATCGGATTTTTTATTGGTTCCTACCTCAATCAGACTCGATTGTACAGGATCTTGAAAATTAATTTTTTAGGAAAATATGAAAGGTTACTGAATAAATATGGTGGGTTTTTATTGATTGTTGCTGCTTTAACCCCATTGCCATTTTCAGGCATTTGCATGTTAATTGGTGCTGTTAAATATCCAATAAGGAAGTTTTTCACCTTTACCTTATTCAGGTTTTTGAGGTTTATTGTCTACTCTTATATCATTTGGGAGGCAAATATCTTTACGCCTTAGCTTAAGATATCTTTTAAACAGGCAATAGTATAATCAATTTCTTCTTTAGTATTCATTTTACTGAAAGAGAATCGAATGGTTCCCCGGTCTTTAGGTTTGTTGAGTGCCGCGATTACATGAGAGCCAATGTCAGATCCACTAGAGCAGGCACTGCCTCCTGAGGCTGATATTCCTTTTATATCCAGGTTAAAAAGCAGCATATCATTGTTACCAGAAGCCGGTGTGCATACATTAAGAACTGTGTAGAGGCTTTTATCTTCATCGTCAGAATAGCCATTGAATTCAATTCCCGGAATTCCCTTTAGTTGACTGATCATATGATTTTTCAGATCCAGGATATGTTTTCTATGAGATTCCATATTTTCATAAGCAATAGATAATGCCTCGGTTAGTCCCACCACTCCATAAACATTTTCAGTTCCGCCACGCATATTTCGCTCCTGTGCCCCACCATGAATGTAAGGTGGAATTTTGTTGCCATTTTTTATATAAAGGAATCCAATACCTTTTGGGCCATGAAATTTATGGGCGGAACCAACTATGAAGTCTGCTTTTAGCTTTTGTAGGTTATGGGTGAAATGACCGACGGTCTGAACCGTATCCGAATGTAATAGCGCACCATACTCCTTGCACAATTCTGCAATTTCTTCTATGTTGGTTAGGTTACCAATCTCGTTATTTCCCTGCATGATACTTACCAATGATTTCGGATTATCCCTCAAAGTAGTAGATAGTTGATCAGGCTCGAAATTGCCCTTTTCATCCAGGTCAAGATAAGTTGTTTTTACTTTGCCACATTTTTCCAAAAATTCAATAGTATGCATTACCGCGTGATGCTCAATTTTAGTAGAGATAATATGCTGAATGTCATATTTTTCTATTGCTCCTATGATGGCGGTGTTATCTGCTTCTGTTCCTCCTGAGGTAAAGAAGATTTCAGCAGGGGATGCATTGAGTAAGTCAGCGATCTTTTTTCTCGATCTTTCTATCGCTGAGCGGGTTTTTCTACCATGGGCATGTATAGAAGAGGGGTTGCCATATTGATTTTTCATATAAGGCATCATCGCTTCCACAACCTCAGGATCTATTGGTGTTGTGGCTGCATTATCAAGATAAACCTCCATATCTAGGCTATTTGTTATTAATGATTTCTTTAATATCAGAGATGATTTTGTTCGCCAAATGTTCGGCAGTGGCCTGAGTATCAGATTCTGAATAAATCCTGATTATTGGCTCTGTATTTGATTTTCTAAGATGTACCCACTCTCTTTCAAAGTTGATTTTTACCCCATCGATGGTTACAAGGTCAGATTTTTTGTATTTTTCTTTAACTGCTGATAGAACTTTGTCTACATCTAGCGCTGGGGTCAGCTCAATCTTATTTTTTGAGATGTGGTAATTAGGATAAGTAGAACGTAGCATGGAGGCACTCTTGCCGAAATTTGCCAGGTGGGAAAGAAATAAGGCTATTCCAACCAGCGCGTCCCTGCCATAGTGCAGCACCGGATAAATAATTCCGCCATTACCTTCACCACCTATAACGGCATCACATCCCTTCATTTTTTCCACCACATTAACCTCTCCAACAGCAGAGGGAAGGTAGGTGCCACCGTTTTTTATGGTTATATCTTTTAAGGCCCTGGTGGAGGACAAATTGCTAACAGTATTTCCCGGATTATTTTTCAGTACGTAATCAGCCACTGAAACAAGTGTGTATTCTTCACCAAAAGGGGTACCATCTTCGCAAATCAATGCCAGGCGGTCAACATCCGGATCGACAACAATGCCCAGATCAAATTTGCCTTTATCGATTTCATTACAAATGTGTGTAATATTGTCTGGTAAAGGTTCTGGGTTATGTGGAAAATGTCCCGTTGGTTCGCAGTAAAATTCCGTCACCTCATCCACGCCAAGTGCTTTCAATAACCGGGGAACTGCTATGCCTCCGGTGGAATTAACCGCGTCAACGGCTATCTTAAATTTCCGTCTTTTAATAGCTTCAACATCAACCAGATCAAGGTTTAGTATTTTTTCAATATGAATATCAATATAATCGTTTCGCCTGATTAGCTTCCCAAGCTTATTTATCCCAACGAAGTTGTGCGCTTCATCAGTTATTTCGAGGAGGTCCTGACCATCTTTGGCGGATATAAATTCTCCACTTTCATTGAGTAACTTTAGTGCATTCCACTGCATGGGGTTATGGCTGGCTGTAATGATCACCCCGCCAGCAGCTTGCTGGTCTGTCACAGCTATCTCCACTGTTGGTGTTGTGGATAATCCCAGGTCTACAACATCAAATCCCATAGCAATAAATGTGGAACTGACGAGGTTTGAGACCATTTCGCCAGACAACCTCGCGTCTCTACCCATCACAATCGTTTTTTTGTCAGTTTTTTGGTGGAGCCAGGAAGCAAATGCCGATGAAAATTTAACAATATCAAAGGGAGTGAGTGATTCGTTAATTGAACCTCCGATTGTACCCCTTATTCCTGAAATTGATTTTATTAGTGTCAAGCCATCCCCGTTTTAATAAAGGAAGGCAAAGATAAATAATTATACTGAGGAGAATTAACTGAACTTAGCCAGGACTTTATTTACTTCAGAGTCTTTATTATTACAGTCTTCACCTTGTTTCACTGTTTTTCCGCAGTAGCCACATGTGGTGCCTTCTTTATTTAAATAAGGATTTTGAGATGCGCAGGTGCCTTTGAATTCGCCGTTTTTTAAAAATAATAACCGAACAGACATCAAAATGAAAAACAAGGCTATAAATCCAATTCCGAGCAGTATAGTTGTCATATATCGATAATTATTTCTTCTATTCTAAATATTCTTTTCATCTTTAAACAACGAAAATAAAGGTAATAGTTTACAGTTAATAACGAATAATGAATAAATCTGAAGTAATGCAGGATACAAAACGATCTGGAAAGTTAGAAGCATTCGACAGGCTCCTGACCATAATGGATGAGCTTCGGGAGCGATGCCCCTGGGATAAAAAGCAAACAATGGAAAGCATCCGTCACCTCACAATAGAAGAGACATATGAACTCTCAGATGCCATCTTAGCGGGTGATGTGAAAGAGATAAAAAAGGAGTTGGGTGATCTCTTGCTTCATATCGTATTCTATTCACGAATAGCCTCAGAAAGCGATGCTTTTGATATTGAAACCGTGACCCATGGCATATGTGATAAATTGATTGAGCGTCATCCGCATATTTATGGAGATATCATTGCCCAGGACGAAAATACGGTTAAAGAGAACTGGGAAAAAATAAAATTGAAGGAAAAGGGGAGAGAGGCCTCAGTCCTTGGCGGTGTGCCGCAATCCTTACCTTCATTGATTAAAGCTATGCGCATACAGGAAAAAGCACGTGGTGTGGGGTTTGACTGGGAAAAAAGTGAACAGGTATGGGACAAGGTCAAAGAGGAGATGGAAGAGTTTAAGCGGGAAATAGATCAAGGAAGTAAACAGGAAGAAGCAGCAAAAGAGTTTGGTGACCTGCTTTTTTCCCTGGTGAATTATGCAAGATTTGTTGGAATAAACCCAGAGGAAGCATTGGAAAAAACTAATAAAAAGTTCATTAAAAGATTTAACTATATAGAGCGGGCATCAAAAAATAATGATAAAATGATTACACAAATGTCCCTTCAGGAGATGGATAAATACTGGGAGCAAGCAAAAAAAGAAATTTAAGAAGTGAGGATAATAATAGAGACGCCCGTTGCCAGCAATTTTTTAAAGATCAGGGAAAACTTCAATCAAAAACTCTTTATGTATCTTAATCCACCCTTTCCACCGGTGAAACTCAAAAGATTTGATGGCTGCCAAAAAGGTGATATCGTGTCACTTGAATTGAATTTTATATTCTTTAAGCAGCAATGGACCAGTGAAATCACGCATGACCATACTGATGAAGGAGGTTTCACCTTTGTGGATAAGGGGATAAAGTTGCCATTCTTTTTAAGTTTTTGGGAGCACACCCACAAAGTGCTTAAAGCTGATGGTAACAATTCTAAAATTTTTGATGACATCAACTTTTTCTGTCATAATCAAGTGCTAACACTATTGATGGCCCCGGCATTGTACCTACAGTTTTTATATCGTATACCTCGTTATAAGAAGTTTTTTAAGGAAATCTAACGATAGATAGGCCAATGGCAATAGCATCGATATAATCATCCGAGTGCAATTATTTAACGAACGGGCAGATAAATAGCTATTATAGTTGGTTATACCATGCCACATAGCAGCATCATTAATTTAATGATACCCGCTTTCTATCGAAATATTTCAGAAATCTGGTTTATAGGTGTTAATTTAGATCTATGTCGGCTGCTACATTACCCGGTGTTTTTAATTCAAGGATTATCCAGCATATAGCTTTTTGGCTATTTTATTATATCTTTTATGTTACCCTTTATGGCAGCTTTGATGAAAATTACCTGAAATATGCTTTCCTGGAAGGCATTTACCTGCCTGTTAAGATTCTGGCAACTTACTTCAGCATTTATTATTTAATGCCAAATTATTTACTCAAAAGCAGGTATAAAGAGTTTTTTTTGTGGTTTACGATATCCGTCATGGTTGCAGGCATAATACAGCGTACAATTACTTATTATGTTGAATATCCGCTTTATTACCCCCAGGGACTAGAGCTGTACCCACTTTTTTACTGGTTAAAAATCCTGAAATCTATCGTTAGCATCTATCCGGTTGTATTTATAGCCGGTGCCATTAAACTGCTTAAATATTGGATTAAAAACCGGGAGGACCAGCAAGTGTTGGTAAAAGAAAAACTACAAGCTGAGCTTAAATTTCTGAAAACTCAAATCCACCCACATTTCTTATTTAACACGCTGAATAACCTTTATGCCTTAACGCTAAAAAAATCAGACCAGGCACCAGAAATGGTCCTGAAATTATCGGATTTGATTAATTATATGCTTTATGAGTGCAATGCCGATACCGTAGACTTACAAAAGGAGGTGGACTTTATAAATAATTACATTGATATTGAAAAAATAAGGTATGGTGACAAGCTGGAATTTAGTTTGAATATAGAAGGCGGCATTGAGAATAAACAGATAGCGCCTATGCTCATCCTACCGTTTGTTGAAAACTGCTTTAAGCATGGTGTAAGCGAGGAGATCCATCATTCCTGGATATCCATTGATTTATCCCTTAAAGACAATAATTTCACCCTGAAAGTAGAAAATAGTAAAGGCGGTAATGGAAACAACCAAACCAATAACAATGAAGGCATCGGCTTAAAAAATGTAAAAAGAAGACTTGACCTGATATATCCAAACAGCCACGAGCTGAAAACTTTCGATGAAAAGGATGTTTACCTGGTAATATTAAAAATCAACCTATCTTCCAAAAGTAAATTAGCCGCATGAACATTAATTGTATTATCGTTGATGATGAACCGCTAGCCGTAGAAGTGCTTACCGCTTACATTGAGCGTATAGAGATAATTTCCCTGGAAAAATCCTTTAGGAACGCTATCTCAGCCTTTGAATTTCTTCAGGTGAATACAGTGGATTTAGTTTTTCTTGATATTCAAATGCCAAAACTTACCGGCATTAACCTTTTAAAAACACTTACCAACCCTCCTAAGGTCATATTTACCACAGCCTACCGTGAGTACGCTTTAGAAGGGTTTGAACTCGAAGCCGTGGATTATCTGCTAAAACCCATTCCCTTTGAAAGGTTTCTGAAGGCGGTTAATAAATATTTGGACAATAATACCAATCAATACTCCAGTCAGAATGTTTCCGAGGCCAATGATCCTTTTATTTATTTCAAAGTGGACAAGAAGATGGTGAAGGTCAGGTTATCAGAAATACTGTATATTGAAAGCATCAAGGATTACGTAAAGGTGGCTACTGAAAATAAAGAGATTGTCACTCATCAAAAAATAAGCTACATGGAGCTCAAGCTATCCGATGAAAAATTTGTTCGAGTTCATCGTTCATTCATCGTTTCCAAAGATAAGATTGATGCTTATTCAGCCTCAGAAATTGAAATTGGAAAGCATCACATTCCTATTGGCAGAAACTATAAACGTGAAGTTCTGCAGAAGTTAGGGGTAAATCAAATTTTATAACCCTTGTCAAAAGCTAGAACGGCCTTTTTTTGTCAGAAATGTGGTGCCCAATCCCCGAAATGGATAGGTAAATGCCCAAGCTGTGGGGAATGGAACAGTTATGTAGAGGAAGTCCTGCTAAAAGAAAAAAATAGTCCGGCTAAACGCGAGGAAAAAAATAAACCTGTTCCCATTACCAATGTTCGCTACGATCAACACGACCGGGTTGATTGTATGGATACAGAACTCAACCGTACACTCGGCGGTGGAATAGTCCAGGGTTCTTTGATATTATTGGGAGGCGAACCGGGTATTGGTAAGTCTACGCTCCTGCTTCAGCTTGCCTTGAATTTAAGGGCCATTACCACACTTTATATTTCAGGGGAGGAAAGCGAAAGCCAGATAAGGATGCGTGCCGAGCGTTTAGGCAGCCTTCATGAACAGTGCTTTCTATTCACAGAAACTTCTATGGAGAATATTTTTTATCAGATTGATGCAGTAGGCCCGGGTCTTGTAGTTATTGATTCCATTCAAACGTTATCCACCTCAGATATCCAGGCAGGTTCAGGCAGCGTATCTCAAATACGGGAATGCACCAATAAAATAATGGAATTCGCCAAAGCATCCGAGATTCCATTTATACTGGTTGGACATATCACCAAAGAAGGCTCAATTGCCGGACCAAAAATCCTGGAACATATGGTGGATACAGTGCTTCAGTTTGAAGGTGACCGCCACCACAATTATCGAATTATCCGGACCTTAAAAAACCGCTTTGGACCAGCCTCAGAATTGGGAATTTATGAGATGACAACCGCAGGGATGAAAGCAGTGGAAAATCCATCAGAGGTACTCATTTCTTCAAGGAGTGAAAAAGTAAGCGGGGTGGCAATTGGTGTGACCCTGGAAGGAAACAGGGCTTTGATGATCGAAGTCCAGTCCCTGGTTAGTCCTGCCACCTTCGGTACACCCCAGAGAAGCTGCACCGGCTATGATCCGAAAAGAATGAATATGCTTCTGGCGGTATTGGAAAAGCGGGTTGGGTACCGGCTAGGGCAGCAGGACGTATTTTTGAATATAGCAGGCGGAATAAGAGTGGACGACCCTGCATTGGATTTGGCTGTATGCTGCTCAATTATTTCGTCCTATGAGGAAATACCCATTCACCAAAGTGTGTGCTTTGCTGCTGAGATAGGATTGGGAGGCGAACTACGAACCATCAACCGTTTGGAAATGAGAGTCAAAGAAGCAGATAAGCTTGGGTTTAAACGTATCGCCATAGCAAAGCATAAATCTGACCTTAATTCTAACATTACACCCAAGAGCTTCTCAAAGATCGATGAGGTGATCCAACACTTGTTTTGAATTTCTTTACATAGTTGTCCCTGATTTTTCTCTCAAAAAGGATCACAACCGCATGAAAGGGTTTACCCAACTAGTTAAGATAATAAATGTTCTCGATTGCACATTTTGGCGTTAGTCATCAGAGGTGAGATTTGGAGCCTAAATCGCTGGTGAAAGCTAGCATTTTCGACTTTTCCAAATTGATTGCAGAAGCTAACCTCAAATTGAACTGCTTGAATATGATAAAATTAACCCGAAAAAGAACATTTATAACTATTTGATAATCAATACTTAATTTGACGTTAGTCAGTATTAACCACACAGCCTTGCCGCATCCCCGTCCACATTAGCCTGCCGCCAGCCAAGCCTTCCATCCTCAAGGCTTTACGGTCTTGGCCCGGCTCCTTTGCATGATTTTTTTACAAGTATTACTTTTCTAATAAAAACCATCTTAATCGCTTTTTCTTTTTTATTGATTATCTTTTCTTTTTAAATAATCACGAAGTTATGATGCGTTTTAATTACATGCTGGCTTTCGCAATTACAATAATTTTTAACCAGTGTGAGTTCTCGGGTGATGAGAATGGTTCAAAAACTAAATTGCCAAAAATTGCTATTGCCGGATTGGGGATAGAATCCAGTACCTTTTCACCGGCAGTTACCCATGAAGAAGCATTTCATGCCAAAACAGGGGAGGATATTTTTTCTGCTTATCCGTTTTTTTCACAGGACTCGAGCCTCATAAAAAGCGCAGATTGGATTCCAACTCTAAGGGGCAAAGCCCTGCCCGGTGGCATTGTATCCAGGGAAGCCTATGAATCCCTGGTGGATAAAACACTGGAACTGCTAAGAAAAAATAAGCCATACGATGGCCTATTTTTGGATATCCACGGCGCTATGAGTGTAGTCGGTCTTGATGATCCTGAAGGGGATTACATCAAAAGAATAAGGAAGGTTATTGGAAAAAATACAATTATTTCAACCTGCATGGACCTCCACGGAAACGTATCCCCAAAACTTGCTAAGCATACGGACCTAATGACCTGCTATCGGATGGCGCCCCATGAAGATGCCCTGGAGTCAAAAAAAAGAGCGGTGACGAACCTTTTGGAAAGAATACAAAATGGTGAAGGCAAGCCTCAATATAAAGCCTGGATACCTGTGCCAATATTACTACCCGGTGAAAAGACCAGTACCAGGATTGAGCCGGCGAAAAGTCTCTACGCCCGGGTGGCGCCGGCAACAAAACAACCAGGCATTATAGATGCAGCCATTTGGGTAGGTTATCCCTGGGCGGATGAACCCAGAAACCATGCTGTTGTTATGGTAACCGGAGATAACAAAGATGCAGTAACCAATACGGCCGAAGATCTTGCCAGAAGTTTCTGGGAGGTTAGAAAGGAATTTAAGTTTGTTGCGCCGGTAGCCTCACTGGAAGAGAGTCTTGATATGGCTTTGCAGCATGAAATACCTCCTTTCCTGATCAGCGATATGGGGGATAACCCTACGGCAGGTGGCGCTGGGGATGTTACCTGGACACTTAAGGAAATTCTGGAAAGACCGGAATTTAAGTCACCGGACGGACCATCTTTGATTTATGCTTCCATACCTGGTCCTGATCTTGTAGAAAAAGCGTTGGTTGCAGGCGTCGGTAGTGAAGTTTCCGGGTCTGTAGGAGCCATGGTAGATGATAGATACGCCCCTCCCATTGAGTTATCAGGCATCATAACAGCGATAGAGCAAGGAGATGTACATGCAGAGACTGAAGTGGTTGTGAAAGTTGGTAGTGTTAAGGTGATTGTAACCAAAAAAAGGAAACCCTATCACAAAGTAAAAGACTTTACACGATTAGGTCTAAATCCTGGAGAAACAGATATCGTTGTTGTTAAGATCGGTTATTTAGTCCCTGAGTTATATAACATGAAAAATGGATGGATAATGGCATTAACACCAGGAGGTGTGGATCAGGACTTAGAGCGCCTGAAATACACAAGAATAAAAAGGCCAATGTTTCCGTTTGATAAAGATATGAAAGACCCCGACTTAAGTGCCAGACTAATCCCTTCATCTGATGAAATATAATTTTTACACCCAATGGATATAAGTATTTTCATTAGCACAGGTTATATCAAATTTACTATGTTTAAAGGTTTAAAATAATTGCGGATGATGAGATTAAAATTATTGTTTGGCCTGATTTTATTGAGTTATGCAGTCTTAGCGCAGAAAGAGATAACTTTTAATGATATCTTATTAAATGACACCTTTAAGCAGGAATCTGTTTACAACGTTAACTGGATGAATGATGGCCGGTTTTACACTACACTAGAAGGAAACATGATATCCAAATATGATGTCACAACCGGTCAACAAATTGAAATCCTTGTAAATGGAGATGATTTAGACCTGAAAATTGATGAGTATAAATTCAATAGTGATGAACGTAAGTTGTTGCTCATGACCGAAAGGGCATCAATTTACAGAAGGTCTTATGAGGCTGTATTTTACATTTATGATCTTGAAACGGGTATACTTAAGAAACTTTCAGAAAATGGAAAACAAAGCTATGCCACTTTTTCACCGGATTCGAAGATGGTAGCTTTTACACGGGATAATAATCTTTTTTATGTGGTTTTGGAAGATATGAAAGAAGTCCGGGTCACAACGGATGGTCAACTCAATAAAATCATTAATGGCAGTTCGGATTGGGTTTATGAAGAAGAATTTAGTATTACAAAAGCATTTTTTTGGTCTCCGAATAGTAAAAAAATTGCGTTTTTGAAATTCGATGAAAGCGGGGTTAAAGAGTATACAATGCAACGCTGGAATAATGGAGACCTGTATCCTGAAAATTATAAATTTAAATATCCAAAAGCCGGGGAAGCTAATTCAAAAGTTAATGTTTATGTCTTTAATATCAATACGGAGAAAAAAACAGAAATAGACATTGGAGATGACGAAGATGTTTACATACCCAGAATGCTGTGGACTAAAAACCCTGAATTGCTTTCTGTTCTAAAGCTCAACCGTCTTCAGAATAGATTGGATATTATCCATGCCAACACATCAAATGGCGAATCAGAAATTATTTTTACCGAAAGGTCAAACACTTATATAGATCTGAATTATTGTGATGATTTAATGTATTTGGATGATGGAGCGTATTTCATATTTTCAAGTGAAAGGGAAGGAAATAAGCATTTCTATCTACATCGCATAAATGGACAGTTGGTCCAGAAAATCACACAGGGTGACTATGAAGCGGTATCATTGGTGAGGGTTGATCAGAATTCAAGGAGACCAGCTTTATATTATATTTCAACGGAGGCCTCTCCGCAGGAAAGGCATTTTTATAAAGTGGAACTTACGGGCAAGCGTAAAAGAAAACTTAGTCTGGATTCCGGTGTCAATAGCGTGGATATGAGCCCCGATGCCAAATATTATCTAATCTACAATAGTAATCATGAACAACCACTTAAAGTAAGCTTATTTGAAACCAGGAAAAACAACCTTGTAAAAGTTTTAAAGGATAATGAACAACTGGCAGAGAATTCAAAAGCATACAATTTGCAATCGAAGGAATTCTTCAGGTATAAGACCTTAGATGACACTTTTTTAAATGGGTACATGATCAAGCCAGCTGACTTTGATAGCACGAAATCTTATCCGGTTTTAATATATCAGTACAGTGGTCCAGGTTCACAAAATGTTAAAAAATCATGGGGTGGTAGTTTTTATTACTGGCACCAAATGCTTGTTCAAAACGGATATATAGTTGCAGTTATTGACACCAGGGGTACCGGTGGAAGAGGAGCAGACTTTAAAAAGATGACCTACAAAAATCTAGGCAAGCTTGAGGTTGAGGACCACATAGAAGGGGCTAAGTATCTTTCTTCTTTACCTTTTGTAGAAGGTGAACGAATAGGCATTTGGGGTTGGAGTTATGGGGGATATATTTCTTCATTGGCACTTTTTAGAGGGGCAGATTATTTCAAAACAGCTATTGCAGTAGCTCCTGTCACTAACTGGAGATTTTATGACACCATTTATACCGAAAGGTACTTGCAGCGTCCACAGGATAATCCTTCAGGATACAATGCCAACTCACCCATTACGCATGCAAACAAACTGGAAGGAAATTTTCTGTTGGTTCACGGAACCGGAGACGATAATGTTCATTTTCAAAATACAGTTGCACTACAAAATGAATTGATTAAGTCTGGTAGTCAGTTTGAAACTTTTATTTATCCTGATAAAGCTCATGGCATCAGGGGTGCACATACCAGGAAACATTTATATAAAATGATGACGAATTTTTTACTGGAAAACTTATAGATTATTATGACATGGAGCCTGATTATCTGGTGGTTCTCAACCCTAAGGCCGGGAATGGTCGCTCAAGCCGAATAGCCAGTAAACTATTCAGTTACCTCACAGATAAAGGCTTATCCTTTGAAGTGATAGAGACGTTTGGCGGCCTCAGGAGAAACGAAAAAATAAAATCATTTTCCAGGGATATTCATGAGATCATCGTTATTGGTGGTGATGGTACGCTAAATGAGGTGATTAACGCGTCCAACCTTGATCATTCGATCATTTCAATCATTCCTGCGGGAACTGGAAATGATTTTCAGAAAAATATTAAAATAGGAGCTTCATTAAATGAGAGATTTGAAACCATAGTCAATGGGGTGACAATGAAGATTGATGTCGGTACTTGTAATGATTACAAATTTATTAATGGTGTTGGGGTTGGGTTTGATGGCCAGATTGTGTGGGAGATGCTAAATAACCGTACCATCCTGAATGGCCATGCCGCCTATTACTATCATGTGATCAAGATATTGTCCGGTTACAGAGAGAAAAGCTTCAGTTACCTGATAGACAATACTGAAGTTAATAGAAAACTGATTCTGCTAACCATTGCTAATGGTACAACCTTTGGAGGTGGCTTCAGGCTAACACCACATGCAAAACTTGATGATGGTAAGTTGGCCGTATGCGAGATTGGGAAACTAAGCCCCAAACAACGGTTCCTTAATTTGCACAGACTAAAAAATGGATCTCATAACTACCTGAAAACTGTAAACTTCTATTCTACCGAGCGAATAATTGTCAATAACAACGAACCGGGATTAGTAGCCCATATCGATGGTGAGCTCCTGGGAGAACCTCCCTTCAATATCGGAATTATTCCTCGCAAGCTAAAAGTTAGGGTCCAGGCTCAAGGGTAATCATTTAGCGTTTACTGATCGGTTTGAGCGAGGTTTTTTATAAAATCTGATGTACAAATATACGGATATACCAATAATTATAATTGCTATGAATTGGGAATGGGAAAGCCATTCTTCAACAATAAAACCTCTCCTCAGATCACCTCTGAATATTTCTATTATTCCTCGTCCCATTGAATACATAATGAGGTATATGAAGAATAATTGTCCTTCAAACCTTTTGTGTCTTTTAAACATTAATAACGCCAGCAAAATAAGTAGCAACAAAGTAACGCTATAGAGCTGCGTTGGATGTAAAGAAGTATGGAGTGGTGCTTTAGAAAGCTCGTTGGTAAAAGTAATGCTGAATGGCCCCTCAGAGGGGATACCATAACAGCAGCCAGCAAAGAAGCAACCCATCCTACCAAAAGCATGGACAATTACTGTGGTTATTGCGATCAGGTCAAGCATGCTAAGAACAGGCAATTTATTTTTTCTAAAAAACCATATCACTGATGGAATAGCAAACAACAAGGATCCATAAAATACAAATCCCGTCCTAAATTTATGAAGCATATTTGAAGGAGGGTTGAAATAGAATGAGGGTTCTTCAAGATAAAAAAATAATTTCCCTCCAATGAAAGCCATGGCGATAGTGAGAATAGCCAAACTTTGAATAGTATCTTTTTTTACACCCAAATCCTTATTGGCGGTATGTGAGAGGTAGAGATATCCTGAAAAAGCACCGAATGCGATTAAAACCCCATAAGTATAAATAGAAACATCACCCAGCTCTAATAATTTTGGATGCATATTAAAACCATATTTTTATTTAAATAAAGTTAAATACATAATTCATAATATTATCCAAATATTGAATTCTTCTAAATAAGGAAACCTCAAGTAAAACTTGAAGAATAGGTAATATACAGATGAAAAGTGACTATATTAACTAAATAAAACAAGTAACAAACATGCCTGAAGATTCATCCTCACCCGGTTCGATAAAGCGACTAACAAAAAAAGAAATAGCAAGGACTTTACTTCTGGAAGCAGCCTGGGAGGTTGTTAACCAGGTAGGTGGTATCTATACCGTGCTTCGATCCAAAGCACCTACCATGACAAAAAAGTGGGGCAATAACTATTGTTTGATTGGTCCATACTTATATCATAATGCCATCTCAGAGTTTGATCCCATAGAGCAATCGTCAGATCCGTTTTTCCAGTCGGTTCTAAAAATGAGGGAGCTGGGTTATGAAGTTCATTATGGCCATTGGTTAGTGACAGGCCGGCCAAGGGCTATCTTACTTAACCAGGGCAGCATTTGGAGCCAACTGGCAGACATAAAATACAGGTTATGGGAAAAACATGGCATATCCACCCCGGGAGATGATCAACTGGTTAATAATGTTGTTGCTTTTGGTGAATTAGTGAGGATTTTTTTATCTATACTAACTGATCAGTCAATAACCACTAAAAATGTTGTGGCCCATTTTCATGAGTGGATGGCGGGTTCAGGACTAGCTGATATTAAAAGGGATAAACTAAATGTAACCACTGTATTTACTACCCATGCAACCTTGTTAGGCCGGTATCTGGCCATGAATGATCCGCAGTTTTATGATCATCTGCCTTTCCTGGATTGGGTAAAGGAAGCTAATCATTTTAATATTCAGGCAAATGTGGGCATAGAACGGGCTGCAGCCCACTCCTGTGATATATTCACAACAGTTAGCGAGGTTACTGCCAAAGAATGTAAACATCTTATTGGTCGAACCCCGGACGTGGTACTACCTAATGGAATAAATAATCAGAGGTTTGAAGTCTTACACGAGTTTCAAAACCTCCATCAGGAGTATAAGCTCAAGATCCATCAATTTACAATGGCTCATTTCTTCCAGAGCTATACTTTTAGTCTGGATAAGACATTGTATTTTTTTACCTCAGGCCGCTATGAATATTTAAACAAAGGTTACGATTTAACATTGGAGGCTCTGGCAAGATTGAATCAGAGGTTAAGGGACGAAAAGTCAGATGTTACAGTGGTAATGTTTTTCATTACCAGAAAGCCTTATCATGTAATTAATCCCCAGGTATTGGAGTCACGAGCTAAAATGGAGGAGCTTCATCAAACAATTGAAGCCATCAAAGAGCAAGTGGGAGAAGGATTATTTTTTCAATCTGCTTCCAATCCTGATCCCAAGCTTCCAAACCTTAATAATTTTGTGGATGATTACTGGAAGCTTCGCTTTAGGAGAATGCTACAGAACTGGAAGTCAGACGAGCTGCCATCAATTATCACACATAATTTACATGATGATCAAAATGACCCGATATTGAATTTCTTAAGAGGCAGAAATCTGGTAAATAATGAAAGCGACCGGGTGAAGGTTGTTTACCATCCAGATTTTATAAATTATACCAATCCCTTATTTGGTATTGAATATTCTCAATTTGTCAGGGGTTGTCATCTTGGTGTTTTCCCAAGTTATTATGAGCCGTGGGGTTATACGCCTTTGGAATGTATAGCGAGTGGGGTTCCTACGATTACAAGTGATCTTGCAGGATTTGGTGATTATGTCATGAAAAATGTCAAAGACCGGGATAGAAAAGGTATTTATGTGATCAGGAGGATGCAAAAATCATTTGAAGAATCGGCAAATCAACTAGCGCGAAAAATGCATCAGTTCATCAGGCTGAGAAGAAGGGAAAGAATAGAATTAAGAAACCGCACAGAAGCCTCATCACCTGCTTTCGACTGGGAAAATCTGACAAAATATTATGATACAGCTTATAGGATGGGATTAGAGCAAAAATCTAAATAATACCCATTTGTTTTAATATTGAAAAAGCATCCCGTTCAGTGTAGCCGCTTACAATCTTTCCCTGGTCCATTATGAAGTAATTGATCCCGGTGAAGTCCAGATCCTTGCCGGTTGCTTCAAAGCCCAGGAATATACCGGTATGCTTTCCCCTTAAGCGCCATCTGGTTATAACTCGGTAATTAGTGCTGAATAATTCAATGACTTCTAAATGAATATCACTTATTCCATTTCTATATTCCTGCAACCAGTTATGAAAAGCGTTTTTTGAACGGACAACTTCACCGGCAGCGTAAAGAATAAATTCAGGCTTTACCATTCCATCAATGATGTCTAAATTGCCCTCATTCCAGGTCTCATGCCAAAACCTCCGCACAATTTCTTCATTCATTACTCTTAAATCATTATTTGCAAGATTTTCCATAATTGTGAGCTTTTACTTAAATATACGATTTGGAATAATATTTTCCATATTTGATCATGAAGTTAATCGATGTAAATGATAAGCGTACTTCCAGGAAATTCATTCAATTTCCAGTAGGGCTTTATAAAAATGAAAAAAACTGGATCAGGCCTCTTGATAAAGATATAGAAGCAGTATTTGATCCACTCAAGAATAAGACGTTTAAAAATGGCTCATGTGAACGTTGGTTACTGGAGCACCAGGGTAATGTTATCGGAAGGATAGCAGCTTTTGTTAATGAAAAAACAGTTTTTAAAGATAACGATCAACCAACCGGAGGTGTAGGATTTTTTGATTGCATCAACAATCAGGAAGCTGCGAATATACTATTTGATAAATGTAAAGCGTGGTTAAGCGAAAAAGGCATGGAAGCTATGGATGGGCCGATAAATTTTGGAGAAAGGGATGCCTGGTGGGGATTACTGGTCGATGGATTTCACATTCAGCCCAATTATAGATGCAATTATCATTACCCTTATTATCAAATGCTTTTTGAGAATTATGGCTGGCAGGTTTATTTTAAGCAATTTACTTTCGTTCGTAAAATTATTCACCCTTTCCATCCCCGCATTTATCAAAAAGCTGAGCTGACTGCTAAAGATCCGAATTTTCATTATAAACAGTTTAAACTTAGTGCGCTTGACAAGTTTACAGAGGATTTCAGGGTGATTTATAATAAAGCCTGGGCAAGCCATGAAGGTGTAGCTGAGATGTCTGAAGCTCAGGCCAAAGCAATCATAAACTCAATAAAACCCATCATAGATGAAAAGATCATTATGTTCGCTTATTACAAAGATGAACCGGCAGCATTTTACATTAATCTTCCTGAGGTAAACCAACTTTTTAAACATGTCAATGGAAAATTGGATTTAGCTGGCAAGCTTAAATTTCTTTGGCACCGCACAATCAGATCAAATAAGAAGATGTTGGGTTTAGTATTTGGAGTTGTTCCGGAATACCAAGGCAAAGGATTGGACGGAGGAATAGTGATTGCCATGGCTAATGTGGTTCAGGGTACCTACCAAAGATATAAAGACCTGGAAATGAACTGGATAGGGGATTTTAATAGAAAAATGGTATTAGTTGCCAGGCAAATTGGTGGGGATATAGGTAAGACCCATCATACTTATCGGTATTTATTTGACAGGGAAAAGGAATTTAAAAGGATGCCTATTAAATAATAAAATTTATGATTGATAAAATAGCAAACAAAGAACCATATACTACAATAACTTTTAAACGTGTTTTATAAGCCATCCACCAAATCACGATCCACGGCTTATAAAACCCTGAAATAATTATAGCAAGATTGATAAATATTGCCAGGTTAAGTAAAATCAATATTACTGAAGTGTACGTTTCACCTCTTTTGTTGTAAAACCTTCAATGATATCGCCGACTTTTATATCATTATAATTTTTAATACTTAAACCACATTCATAGCCGGCTTTCACTTCATTCACATCATCCTTAAACCTTTTTAAGGCGTTGATTTCACCGGTATAGGTTACAATACCATCTCTGATAAGTCTGATTTTATTTTGCCTTTTCACCACACCATCTGTTACATAACAACCGGCAACAGTTCCGACTTTTGATATTTTAAATACTTCCCTGACTTCTATATTTCCGGTAATCACTTCCTCCTCTGTTGGTTCTAACATACCCTCCATCGCATCTTTTATTTCGTTTATGGCATCATAGATGACCGAGTAAAGCCTGATTTCTATTTCCTCATTTTCTGCGATTTTTCGTGCGCTTGAAGAGGGACGAACCTGAAAACCTACAATAATTGCATCTGAAGCCGTTGCTAAAAGCACATCAGATTCAGAGATCTGACCCACACCTTTATGGATGATGTTTATGACAATTTCATCGGTGGATAATTTTAGCAATGAATCTGAAAGTGCCTCCACAGAACCATCCACATCACCTCTGACAATAACATTCAGCTCTTTAAAAGTTCCAATTGCTAATCTTCTTCCAATCTCATCAAGTGTTATGTGTTTTTTGGTACGTATGGATTGTTCTCTTAAGATTTGCTCTCTTTTGTTAGCTATTTCTCTTGCTTCCCTGTCTGTGTCCATCACGTTGAATTTATCACCGGCTTGAGGTGCACCGTCCAGTCCCAGCATTAATACCGGTGTCGAAGGCCCTGCATTTTTTATTTTTTTACCTCTATGATCAAACATGGCTTTTACTTTTCCAAAATGAGACCCTGCCAGTATGACGTCGCCAACTTTTAGGGTACCTTCCTGTACCATAATGGTGGCAACGTAACCCCGCCCTTTATCAAGTGAGGCTTCAATCACAGTACCTACGGCATTTTTCTTCGCATTTGCTTTTAATTCTAACAATTCTGCCTCAAGAAGAACTTTTTCCAGAAGTTCATCTACACCAAGACCTGTTTTGGCTGACACTTCCTGACACTGAAATTTACCCCCCCAATCTTCAACCAGAATATTGATTCCGGATAATTCTTCTTTGATTTTATCTGAATTAGCGTTGGCCTTATCGACTTTATTAATGGCAATTACAATAGGGACACCTGCAACTTGAGAGTGGTTTATTGCCTCCTTGGTTTGAGGCATTACCGAGTCATCCGCTGCTACAACTACCACCACAACATCAGTGATTTTTGCTCCTCTTGCTCTCATAGCAGTAAAGGCTTCGTGTCCTGGTGTATCAAGGAATGCTACCCTTCTACCATCATCGGCCACCACATCATAGGCACCAATATGTTGGGTAATACCTCCAGCTTCTGAGGCTGCTACTTTTGCTTTCCTGATATAATCAAGTAAGGACGTTTTACCATGATCTACGTGGCCCATGATGGTAACAATCGGCGCTCTTTCCTGGAGGTTTTCTTCCTCTTCCTGCACTTCTTCTACATCAATCTCCTCTTCAGTATTGGTGAAATCAACGTTATAACCAAATTCGTCAGCTATGATGGTGATTGATTCTGCATCTAGTCGTTGATTTATAGAAATGAACATTCCCAGGTTCATGCAGGTTGATATGACCTCATTGACAGAAACATTCATCAGACTGGCCAGGTCGTTAGCCGATATAAACTCTGTTACTTTTAATATCCTGGCATCTTTCTTTTGCTGATTCACCTCTTCCTCATGTGCTTCCGCAATCTGGGACCTTTTCTCTTTTCTATACTTTGATCTGTTTGAGGATGATTTACTACCTGAACTAAGTTTGGCAAGGGTATTTTTAATCTTGTTTTGAATCTCCTTATCTGAGAGCTCTTCTTTTGGCTTTTGAGTTCTTTTAGCATCCCTCTTAGGTGGTCTTGTAGTTTGACCGCCTTTTGCACCACTGCTTTGTTGAGAAGTAATTCTTTTTCTTGGACGTTTTTTTCTTTCTTTCTTTTGGTCGGAAGAGGCTACCGGTAAAGGTTGTTTTTGGTTTCCAGCTGCTTTTGAACTTTCTTTTTTAGCCTCTCTTTGTTCTTTACCTTTATCTTTATCAGGCTTTTTCCTGGTTTGAAGATCAATTTTACCTAGTACAGTTAATCCTTTGAGAGAATCGGCTTTTGCTTCAATTATACCATCAGACTGTACTTCGGGTTGTTCTTGTTTTTGTACTTTTTCCGGTTCAGGTTTCTGATTTGTTTCCTCTGATTTTTTTGATTGTTCTGAAGATGCTTTTTCCTTAGCTTTTACTTCCTTCGTTTTATCTAATTGCTGCGCTACCTTATGTTCTTTAGTTTTTTTCTCAGGTTCTGCTTCTTTTTTAGTTACTTCAACAGCTTGAGGTTTTTTGTCATCTTTTGATTCTTCAATGACATCCTCAGGTTTTGTAACAGGCTCTACTGGTTTTTCCTCAGCCTGTCTTTCTTTTATCTTAGGCTCTTCCCTTTTTGGGAGTTCTTCTTTTTTCTGTAGTTCTTCTTTTTTCTTTTTCTCTTGATCAAGATCAATCTTTCCTACTACCTTGATACCTACCAGTTTTGGGGAATCTGTCTCAACTTTATTTGAAGCTTCACTAGTTTCTAAGGGCTTAGATCCTGAAGAAAGATCCTTTATTTTAATTTCCTCCTCCTCTTCATTTTTATTTTTTTGCTCTTTTATTATAAGATCCTCAGGTGCTTTTGTGCCGATAGTTAATCCGGAGGCCTCTTCTTTTTCCAGAGCGGACTCAGCAAATTCCTTAGCTAAAGCATCATACTGCTCTGCATCTATTTTGGAATTTGGATTACGATCCACTTTATATCCTTTATTACTAAGGAATTCAATAATGGTCGTTCTCCCAACGTTTAACTTACGGGCTACCTGACTAAGCCTCATTGTTTTTTCTTCAGTCATATAATGACTATACGATTATTCGAATTCTTGTTTAAATATCTGTCTAACTTCATCGATGGTTTCTTCTTCCAGGTCACTTCTTCTTAAAAGATCTTCCTTTGAGAGTGCAAGAACACTTTTGGCTGTATCCAACCCTATTCTTTTTAATTCATCGATTATCCAGCTTTCAATTTCATCTGCAAATTCTTCCAGATCCACATCTTCTTCAGAGGTTTCCATTTCCCTGAATACATCAATTTCCATATCGACTAGTCTGCTGGCAAGTTTTATATTCTGACCTCCTTTTCCTATGGCTAAGGAAACCTGATCAGGTTTAAGATAAACCGCTACACGTTTCTCTTCACTGAATACTTTTATGCTACTAATTTTTGCCGGGCTTAATGACCTTGAGATATATAGTTCAAAATTATCCGTGTAATTGATAACATCGATATTCTCGTTCTGAAGTTCTCTAACGATGCTATGTATCCGGCTTCCTTTCATTCCAACACAAGCACCAACCGGGTCTATCCTATCGTCATATGATTCTACGGCAACCTTGGCGCGTTCACCAGGTTCTCTGACAACTTTCCTGATGGTTATTAGGCCATCATAAACTTCAGGAACCTCGTTTTCAAACAGTCTCTCCAGGAATATTGGTGATGTTCTGGACAATATGATTTTTGGATTACCATTAACCATCTCAACCCTGTGAACAATGGCCCTAACACTATCGCCTTTCCTGTAACGATCTTTTGGTATCTGTTCCTGTTTAGGGATAGATAACTCATTACCTTCGCCATCTATCATTAATACCTCTCTGCTTAATACCTGATAAACTTCACCGTTAATAATTTCACCAACCAGATCTTTATATTTCTGGAAAACAATATCTTTTTCCAGGTCCCTGATTTTTTGCATCAAGGTCTGGCGTGCTGTCAATACTGCCCTTCTACCAAAATCCTCCAATTTTATCTCTTCAGCTACTTCTTCTCCAATCTCAAAATCCGGTTCAATTTTTCTGGCTTCTGAAAGACTTATTTTATCATAATCCCAAATATCCTCAGAATTATCATCTACGATTTCTCTAAATCTCCAGATTTCCAAATCTCCTTTATCTGCATTTATAATAATGTCAAAGTTATCATCCTGCTTGTATTTTTTTCGGATCATCGTTCTGAACACATCCTCTAAAATACGGATCATCGTTGGCCTGTCAACATTTTTCTGACTGGCAAAATCCGCAAACGAATCAATTAAAATCCCATTATCCATCTTTAAAACGAAATCAAAACTTTAGCTTTTTTTATATTTTCAATATCAATTATCCTATTGTCAGATGATCCACTTAGTTCTAAAACTATTTCATGCTCACTTACAGCGCTAAGCGTACCTTCAATCTTTTTATCTTCTATGTCAATAACTCTAATATTCCTACCAACATTTTTTTTGTATTGTCGATGCATTGATAGTGGTCTATCAACACCAACCGACGAAACCTCCAAAAGATAGTTCTCTAATTGACTAATCACATCGAAGGCCTTGCTGAATTTCCTGCTTACCTCAGCGCAATCATCTATTGTTACCCCTGAATCACCATCAATAAGAATTTTAAGCTTTTTATTGGGGCCGTTACCTTGAAGCGATGCATCAACTAAAAATAAATCATCCCTACTTTGAAGCACCTCCTCAATAACTGCTTTTACGTCACTTTCTATATTTTTCACTATTCAACATAAAAATAGGGGACTCGCGTCCCCTCTCCACAAGTGCAAAATTAGATTTTTTTTTAATGTACTGCAAATCATACTTTGATACTGCTCCAATCAGTAATTTTCCGTCACTAAAGAACGCATAGAATTTAATGATTTAAATTTGAAAACTAATTTATTTAATGATATATAATGGTAGGTTCACTCAAAATATTTAACACATTAATCAATGAAAAAGAAGTATTCAAGCCATTAAACCCACCTTACGTTGGAATGTATGTTTGTGGTCCTACGGTTTACAATGATGTTCATTTAGGAAATGTAAGGACTTTTATAAGTTTCGATATTATTTACAGATACTTGATGCACATTGGCTACAAAGTTAGATATGTTCGAAATATCACTGACGTAGGTCATCTGGAGGATGATTCTGACGATGGGGAAGATAAGATAGGTAAAAAGGCAAAACTTGAAAACCTTGAACCAATGGAAATTGCACAAAAATATACCTATGGTTTCCGTGAGGTTATGCGATGGTTTAATGTGATACCGCCCAATATAGAGCCATGTGCGACCGGCCATATTATAGAGCAAATTAATATGGTCAAAAAATTAATGGAAAATGGCTATGCGTACGAAAAAAATGGATCAGTATACTTTGATGTTAATAAATATCATAAGGATAACCATTATGGCAAGCTTTCTGGAAGAAAAATAGAAGATTTATACTCACAAACCAGAGCACTGGATGGCCAGAGTGACAAAAGAAATGTTTTAGATTTTGCACTTTGGAAAAAAGCATCATCAAGCCATATAATGCGATGGGAATCACCATGGAGTGAGGGTTTTCCCGGTTGGCATTTAGAATGTTCGGTAATGAGTAATAAATATCTTGGGGATCAATTTGATATCCATGGGGGAGGCATGGATTTAAAGTTTCCACATCATGAATGTGAGATCGCCCAGGCAGTTGGTTCCAATTATAAAGATCCGGCCAGGTACTGGGTCCACACCAATATGCTGACAGTGAATGGACAGAAAATGAGTAAGTCACTCGGTAACTCTTTTTTACCGGTAGAATTGATTACAGGGAAGCATCCATTGTTAGAGAAAGCTTATAGTCCAATGACAATTCGCTTTTTTATGCTTCAATCACATTACTCAAGTACACTTGATATTTCAAACGATGCATTGAAAGCCGCGCAAAAGGGTTATTTTAAATTAATGAATGGTCTGAAAGTTATAAGGGAAATGCGCTATGATTCGTCCGGAGACGAAATAAATGAAAAGATGAAAAAGCAAATTGAACAAATATGTGATAACTGTTACAGGTCAATGAATGATGATGTGAATACTGCTTCCACCATCAGCCATTTATTTAATCTATTAAAAAAAATAAATTCCATAAATACCGGTCAGCTTATTCCGGGAACTATTGGAAGTGACACATTCGACCGACTGATTCAAACTTTTAAAACATTCACTATAGATGTGTTGGGATTGAAGGAGGAACAAAATATTGTACCTGAAGATGTCTTAAAAATATTGCTCTTATTGTATGCTGAAGCGAAGAAAAATAAAGATTATGATAAAGTGGACGAAATCAGGAAAGATTTAAAAGAGATAGGAGTGGTCGTTAAAGATACCAAAAAAGGTGTTGACTGGGCGTATGAGGAGTAATTTGGGTTAATTGGATAGAGCCACCCTAAGCTATATTAAAAAGAGATCAGGGTGACAATAATTTTTTCCTATTTAAATCCTCATTTTCTTTTCTTTAAATTTTTTCAATTGTCTTCGAAGGCCTTCAATTGCTTCATCAGCAGCAGCTTCAAAGCTCCTGGATTTTTCTTTGGCGAAGATTTGGCTTCCGGGAAGATTAAGTTTTATTTCTACTATTTTATTTTCTTTCGATGCATCTTGATTTAACCGCATGAATACTTCTCCATCAATGATTCGATCATAAAATGTATCAAGCTTATTTGCTTTCTCTTGGATAAAATCCACCAGCTTACTGTCGGCATCAAAATGGATAGCGTGCATTTGTAGCTTCATTTTTTAAAATTTAAGGTTCAACAATATTATGATTTTGGGTGTGCCTGATCGAACACCGCTTTTAATTTTTCTATTGAGTTATGTGTATAGACTTGTGTGGCTGCCAAACTAGAGTGCCCTAGCAGATCTTTTACTGCATTAAGATCAGCCCCCTTATTTAATAAATGTGTTGCAAAGGTATGTCTTAACACGTGCGGGCTTTTTTTTGTGTTTGTTGTAACCATGCCCAGGTAGTATTTTACTTTTCTATAAATAAATACGGGATAAACCTTATCTCCACTGTCCGTAGTAAATAAAAAGTTTGTTTGAAACTGTTTTTCTTTTTTAAATACCCGGTAGTTTTTGATTTGACCTTCTAACTTTTTATTGATGGGTATTATCCTTTCCTTATTTCTCTTTCCTAAAACTTTTATTTGCTGATTATACAGGTCAACGTCAGTTTCCTTCAGGTTTATTAGTTCTGATAACCTTATACCTGTGCCATATAATAAATCTAGGATCAATTGATCCCGAAAGCCTTCAAAATCATTGGAAAAAATTTCTTTGGAGAAAAGGTTTTCCAACTCATTTTCTTTGATAAAGGAGGGTAAATCTTTGCTTGTCTTAAGGGGTCTTAATTGATATACCGGGTTTTTGGTAATTATAGACCTTGCTTCCAGAAATTTAAAGTAAGACTTCAACGAAGCGATTTTTCTGTTGATTGATCGCGCAGAATGCTTTTGATTGATTAATTCTACAATCCAGGACCTGATTTGAGTAAAGGAAGCTTCCCATGTTTCCGTTTGAAAGTTAGCCTTTAGATAGGCTTCTACTTGGACTAGATCATTTTTATACGATGTAATGGTATGTGCAGAATACCTTTTTTCATACTCCAGAAATCTCAGGAAAGTGTCAATCATATCCTTCTATGCGAAGAACACTAACTTAATAAAAAATTAATACTTATCCAGATTAATTATTAGCCTTATCTATGAATTTTTGACGATAAGCAGCCCTGATTATTTCATTTCTTCGCTTTACTGACCTTTTTGTATGATATGATCGCTCTCTAAGTTCTTTTATAACGCCGGTTTTTTCAAATTTCTTTTTAAACCTTTTCAGCGCTTTGTCTATAGATTCGTTTTCTTTTACGTTTACTATTATCATAAATTATTATTTGGGCTGCAAATTTAGTAAAAAATCATGTTATTCAAATCACTTTAATAATTCTCTTGAGATCACTATTTTTTGAATTTCCGATGTGCCTTCACCAATGGTACATAACTTTGAATCGCGGTAGTACTTTTCAACGGGGTAATCTTTCGTATACCCGTATCCTCCAAAAATTTGTACAGCCTCAGTGGCACTTTTTACCGCCACTTCAGAAGCAAAATATTTAGCCATAGCTGCTTCTTTATTTACTTTAAGACCATTATTAATTAATTCAGCGGCTCTTTGTGTAAGTAATTCTGCAGCTTCAATCTCTGTTTTCATTTCTGCTAATTTAAAAGAGATCCCCTGGAAATTAGAGATGGGCTGGTCGAATTGCTTTCGTTCTTTTGAATATTTTATGGATGCCTGCAAAGCTCCCTTTGCTATTCCCAGGCTTAGTGCCGAGATTGATATTCTACCACCTTCGAGGACTTTCAAAGATTGTATAAAACCTTCCCCAACGTCACCCAAAAGGTTATCTTTTGGAATTTTACATTGATCAAAGATCATTTCTGCTGTTTCAGATATCCTCATCCCGAGTTTATCTTCTTTACGGCCGCCTTTAAACCCTTCATTGGACCTTTCAATAACAAATGCGGACATTCCCCGGGAGTCTCTCTTATCACCGGTTCGGGCAATAATCACAGTTATGTCACTGGATATTCCATGAGTTATCCAGTTTTTTGCACCATTAATTTCCCAGTGGTCTCCCTTATCTTCAGCGATCGTTTCCATGTTTGCAGCATCCGATCCTGTATTTGGTTCTGTCAAACCCCATGAACCAAGATATTCCCCTGATGCTAGTTTTGGCAGCCATAACTTCTTTTGTTTTTCAGTCCCAAATTTTAAAATATGACCGGTGCATAGCGAATTATGAGCTGCCAGGGATAAGGCTATGGAAGGATCAATAATCGCTAATTCCTCAATTACCTTCACATATTCATGATACCCAAAACCGGATCCACCATACGCTTCGGGCACGAGAATCCCCATCAATCCAAGTTCTCCAAACTTTGCAAAAAGTTCTTTAGGAAAATATTGTTTATCATCCCAACCTTTTCTGTAGGGTTCTATTTCTTTTTCACCAAAACCCCTCACCATCTGGGTGATCATTTCCAGGTTTTCGTTGAGGGCTTGTTTATCTGTTGTCAATGTTTCTGAAATCATATTTGGTTTATGTTGTGTAGGTAAATTTAATTAATTAAACAAGACATTGTTTTGTCGAGGAACGGTACAATTTACTTTTTCGATGACATTTATTAATTAGTTTTGACGTTTTTAAAATAAACGTTCGAAAAATGAAAATATCAGTAGTTGGTACAGGCTATGTTGGCCTGGTTACGGGCACTTGTTTCGCTGAAACAGGCAATGATGTCACCTGTGTCGATATTGACGAAAAAAAGGTGGAAAAGTTGAAATCAGGGCAAGTAACAATTTATGAGCCCGGGTTAGAGAATTTATTCATAAGAAATATAAAGCACCACAGATTGCATTTTACAACAAGCCTGGAAGAAGGCATAAAAGGTGCGAAAATTATTTTCCTGGCTTTACCGACGCCTCCGGGAGAAAATGGTTCTGCGGATCTTCAATATGTTTTGAGCGTGGCGGAGCAACTTGGTCCGCTTTTAGAAGATTATACCATAATTGTCGATAAGAGTACTGTTCCCGTGGGAACTGCAGATAAAGTTAAGGCTAAGATTGCTGAAAAAGCTAATGTTGATTTTGATGTCATTTCAAATCCTGAATTTCTTCGAGAAGGTGTTGCGGTTGAAGATTTTATGAAGCCTGATAGAGTTGTTATAGGAGCAGATTCAGAGCGTGCCGTAGCGGTTATGGAGGAATTGTATGGTCCATTTGTGAGGCAGGGTAACCCTGTGATTTTTATGGATATCAAATCAGCTGAGTTAACCAAATATGCAGCAAACTCATTTCTAGCCACTAAGATTACATTTATGAATGAGATTGCAAATTTGTGTGAGTTGTTAGGAGCAGATGTGGATCAGGTTAGAAGGGGTGTAGGTACCGACACAAGAATAGGAAAGCGGTTTCTATTTGCCGGTATAGGATATGGAGGAAGTTGTTTCCCGAAAGATGTTCAGGCATTAGCAAAATCATCTTCTGATGTCCACTATGATTTTCGAATACTGAACGCGGTAATGGATATCAACCATGATCAGAAATCAAAGCTACTCCCAAAATTAGAGGATTATCTTGGCAATATTTCCGGTAAAACTATTGCTGTATGGGGTTTAGCATTTAAACCATATACGGATGACATACGAGAGGCACCAGCCTTGGAAAACATCAATGCCCTGTTGGAAAAAGGGGCTGCTTTAAAATGTTATGACCCTGAGGCCATGGAAAATGTAAAGGGTATTTACGGAGATAAGCTATTTTATGCCGAAGATGAATACGATGCGCTTGATGATGCTGATGCACTAATGATCATGACTGAATGGCCCGAATTTAGGAACCCTGATTTAGATTTGATCAAGCGTAAACTTAAAAATCCCATCATTTTAGATGGTAGAAACATTTTTAGTTTATCTCAAATGAAGCAGCATGGATTTAAATATGTTAGTATAGGTAGAGAAGAAATAAATGGCTTATAATCAGGTACTGGTAACCGGTGGGTTGGGATACATAGGCTCACACACCGTTGTGGAACTTTATAAAAATGGTTATCAACCAGTAATCGTTGACAACCTGTCCAATAGTGATATTTCAGTAATTGATGCCATAAATACTATAATTGATGATGAGGTTGAATTTAGAGAGGTTGAACTTTGCGACCTGGAGGCAATAAAAAAAGTTCTAAAGGATTTTCCGGATATTCAGTCAGTAATACACTTTGCAGCAATATTAGTTGTAAATGAATCAGTAAATGATCCATTAAAATACTATGATAACAACTTACGATCAACGATTAACCTGATTACTGCAATGAAGGATCATGGCATAAAGCCCATAGTATTTTCTTCCTCATGTACTGTTTATGGAAACCCTGACACACTACCTGTGGCCGAGGACAGTGCAGTTAAACCGGCAGAATCCCCATATGGTAATACAAAAAAAATCAGTGAAGAGATCATTAGAGACTCATGTTCGGCTTATGATATAAATGCAATATCACTCCGGTATTTCAATCCGATTGGCGCACATCCTTCTGCTAGGATCGGCGAAGTTCAAGCTGGTGTGCCCCATCACTTGGTACCCTTCATTACTGAGACAGCAAAGGGTAAACGAGAGGTTTTAACCGTTTTTGGAGATGATTACAATACCAGGGATGGTTCCTGTATCAGAGATTTTATTCATGTTTTAGACGTTGCTGATGCACATATAAATGCATTGAAAAGGCTTCTGGATCAAAGAAATAAATCATGTTATGAATTTTTTAACATCGGCTCGGGAAATGGTTACACGATTTTCGAAATGATAAAGGCTTTTGAGGAAACCACAGGGATAAAAGTTAATCACACAATCGGGCCTAGAAGGGCAGGAGACGTTGAATCAGTATATGCTGATATCTCTTTAGCCAGAAAAGAACTTAAATGGGAGCCAAAAAGATCTTTGCATGATATGTTGCAGACTGCCTGGGATTGGGAACAAAAACAATAATGATCAAAAAAATTATAAAATGAAAAACATATTAATTACAGGAGGAGCAGGGTTTATTGGGACTCATGTGGTAAAAAGACTGGTTAGGTTATATAAAGACTATCATATTTATAACCTTGATGCACTTACCTATGCAGGAAATCTTGAAAATCTTAAAGACATTCAAGATGAAGAAAATTATACTTTTATAAAAGGTGATATTGTTGACAAAGACTTCATAAATAATCTATTTCAGGAGAATGATTTCGATGCTGTAGTCCATCTTGCGGCTGAGTCGCATGTGGATCGATCGATAAGCAGTCCCAATCAATTTATCGAGACAAATATTATTGGCACGGTAAATCTATTATCAGCTGCGCGTGATACCTGGAGGGATTTCACTGATAAAGTTTTTTATCATATATCCACAGATGAGGTATTCGGATCGCTGGGCGAAGAGGGGTTTTTTACTGAGTCAACTGCATATGATCCCCAATCACCTTATTCCGCTTCAAAGGCTAGCTCTGATCATTTTGTTATGGCTTTTCATAATACTTTTGGTCTGCCAATTATGGTATCAAACTGTTCAAATAATTATGGCCCTTATCAATTTCCTGAAAAGCTCATTCCTTTATGCATTAATAATATTATAAACAGGCGACCGCTCCCAATATATGGAAAAGGTGAAAATATCAGGGATTGGCTTTATGTAGAAGATCATGCTGCTGCCATTGATACAATACTTCATGAAGGTAGAATCGGACAGACTTACAATATTGGGGGCTTAAATGAATGGAAAAATATTGATCTGGTGAAGTTACTTTGTGATATTACAGATAAAAAGCTTGGTAGAAATGAGATGGAATCCAGAAAATTAATAACTTTTGTTAAAGATAGGGCAGGACATGATATGAGGTATGCAATTGACGCCAATAAAATCAAAATGGAGATGGGATGGAGGCCTTCACTACAGTTCGAAGAGGGACTCTCTAAAACTGTAGACTGGTACTTAGATAATCAGGATTGGTTACAAAAAATAACCTCTGGTGAATATCAACAATATTATGATGAATTATACGGTGACAGATAAATTTAAAATTATTGGTGAATCCTGATCAACTTTTTAATCTAAGTCAGTCTATAGCTATAATCGGCTGGGCACTACTTATTTTCACACCAAGATGGAAATATACCGGTAAGTTAGTAACCAACTTATTCATTCCCTCGCTTCTTTCGGTTGGTTATGCGATTATTATATTTACCCAACTAGGGTCCACAAGTTTTGACTTTGATACACTATCCTCCATTAGGCAACTCTTTAAAAATGATTACATGCTATTGGCAGGGTGGATCCATTATTTAGTTTTTGACTTATTTGTTGGAGCCTGGCAACTTAGGGACGCCCAAAAAAGAGGAATAAGTTATTGGTTCGTGCTACCATGTCTGATTCTGACATTATTTCTGGGGCCAATTGGTTTAATTACTTACTTAACCATTAAAGGAATCAAATCAAAGGTCATCTATTCTGAAGAGCAGTTTTAAAACGCTCTGAATAAACAGATTTCTTCCATATTTTATAAATTAGAAACTTTTATTTCTTTATTATGAAGCCTAGTACGCTGTTTATATTTTTCGTTCCTTTAATTTTTTTTAGTTGCTCACAGAGCAAGGATCACCAACTGAAATCACCAGATGAAAGGGTGACGCTAAATTTTTCAATCGATGGGGAAGGAAGGCCTAATTACATGGTTAAATATGATGATGACGAAATAATTAAACCCTCAAAGCTTGGCATGACTTTTCAAGAATTGGGAGATTTAACCAAAGGTTTTACCATACAAAACACCTCTACCAAATCATTTAATGAAACCTGGGAACAGCCATGGGGAGAGCAAAGACTTGTTGAAAATAATTACAATGAACTAATAGTATCTTTAATAAATGAGCAGTCAAGAAAATTAAGTATCATTTTTAGGGTTTTTAATGATGGCATTGGATTCAGATATTCAATTCCGGATCTGGAAGGATATGAAACGTTAATTGTTGATGATGAGCAAACGAATTATAATTTAGGCGGAGACCATAAGGTATGGTGGATACCCGGTGATTGGGATATTTACGAACATCTGTACAGTACCACCAGCTTTTCTGAAATAAATGCTATAGAAAAAAGAGACCATCCTAATCTCGCACAGACCTATATCCCTGAGAATGCCGTAAATACTCCTGTTACTATGAAAACTGATCAGGGGTTGTATTTAAGCTTTCATGAAGCAGACCTTACCGACTATCCAGGTATGACATTGAAAGTTGATACCAATGATTTTATAATGACCAGTGAGTTGGTAGGGTCGGATATAAAAATGTATAAAGCTAAAATTAAATTACCTTTTGATACACCCTGGCGAACAGTGCAGATTGGGGATCAGGCCGGAGACCTGATTGAATCCAAGCTCATATTAAATTTAAATGAGCCAAATAAGTTGGGTGATGTATCATGGTTTAAGCCTATGAAATATATTGGTATATGGTGGGAGATGCACCTGGGGAAATCAACCTGGGACTATGAATCTTCTCAAAGCATGAATACATATGTCGGTGAATCTGTGGGGAAAGCAAGTCACGGTGCTACTACCGAAAATGCCAAGCGGTACATAGATTTTGCAGCTAAAAATAATATTGGAGGGCTATTGGTTGAAGGATGGAATACTGGTTGGGACCATTGGATTGGTTTTGAAGACAGGGAAGGTGTTTTTGATTTTGTAACCCCATACCCTGATTATGACCTTGAAGAAGTTGTGAGGTATGCTAATGAAAAAGGGGTTGAAATAATCATGCATCATGAGACATCCGCTGCACCAAGGACTTATGAAAGACAGCTGGATACAGCTTTTTCACTTATGCAATCCTTAGGTATACATTCAGTCAAAACAGGCTATGTAGGGCCAATTATTCCGAAAGGCGAAAGACACCATGGCCAGTGGATGGTAAACCATTACCATAAAGTATTGGAAACTGCAGTTAATTACCAGGTTGCCATAAATGCGCATGAGCCAATAAAAGCTACAGGAAAAAGAAGGACCTACCCTAATGCTATTTCAAGAGAAGGTTTGAGGGGCCAGGAGTTTAACGCATGGGCGGAGGATGGGGGCAACCCGCCAGAACACTTATCGATTGTAGCATTTACAAGAATGTTAGGTGGCCCCATTGATTTTACTCCAGGTATTTTCAATATTAAATTAGAACCATATAAAGAAAATAATCAGATAAATACTACGCTTGCGCATCAGTTGGCTTTGTATGTGGTGATCTATAGTCCGATACAAATGGCTGCTGATCTGCCCGAACACTATGAAGGTAAAGAAGCATTTCAATTTATAAGGGATGTAGCCGTAGATTGGGAACAAAGTTTAGTCTTAAATGGGGAAGTTGGTGATTATGTAACGATAGCCAGAAAAGAAAGGGGTAGCGAAAAATGGTTTGTAGGCTCAATAACCGACGAAAACAAACGCACATTGAATATTTCATTTGATTTCCTGGATGAAGGTGTTGAATATGTAGCCATGATCTATAAAGATGGAGATAATGCGCATTGGGATGACAATCCTTCCGATATAATTATCGAAGAAAAGATTCTTACCAAAGACCTTGATCTGGAAATTGATTTAGCCGCCGGAGGAGGTCAGGCCATATCTTTAATTCCTAAATAGTTTATTTAATGATAATTCTTTTAGTGACTGAGTGGCCATTTCTTTGGATGCTCAATAGATAAATTCCAGTATTCAGATCAATAGTGGATATGCCCTTATCATATGGAGAAAGTGTCTGTTCCTTAATAACCTTACCACTTAAATCAGATATAGCGTAGCTTGGAATATTTTTAATTCCTGATATATTAATCAGCGAGCCTTTATATATTGGATTAGGGTAAACCTCAATATTTATTTCCTTTGCAGATAGTGATTGGTCCAGGCTAGTAATTCTGCTCCCTTCGAAATATTGTGTGGCTTTATTAAAGGCATCAATACCAACCTTTATACCAATTTTTCTACCAGGAATATCATCTGCGGGGGGATGTATTCCTCCCCATATTCTTGAGATAGCACTTTGATCGGATGCATCCCGATATTTTGCCCACTGCAGAATGACATCAACACTAGGGCCATCTTCAAAGACAAGGAACTCATTTTTCTTAGCTACAAATTCTCCGACTCCACCTGGAAAATATTCGCTTCCCGTGGCTAATGTAAGTACTTCAGCAGCTGCCCTGGAGAAGGTTGAGTGTCCCGATACGAAGCCGGCAAATGGGGGGGTTACAAATGTCGGTCTTTGATAAGGCCACCAATTTTCCGCAAGTATCCAGCCGACGCCAGCAACATCAGATTCTGGATCGCTGATAAAATCAGGCCCTTTCCAGGCATATAATTTTATTTTACCAATATTTTCATCATCTACCCCTGCGAGCGGATCATCAACATCAACCAGTTCAATATAGCCATCCAATAATTTTATGCCAATTGGAGAATAATTGGGTAACTCAGGGTCTGAACTTTGGCCCTGATCACACATAAACCGTATGGCTGAGATAGGTCTTATATAATCATACCATCCTTTAAGGCCCCATGCTGCAATAGCAGCATCATGAACAGCACCCCCGAGAGCAAAATATGTTTTTACGTCCCACTCCAGATCATCCAGAATCTCTCCGGTCCCTTGCCATCTTTTTTCAAGTTCAGGGTGGTCATTCACATAATTTAATAGGGTAAACCAATGCCCGGGAGGGGTCTCAGAATCTGGGCCGTCAGCCCAAAATTCAGCCAGAACCCTTGCATAGTCTGCCCTCGGGACAATCTGTGGATCGTATGGTTCGCCTGTTACAGGATTTTCATCATAGCCGGATTGTGTAATACCCCCACTCAGAAAATTGTAAAAATTTGGATAATCACTGGCATTATCTGGAAGATCAGATGGATTTCCCAGGCTTGCCGGTGATATATCCCACATAACGCTATCAGAAGGGTCAAGATGTGATGACCATATTGAGACCATGGAAAATCCCCAATTATAATCTCCATTGGTTCCAAATTCATCAGTATTGCTTATAAAAGGAGGGGGTCCGGGATCAAGATAAACCCAATAGTCGAAACCTTCCCGCTCATAAATGGTCAGATCTTCCGGGCTCAAAGCGAATGGCACCACCCTACCCCATTCCGGGCTAAGAAATGGAGGGGCATTTCCGGGGATAGGGTTTCCGGATTGGTCAATAAATGTTTCAAATGTTAGTGGCTGCCATCTATTGGGATCGAAAATAAAGGGATTACCGGGTAAATCAGGCGCGAGGTTTGGATTGGTAGGCACATAAAATTCATTGGCATAATCATTTATTTCATTAGATCCATCCTGAAGTCCAAAATCAATTATACATGAAGCGATGTAATTTCCTAAGGCCGGAGGGCCGTCATTTTGATAATTTGTTGAGGTAAAATTTTTGTCGTAGCCAAATACGTCCATCAAGCTATCAAAACGAAACTGGGAATCCATAACCCCCGGGGAATTTCTAAACCTATGCGTTAAAATTCTATAGCAAGCATAACTTATACTTTCTTTAGTAGCCTCTATAGGATCGGCAGGGTCAGATATTCCGTCAAATTCACAACGGAAACCATCAATTTCTTTTCCTAATAAATAAGTTTCTGCATTGTCACCAAATACCGCCCAGGAGTCGTACATTGCAATTGAAGCGTGAAACAAGTTTCTGGCATGAACTGTCGGCCTGGCAAAATCACCTCTTATCGCTTCTAATAATAAGTCATTCCATTGTCTGGCAACTGAATGTTGGCCCTGACTGATTAAAGATGAACAAACCAGAAATACGGTTAAAATCCTTTTCATCATCATCTATTAAAGAATTTGCACACAAATATAAAATATGAATACAATTCATTTTGGTTTGGATCTTATAAGCTAAAATTTAAAAGAACATATTGTTTAGTCATCATCCAAAGCTTTTTCTATGATGAAAGCTAAATGTTGCCTGTGAGCCTTTGTTGATATATCCTGAGAATTCCTGGCTGCTATTTTTTTGATTTCATTTAAATTATAAAGTGCCATTGATTTAGACATGTTGGTATAATTACCCTCCTGGGTCATGTCAATGAGCATTTTAGTGTACGCCAATTGTAGATTTTGTCTGAATGAGCTTACAGGTTTGTACAGATCAGCTTCAAAGATCGCGTCATTTAAATCGGACATAAAATTACCGAGGTCATATTCATTACCATACAACTTCGTATCCGATATTCTTTCCAGCGTGTTGGGGTGGAGTAAATGCTTAAGGATATTTTTTTGATAATAAATTACCCGGCTATGAATTTTAGGGTCTTCAGTGGTGCCAAAAAAATCAAATCCTCTACGTTGAGGCTGCAAGTAGGAATACAATTCACTCGGCATTTTAAATGCATCCGTATTAAAAACATATTTTGTTAAAGCTTGCATTGCTTTTACCTGATCTTCTTTATTTACCGGCAGATAAGGTTTTTCTGCAGCTCCGGCCTGTCCAATCATAGAACGATCAACCTGAACGCCACCTATAAATCTTGAGATAGTAAACGCTGCAGCTGCATACTGTGAAGTAATGGCAAGATACGCGTTCCTGAGCTCCTGGTAGGATTCCCCCTCGTTGTCATTATATTTTTCAAGTAACTCCTCGCCTATTTGTTGAGTAAGTGCTATTCGGCTAATGGCATAATCAACAGGATCATCTGTTAGATCACCAATCATTGCCCGGGGATCGATACCTTTGCCAGGTGCCCGCATATCATCCGCATCATTGGCAAACATCAATTGAGGATTGGTGGATCTGGATAATATAGCCTCTAGTTCATCTGAACTATTCACTTCAGAATATCCAAATTCAATGGCCCATAAATCATAAGGTCCTGGTGTGGTGGTCCAGTATTGGCCTTGATTTTCACGATCCTGGGAGAAGTTGATGGAAGGATAATCCATAACTGATCCATAAAGGCCGGAAGCAGACGTTTTTGAGACATCATTAATATCTTCTAATGAATGCAGATGAGTTGCCTTAAAGTTATGATTCAATCCAAATGTATGACCCATCTCATGAAGGATCAAAAAGTGAATGAATTCTTCAATTAACTTTTCTTTTTGATATTCATCTTCATCAAGCACACCCAGGGAAATGTTACCAAAAGCATTTTGAAGTGCAGTAAAAGCTCCAAGGTTACAATAATTTTCATTTGATTGAAGTTTCAATTCTTCTTCTGAAAACATCTCCATGCCTGCGGTCTCAAAAACTTTATTCAGCCTGTACAATGAACCAACCGATGGAAACTCAAGCATGATATCGGCGCCCAATATCTGACCAGTTCTTGGATTGACAAACGCCGGCCCATATCCTCCAAACGGTGGATTGGGCGAGGATGTCCATCGTAATACATTGTATCTGATATCCCCGGCATCCCAGTCAGCATCATCAGGTTGGATCTTTATTACAACTGCATTCTTAAATCCGGCTTTCTCAAAGGCTTTATTCCAGGCCTCACCAGCTCGCTTGATCACAGGTCTTAACTTCTCAGGCGTAGTATTTTCTATCCAATAAACGATGGGTTCCAGCGGTTCTGATAACTCAGCTTCTTTGTCTTTTTTCTTTAAATTCCATTTGATGATCATGTCACGATATGGGGTAGCACTAAGGGAAGTCATATCGGTAACCTTTCTGGTAAAAAAGCCTATCCTTGGATCATCAAAACGTGGCTCAAAGTCATTTTCTGGTAACTGGATAATACTATGTTGTACGAGAATGCTTACATTCCTTGCATCAGTGACCGCTCTGGAACCAAAATTCTTTGGTAATTTATTTACATAAACATACTCTATTACAAGGTCGGCGTTTGAGGGGTAGTTATTTATTTCTTTAATCTTTGTTTTGCTCTTACTTAAGTTGCCTAGCGTAAATGCTTTCGGATTGGGCTTAGGTGGTGGTGGTAATTTTACGATACCAAAAGTTTCCTGTAAGAAAACATCATCAGCACTTATAAGATATTGGCCTTCTTCCTCGCTTCCAGCTTCAATTTTACCAGAAAATAAAATGGCTCTACTTATGTTAGCATCTTTAGATTTTGAAAGGGCATTGTCGGGATCAAAATAAGAGGAGGTATTTTGAAGTGTAAATTCAATCCTGTCAAAGTATTTTTCTATTTTGAATATTCTTGAACCCCTGAATTGTCCCCTGAAAGCACCGGCTTCTGTTGGGCCATTTTCGATGTAGTAGAAATGTATGTACTCCCTGCCGATCTGGTTTTCTTTTACCAGCATTTTCATTTCACCGGACGTAGAGTCCTGGTAAAAATTAAATAATCCTTCATAAGCCCTATGGCTTTTTATGGCATCGGATACTTTTTTAGTATCGTCTTTTTTTTCTTCTTGCTTTTCAGTGGCCTTTGATTTCTTGTTTTTCTTTTTTTTCTGTGCTTCTGCATCATTGCTAAAGGATAAAACTGAGGCAGCGACAAGTAACCCTATCAAAGTTTTATTAAATATTCTGAACATGACCTGAATATTACGTTTTCGACTTAATTAATCGTGGAATTTATAGATAATGAATCGAATAACGACCAAATTATTTGACAAATGGCTAAATAAATGGATGAGAAGAATTCAGGTATTATCCGAATTCTCCGGAGACGTAACTCTTTGTTCTTGTCTGGCTGGGGGATTCAAAAATAACTTTTGTATCGTCATATTCAACTAGCTCACCCAAATAGAAAAATGCTGTTTTATCACTAATTCTGTGAGCTTGTTGCATATTATGGGTAACGATTACAATAGTATAGTCTTTTTTAAGCTCATCAATCAGCTCTTCGATCTTGGTTGTTGAAATCGGGTCTAACGCTGAGGTAGGTTCATCCATAAGTACGACCTGAGGTTTTATTGCAATGGTTCTGGCAATACATAATCGTTGTTGTTGACCCCCTGAAAGAGATAATGCCGAATTCTTTAGCTCATCTTTCACTTCATTCCAGAGTGCCGATTGCTTTAAAACACTCTCGACCCGGTCACTGATCTCCGTTTTATTTTTAATCCCGTTAACTTTCAATCCATAAGCAACATTTTCAAATATTGTCTTTGGAAATGGGGTCGGCTTTTGAAATACCATTCCAACTTTTTTTCTAAGCTCATTAACATCTACATTTTTATCATAGATATCTGACCCATCAATAACCACATGTCCCTCTATCTTCACCCCATCTATTAAATCATTCATTCTGTTCAAGCACCTTAATAATGTTGATTTACCACATCCTGAAGGGCCGATATATGCTGTAACTGAGTTTTTGTCCATATCCATAGTAATCTCTTTAAGCGCCTGCTTTGTGCCATAATAAAGGTCAAGATCACTAACTTTTATTTCAATCATCGTCACTGTTTTTTTAGATTTTTACCAAGGGATTGTCGTAGGTAGTTGGCTATTAAATTGAGTATCAAAACAATTGCTACTAATACCAGTGCGGTACCAAAGGCGACTTCTCTGGAAGCTTCCAAGTCAATACCGCTGGTAGAGATCACATAGAGGTGATAGGGTAGTGCCATCACCGGATCCGTATATGAGATAACTACTTTCGGTATAAAATATGCTGCTGCGGTGAAGATTATAGGGGCTGTTTCTCCAGCCACACGACCAATGGAAATTATCAATCCGGTAATAATATTGGGCATTGCCGCAGGTAAAACAATTTTTCTTATGGTATATAATTTTGTTGCCCCTAACGCCAGACTTGCCAGTCTGTAACTGTTTTCAACAAACTTCAAAGATTCTTCGGTAGTACGGATTACCACCGGTAATATCATTAATCCGAGGGTTAAAGATCCCGCTAATGCGCTAACTCCGAATCCAAAAAGGTTTACAAATAATGCCAGGCCGAATAATCCAAAAACTACTGATGGTACTCCAGCCAGGTTATTAGTCATGGTTGATACAAAACGTTTAAACCAATTGTCTTTAGCATATTCGCTCATATAGATTCCCGACAATATACCAATCGGGAACGCAAATACCGAACTACCAACTACGAGCATTAAAGTGCCTACGATAGCAGGATAGATCCCACCCTCTGTCATACCATTCCTTGGCATTTCGGTTAAAAATTCCCAACTTATTATGGACGCCCCTCTGAAAAAAATGAATATAATAATAAGAAATACCAATACCATAACCAGGTAGGCAAGTATCCTCAAGATATTAAAGGCTATGGATTGGTTGATATTCTTGGCGGTAGACATTATTTGGCTTCTGTTTTTTGGGCTATTATTCCGGCAATTAAATTAATAAAGAAGGTAAATATGAATAGTATAGCTCCCATGATGAATAAAGCTTCATAGTGAATACCACCTACAGGTGCCTCCCCCAATTCTGCAGCGATTGTTGCGGTAATTGTTCTAACAGGTTTTAAAAATGAAGTTGGCATGACAGCAGAATTTCCGGTTACCATTAGCACAGCCATTGTTTCACCAATTGCTCGTCCCATTCCTAATATACAGGCAGAGGCGATTCCAGAGGCCGAATAAGGTATGATAACCCGTATCATTGATTGCCATCGAGATGCACCTAGCGCCAGGCTTGCTTGTTTTATTTCAGTTGGTGTAGACCTGATGGCGTCATCTGCCAGCGAAATGATGGTTGGCAGTGAAATCATGGCAAGCAGAATACTTCCAGCCAGTGCGGTTTCGCCTACTGGTAGATCGAATGTTTCTTGCAGGAAAGGAACGATTAAGACCAGACCAAAAAACCCATAAACTATTGATGGAATGCCTGCTAATAACTCTATGATAGGTTTTAAAAATCCTCTTTCTTTTTTTGTGGCTATTTCGGCCAGATATATGGATACTGACATGCCAATTGGTAAGGCAAAAACCATAGCACCCAAGGTTACCCAAAAGGTGCCCATGATTATTGGTAAAGCACCAAGTTGTGGTGATGGCTCGGCAGTGGGATACCAATCCCTGCCTGTAAAGTAATCAACCAGGCTTATATCCTCCAGCTCAAAAATTTCTAAAGAGGGTTTTATATAGCTCGAGGGAAATACTGCGAATACACCCTCGTTATTGAGAACAAATTCCTCAATTTTATCTGGTAGTTTTTCAAAGTCATCACCTAATTCTTCAAATGTAAAATACTCTTCAAGCTCCGAAAAATCAAAAACAATGATTTCCCTATTAAAGCCCCCAAGCTGACTCCAGTTTGTGTAATCTTTTTCAATAATTTTACGGATATCCGTTGCTGATATCTCCTCAATATTATTTTTAGGATTTAATACCAAAGAAAAACCTTCTTCCAGCGGCTTTCTGTCAAATAACCCAGACCCTTCATTAAACAAGAAGACAATAATCAATAATACAACCAGCGAGGAAAACACCCCACTGAAATAGATGATAGATTCTACAAATTTTTCTTTGAATGTTTTGAAGTTCATGCTTACTAGTAATAGTGAACTATTACTTTACTTCATATCTTCCTCATCCACTACCGAAGCATCCACTGGTATATAACCCTTATGAGTCACCAGTTTCTGGCCCAGCTCTGTCAAAACAAACTGGATAAATGGTTTGATTTTTTCTGTATCATCATCAATATGATAAAAATAGAGCGGCCGTGATATTGGATATTCCTGGTATAAAGCATTTTTAAAGGTTGGTTTCACATAAGTCTTTCCTTCATCAAAAGAAACGGCTACAGGTTTGATGATATCTTCAACGTAAGCAAGACCGCAATAACCAATTGCCCCCGGCGTTTGACTGACAGACTGAACGATACCTGAATTAGATGCCACGGAAATGGCAGTGGCTACAAACTCCTTTTTTTGCATCACGAATTTTTTCATAAATTCATAAGTTCCTGAGCTGGATGTTCTGGTATAAACCACAATTGGCATATCCTTACCACCAACTTCTTTCCAGTTTGTTATTTTCCCCACAAAAATATCTTCTATCTCTTGTCTTGTTAGCTTACCTACTTTATTGCTGTTATGTAAAATAATTGAAAGCGCGTCATATGCTATCACAATTTCTTTGTAAGGTCTTCCGGAGCTTTTCAAACTCAATTTTTCACTCATTTTCAAAGCCCTGGATGCCATGGCCATATCAACGGTTCCATCTTCCAGGGCCGTAATCCCTGTTCCACTACCACCCCCTGTTACAGTGACCAGGCTTGATGGGTTAGTATCCATATAGATCTCTGACATAGCCTGAACCAGCGGAAGCATGGTATCACTTCCTTTTATGGTAATGGTCTGTGAATGAATTTGAAAACTTAGAAATGTAGCAATAAAGATTACAATAATTTGTCTCATTTAAAGGTGTGATTTTTGATTTCCAAGATGGCCTAAAAAATCTAGCTATTTGTTAAGCAGATGCTAAAGTTGTGTTAAGGATTTATTTTATCTATGATTATTTGATCGCTTATGGCGAAAATATGCCATTTTCACTTGGATTTTAAAATGTGATAATGATAAAAAATCTATATCTGATTGTTTCGATTCTAATTGTAACAAAGTCCCTTGCACAAAATCCGGATGGACTTGTAAAGCAATTTGACGTTATAGCTTTTGGTTCCTGCAATAGACATGATAAAGACCAAAAGATGTGGCGCAACATTCAGCAAAATGATCCCGACCTTTTCATATGGCTGGGAGACATAATTTATGGGGATACCTATAATATGGCTGATCTTAAATCAAAATATTCAAAACAAAAAAATAATGCAGATTATGCAAATTTTATAAATCAGGTGCCTGTAATAGGCATATGGGATGATCATGATTATGGGATAAATGATGGAGGAAAAGAATATCCAAGGAAAAATGAAAGTAAAGCCATCCTCATGGATTTTCTTGATATTCCCGGAAATGATGATGTCTATGCGCATGAAGGAGCGTATAATTCCTTTGACTACGCCGAAGGTAAAGTTAAAGTGATACTTCTTGACGCAAGATATTTTAGGGACTCTTTAGTATTGGCTGAGGATAATGGTCCATACACCGCGAACCCTGAAGGGGATATACTGGGTGAACAGCAATGGAAGTGGTTTGAGAAAGCCTTATTTAATTCAAATGCAGAAATAAACATCATTGGATGTGGTATTCAGTTTTTACCTGAAGAACATGGATGGGAAAAGTGGTCTAATTTTCCAAAAGCCAAAAAACGCCTACTCGGGCTGCTCAGCAAGATAAATCCTAGACGTCCCCTTCTTCTTAGTGGGGATAGGCATATTGCAGAGTTTTCAAAAGTTGAGTTGGAGGGGATGAACTATCCTATTTATGAGTTTACTTCCAGTGGCCTGACCCATACCTGGGGCAAGGCTGGAAAGGAACCTAATCGTTATAGAGTCGGGAAGATGGTAATCAACAGGAATTTCGGCATTATTAAAATCGACTGGATTAATGATAAAGTGGCCCTACAATCACGGGGTTTAAAAAATGAATTATTCCAGGAAATAGTAATTGACTATTAAATTCAAGAAAATGTGATTTATTATGACAAGGAAAAGCGAATCGGATTATATTTGACATAAAAAATATATACCCATGCCCATGTTAATTTTGATCTTTGTATTATTTGTTCTGGCTATAATCTGCCCATGGATTTTGCCGAATGATAAAGTCAGCAAACACAAAAGAGATCACGTTTAAAAATCAACATTTTCCTGCTTCACTAATTCGTATGTTTCGAGGTTGAGACAAAGCAGATATCCCTGTTCTTCTTTAAGCCCTTTGTTTACAGCCCCATTATCTAATGGGATGATTTTCTTATAACCTGATATCGCTTCATTTATTTTAGAAAATGGAGAAGCTACATGGCCATGTACAATGGTTTTATTTTGTGCTTTCTTACCATCGTAGTAGTAGTCCCTTATATTTAGAATATCCTCGAGGCCTAAGAAAGGATTTTGTAAACTAAAATTTAGTCCTGCATGTACCAGGATAAAATCATCCAGAATGAAATAATAATATAGCGATTCTAAGAAGTTCAGGTATTTTTCTTTTTCCTGATCGGACACCTCAAAAAAATCATCGCAATTCAGGGAATGTAATAGAGCCTTCATATGCTCATCCCCGGTTTTAAGGTAGTCTAACAATTCCAGGTCATGGTTACCTAACAGGAAATGGACATCAAATTGTGACCTCAAACTGATAAGTACCTCCAAAAGACCTTTGCTATCGGGACCTTTGGTAACATAATCACCTAGTAAGAAAATCTGATCCTGTTTGGTAGGATTAATTTTTGAAAAAAGTGTTTCAAATGTTTTGGTACATCCATGGATATCCGGTATAACAAGTTGACGCCCATTGTTATTTTTTTTTATTACTCTGCCAATAGGATTAACCATAGGATTTATTTTACAAAAAAAACACCAATCGGATCAGTGCTTAATCTCTTTAGCTATCCTTATTTTTTTTCTTCTGGGTATTTCTAAAATCAACAAATGACACAGCTGCGCCAAAGGCGATCAAAAAGATAACAATGTTTACAAATAAATGAACACCATCTGTTACTGCAGGATTTACTAAATCCATAATTGAATTTTTTTGTTTAGTGCGAATATAGAATTTTTACTATTTAATACAGTGGTGAAGTAAAATGTTCTGAACCTAGGGGAGAGATTTTAATAATCTATTAATATCTTTTAAATCATTATAAACGTGAGGGGCTACACGTATAGCATTCCCGCGTATTGAAACGCTAACCTTATTGATGTAAAAATTTTTTTTCACTTCTTCAATCGATTTATCTGATGGCATGCGAATACCAAATAAATGGGATGATCTAAAGTCTTTATCTTCAATCCAGTAGCCCTTGTCTTTAATTATTTCAAAGGCCTCGGCCATCAGGTTATCACAATATTCCCCGACATTTATTATTCCCCAATGCCTTATAACCTTTATCGCTTCCAGTAACATAGGTACCAGAATGAAGTTGCTATGCTCACCGACTTCATAGCGAAGTGCTTTGGGTTGATATTCATCCTGGTAGTTCACCAGGTTAGAAAAATCCTCACTACCCAGCCGGTTCATCCAGCTTTCTTCAATGGGCTCGCCTTCATCAAAATAATTATTTAGATAGGCCAGGCCAATAGAATAAGGCCCCATAAGCCATTTGTAACCCGAACAAACCAAGGCATCAGGTTTTATTTCTTTTACGCTAAATGGCAAAGCGCCAACTGATTGAGTACCATCAATCACCAAAAGGGCACCATTTTCTAAGGTTTTTTCCCTTATCGCTTTGAGATCAAATAAAGTGCCATCTGCCCAGTGAATCTGCCCCATGGCAACCATAAATGTGTCCTTATCAATGGCTTTCAGAATATTTTCATTCCAGGACTTTCCTCGATTTTGGTGTCCCCCGGGTGCTGGTATCACTTCAAGCTTAGTCCCGTATTTTTTTTCTAGTCGCTTCCATGGATAAACATTGCTGGGAAATTGCTCTCCGGCAATAATTATTTTTTGCCTAGAGCTTGGCTTAACATTTCTTTCTACAATGCTCATTCCATAAGATACAGATGGAATAACAATCACGCGTTTCGGTTCGTCATTATCAATAATCTCAGAAAACAATACCCTTAGGGTCTCGGTATCTTTAAAGAAATGTTCAGGTTTGATTTTATAAGGCTTTCTTTTTTGTGCAATTGCTTTGTTACCGGCATTTTCTACCTTTTTAAGCATTGGCGACATGTAAGCACAATTAAGATAAGTGTATTTCCTTTGAAGTAAAAACTTTTCACGTTGGCATCTAAGCATAAAATATTAAAAGATGAAAATTAAATTATTTAGTTCAATTCAGGAAGCTGAAAATATGTTTACAGATAAAAGGATAATCACTTTTAATCACCAGGCCAAAAAATTCTGTATGATGAAATATGAAGATGGCTATGTCGTCTTCCCTGACAGTTGTCCTCATCAAGGTGCATCCTTATCCTCCGGGTTTTTAAACAATCAAGATGAAATTGTTTGTCCCTGGCATTCACATAGGTATAATTTGAAAACAGGCCAAGAGAGCAATTTACGCTCAGATGATCTGATGCTACACCAGGTATACATTCAACAAGATGGTATTTACTTTGAAAATGGACAATAAGGATGGAAAGAAAAATTTGTATCGTTAGTGGTGGAAATTCCGGGATAGGGAAATATACCTGCCTGGGCATGATGAAAAAGGGGTTTAAAGTAATAATGCTTTGCAGGGACCTTAAGAAAGCCAATAGCGCTATTGAGGAAATAACTGTTTTTTCAAAATCGGATGATATTGAGTCAGCGATTTGCGACTATACATCCTTCAAATCAATTAAAAACTTTACTGAAGAGTTTCTCAAGCGATTTAACCGACTGGACGTTTTAATTAATAACGCAGGGGCTTTTTATGACACATACTCAGAAACAGAAGATGGATATGAAAGCCAGTGGCAGGTAAATCACCTGGCGGGTTTTTATTTAACAAATTTGTTATTACCGGTGTTGAATTCCCAAAATGGGGGAAGAATAGTAAATGTTTCATCAGCTGCTCATTACAATGGAAGAATAAATATTTCTGATGTAAACAGAAAAGCGAACTACGACGGCATTAAAGCCTACTGCCAGTCTAAACTTGCAAACGTTATGATTGCAAATGAACTATCAAGACGGTATATTGATCAGGGAATTTCTGCTAACAGTCTACATCCGGGTGTGGTCAAAACATCATTCGGTCAGAAAAACAGTAAGGGACTTTATGATATCATTTGGAGGTTAAGCAAACCTTTTATGATTTCTGAAAGGGAAGGGGCCAGAACCTCAATATTTTTAGGATCATCAGAAAAAGTGAACGGGATTACAGGCAAGTATTTTGAGAAATGCAAAATCAAAAAGCCTTCTCCCCAGGCTATGAACGCTAAAAATTGTGAAAAACTCTGGGCTCTAAGTCTTAAAATGGTACCTGCTATTGAATCCTAAATATTCTAACGGCAGTTAATAGCTTATCAGCGATGTATCCAGCAACAGCGTTATCTGTACCTCTTCCGATGATGTAAATAACGAATAAGACATAAATACCCAGAAGTGTGTATGCTTTTATGCTTCCCATCGTCTTACTACTGGTAAAAATAAAGACCGCTACAGCTGTAATCAAGAGTAACAAAAACCTTAGTTCCGTACTCAGGTCCACAATTTCGGGGGGCATGTATAGCGGCCCAAACGTTAAGGTGAATATGAATAATGGAAACCCTAAAGCAAAGCACACATCAAAGATATTGCTTCCAAGTGCATTTGAGATGGCATCATCATATTTTCCTTTCTGGGCATCTTTTATAGAAATTACAGTATCCGGGAAGCTTGAAGCCGCCGCCGCTAATATCAATGCTACAAACATAACCGGTATACCTAAACCGTCAAAGGTACCAAGGTATGGTACATGATACTGATCTTCCCCTAACCATTCACAGGCTACAACCAGAAAATAACAGACAAAAGCAATAGACAGCGTAGCGAAGATCAATAAAGACCAGGCTGAAAAAGCATTGATTCTACCTTTCCCCAAAAAGATCCGTTCCAGATCAAGGGTAAGAATTGCTTTTAATAAGCTTATATTTTGTCTTTCTTCATCATGGAATATTTCACTCTCTGCAGATTCCTTTTGGAATTCATCTTTCTTTTGTTTTCGAATCATTCCTGAGATCATGTAGGTTATGTACATGACATATACCATCATTAATATAAATCCATGGTACCAGTCCAGCCGATTACCACTTATTAAAATAAGAAATATCATCTCCGTGATGATCAGTGCAATTCCATCCCGCATCATTACCTTTCTGGATACTTTTATTTCTCTGACAATACCTACACTAATGACTGCGATTATGGAAACAGCAGGGATAACCATACTATTAAATATTGCACTTCCGGCAGTTGTTCCGATGCCTCCTGAAAATCCTGACGCGTCTTTTAGAATAAATAAGAAGAATAAAGAGGTGAAAACCTCAGGCATAGAGCTGGCTACAGCGTTAATGGTAGCTCCGCGCACTCCATCTGATAAATTTCTACCCACAAATTCAGAAGCCGTAACAAATGCATCTCCTGCTTTCCAAATAACAAGACAACAGAATGATATTAAAAGCAGAGGAATGAGTATTCCCATCAATAAATACGGTTAAAATGCAAAAAGTACAATTTTATTGGATTATAATTCAATCTGCAAAATTATCTTATCTTAAGATTTAAGAGCGATTCTTTTCCTATTTTATCATAATAGAACAAATACGTTCGAAATCGTTCATTTTAAAATAATCTGAAAATCGTAATTGGTTGATTAACAAAGTATTAACTATTTGGCACAGGTTATGTATAACTTTTCGGTGTTATTTTCAATCTTATGCTTACCAATTTTATTAGGATTACTTTCAGAAATTTCAATAAACAAAAATCTTTTGTTGCTATCAATGTTGTTGGATTAGCGTTAAGCCTTGCCTGTTGCATCGTGGCTTACATAAACTATAAATACTCCAGGGATTTTGATAAAATTCACGAAAAACGGGATAATATTTATAAAATACACACCTTCAAGAATGTACAGGGCAATCCTCTGGAATTTGGCATTACACCTATGCCACTGGCCAATGCCATAAAAGAAGACATCCCTGAGATAAATATAGCCTCCAGATATATTGGTTCGGAAATCATCTTAAAGCATAATGAAAACATCTTCAATGAGTGGATAGGGTTCATAGACCCTGCTTTTATAGAAATGTTCTCAATCAAAACAACACGCGGTACTATAAAATCTATTCATGAAAAAGGCAATATTCTGATTACCGAAGAAACAGCTAAGAAATACTTCAAGGATAAGAACCCCCTTGGTGAAATAATGCATATTTATGTGGACGATCGTGAGTATAACTTCATTGTAAGTGCTGTAGTTGAAGATATGCCAAACAATAATAGTTTCATCTTTGACGGGCTTTTAAATTTTGAAAATTATAAGACGATTAGGAACATTAAATCTAATGATTGGAAAATGTTCGCAGCCGGTACCTTTATTCATGTAGACAAAGGTTTTAATACCAAAGCTTTTTCTAATCAACTTAATCAGTATATACCAATCCAGAACGATGCCAGAAACGACTGGAAAGCTTCACATTTTGAACTTGTCCATCTTCCTGATCTGGGTAGCAGGGTGCGGGATATACGTTCTAACTGGTTGAATGCAAACATCCACCCCGCTGCCGTATCAGGACCTCCAACCATGGCGCTACTAATTTTGCTTATTGCTTGCTTTAACTTCACCAATACCTCCCTTGCCTCCTCCAGCAGCAGGGTAAAAGAGATAGGCATCAGAAAGGTCATTGGCGGAAACCGTCGTCAATTAATCTTTCAGTTTTTTGGTGAAAATCTAGTGATTTGTTTTATGGCAATTGTCTTGTCACTGGTAATTGCAACATATCTTGTGCCTTCTTATAGTGCCTTATGGCAGGGAATGAACCTGGAGTTGGACTTCACAGGGAACATAAACCTTTATATTTTCTTATTTGGATTATTAATTGCCTGTGGAATTATCGCGGGGGCTTACCCATCAATTTACATCAGTAAGTTTGAGCCGGTGAAAATCTTAAAAGGAAATTTTACAATCAGAGGGGGAAACAGCCTGTTTGCCAAAGTACTGCTTGCCGCTCAATTCGCTTTAACCATAATTTCATTATTAGCAAGCATAGTGTTCATTCAAAATGCAAATTATCAGAAAAATAAAGACATGGGATTTACACGTGAAGGTATAATTTTTACTGAGCTGCACTCAAAGGATGCATATGATAAATACAGAAATGAACTTTTAAAGCATAAAAATATCCATAAAGTAGCGGCATCTGGCAATCATATCGGTAGGTGGACTTACGGACGCACCATGAAGTGGAAGGAAAAAGAAATAGAGGCAGATATGATGGATTTTTCACCGGAATATTTTGATTTGATGGAGGTGGAACTCTTATCGGGTAGATTTTTCAAGAAAGAACTTAAAGCCAGTGACAGGGAAAATTCAATTATTATAAATAAAACACTTGCAGATCAGTTTGGCTGGGATAATCCTATTGGCAAAAGAGTAGCCATCGACGATTCCACAAGATTAAATGTGGTTGGTATGATTAGATCGTTTCATGACGAGGGTTTTTTTAATCCACTTGAGCCGCTGGGGATAAGATATGTTGATGATGAAGGCATTCGTTTCTTAGTCGCGAGCGTTGATAATCAAAAACTCCTTGAAAGTTATGAGGATATGCAAGCCGCATGGCTAAATATATTTCCTAGTAAACCATTTGAGGGCTATTATGAGGATCGTCAGGTAGCCCAGTCATTAACTGTCAATAATAATCTTTATATCATATTCGCATTTATGGGTATCATTTCAGTAATACTCTCCTCGATAGGATTATATACTATGGTTTCTCTTAATGTGATTAGAAAAACCAAGGAAATTGGAATTAGAAAAGTACTGGGGGCTAATCTTTGGGGTATTGTAAAGGTAATAAACAAACCCTATGTCATCCTTATCCTGCTAGCTGCTATCGCGGGTACTTATGGAGGTTACTATCTGGTGTTGAATCTTATATCATCGATTTTTTTCTATTTCCAACCAATATCACTAACTGCGATCGTATTACCAATTATCTTTTTATTAATACTTGGAGCAAGCATATCCAGTGGAAGAATTCTTATGACAGCACTTCAAAATCCTGCGCTTTCTTTACGTGATGAATAATCAATTTTGACCCTGGAACCATTCGTAGGCACCTATATCGGGTATACTATCCCGTTCAAGGCCCGTCAGATCGGTTAAAATACTAGTGGCCAATCCACTGTTGACAGCCGGGGAAAGACTATCTAACCGGTAATCAAAAGCAAATTCATTAACAAATAGCGGGAAATTACGCTGTTGGGAAAAGGTATTACTTTCGGGAAAAATATCATTGGCCACCCCTTTAACGATGTTATTGCCAAAGATGAGGTCACTATCCGTGCCGCCATCAAGATTAATCAACAGCTCTTCAAATTCATTACCCCATATTATCGAATTGATCATTTGCACATTCAGCGCACTAACTAGCAATTCATTATTGGCTAAAGGAAAATTATCGGAGAACTGGACAGAGGGACTTGTTTGCAAAAGGTCAGATGGATTATTGGTAAATGTACAATGGGTATATGTGTAATTCCCGCCTGCAAAATTCCCCACTAAAAATTGCCCGGCATTATTTATTTGAGTGTTTAAAACCTGAACATCAGAAGTGAATGCCAGAATTCCTGCTTCAGACATATTTTGAATTATTGTATTACTGACCCTCAAATCAAATTCGGTATCATCATCTGGTGTGCCTACCCTTAAACCGATGGTACCATTTTTTATTAAAGCATGATTAACTTGGTTTCCGCTGCTTCCTTCCAGTAGAAATATACCGCCCCACTGGCCAGGTGCCCTGTCGAAGTTTTCATCAAACCTTGTGTTTCGAATCACAACCTGATTGTCAGGTTCACCCATCATTTTAATGGTTCCCTGCACAAAAATCGAAGCATTTTGATCAAGCAAAACATTGGTTCCCGCTTCAATGGTTAGCGTACACAAGCTATCCACCAACACCGTGTCCAGCAATACATAGGGCCTGTTAGCCGTCCAGGTTATGTTGCAAGGTAAAATCTGTTTATCCAAAAAATTCGCATCTTGACCCCAGCTAATCAACCTCACCATATCCTGGTTATTATTTGATTCAAAAATTATCGAATCCTTAACAAGGAATGGTAGATCTTTATCCATCGGGTCAATTAAAACCTCAACAAGTATTAATAGGCTGTCCTGGCCAAGAACAGATACATTTTGAAAATCATGTCCTTCCCTTCCGCTCACAACAATCTTATAGGCTGATGAAGCGCCTTTGGCTAATGATAACCTATCTATATTAATGGCATTGTCATTTTCATTAAACACCCGAAGTCTTTTGGTGATGCTCCCCCTGGAGGCTAAAAGGGTATCAAAAGTGATAGTATCCTCGGAGAAGGTTATCCTTGCCCCCTGTTCAAAGGTGAACGTCTCTTCCTGTAATTCGCAGGAAATTAAAAATAAGATAAGATAAAAATACCGCTTCAAGGTTAAGCTATTTGCTCTCCTTCATTCATCTTTTCGGAATTCTCTGCGATTCGCAATCGCTCAATAAAATCCTCAAGCATGCCATTCATCACCGTTGGAAGGTTGTAGGACGAGTAACCGATTCTATGGTCCGTTACCCGCGATTGAGGATAATTATAGGTCCTTATTTTATCTGACCGGTCACCACTACCGACCATTGACTTTCTATTAGCAGCAATTTCGTCATTGTGCTTTTTCAGTTCCATCTCATATAGCTTGGACCTGAGTACAATCAAAGCTTTTTCATAGTTCATATGTTGTGACCGGCCATCCTGACATTCAACGACCACACCTGTTGGATTATGCGTCAATCTAACCGCAGACTCCGTTTTGTTGACATGCTGTCCACCAGCTCCTGAGGACCTAAAAGTATCTTTCCTAACATCGGCCATGTTTAATTCGACGTCAACGTCTTCAGCTTCCGGCAAAACAGCAACCGACGCCGCCGAGGTATGCACCCGCCCCTGCGACTCAGTAGCCGGTACTCTTTGCACCCTATGTACGCCAGATTCAAATTTTAATTTGGCATACACATCTTCGCCTTCAATTGACGCAATTATCTCTTTATAACCTCCTGCTGTCCCTTCATTTAGGTTTAAGACCGATAATTTCCAATTTTGGTTCTCGGCATATAATTGATACATCCTGAAGAGATCACCTACGAATATAGCTGCTTCGTCACCACCTGTTCCAGCCCTTATCTCCAGCACAATATTCTTACTATCATTGGGGTCTTTTGGAATCAACATCACTTTTAAGGCTTCCTCCAGTTCCGGCTTTTTTTCTTCCAATGCCTCTATTTCCATTTTAGCCATCTCCCTGAATTCCTGATCCTTTTCTTTTTCAAGCAGATCTTTTGAATTTTTTATATTGGCAAGAACCTCCTGATACTCTTTATATTTCTTTACAATTTTCTCCAGGTCTTTATATTCTTTGTTCAGCCTGGAATATTTCTTCATATCCTCCATGGACTCCGGCTGTACGATTAACTGACTTACATCCTCGAATCTTGCTTTTATTTCCTCCAGCTTTTCAATCATCTCATTTGGAATTAAAAAATTGCTTGCAAAGTTAATAAAGGAAAAATCATTTTTTGGTTGCTTAAGGATAAGTAACTTCTAAACGTGAGATCAGTTAATTTTACATAATGGATTTAATCATAGAATATTTAGAGAAGTTATGGTCGTTGACATTAGAAATGTCGCCCTATCTTCTTTTGGGGTTTGTAATTGCGGGACTGCTACATACATACATCCCAAAGAAAAATATATCAAAATGGATGGGGGGCTATTCTTTTCGATCCACGCTTAATGCAACACTTATAGGCGTTCCCATGCCTTTGTGTTCATGCGGGGTTATTCCAACAGGTATTTCATTGTACAAAAATGGTGCATCCCGGAGTAGTGCGTTATCTTTTTTAATATCAACCCCGCAAACTGGAGTGGACTCGATTTTAGTAACTTACTCATTGCTTGGGCTACCACTTGCCATTGCAAGACCATTTATTGCAGGAATCACAGGCATTATTGCGGGCATCACCAATTCATTTGTAGAAAAAAATACTGATGCTCAGGAAAATGATCTTCCTCAAGAAAATGTAACAAAAGAAAAGGAAAAATCCTGGAGAACAGTCTTCCAATATGGGTTTATAGAAATGTTTGAAGATATAGGTAAATGGCTGGTAATCGGCTTATTGCTCGCGGCTTTAATAAGTATAGTGGTTCCTGAGGATTTTTTTGTGCAGTATTATTCCAGCGATCTATTGGAAATGTTATCCATGCTGGTGATTTCCATTCCATTGTATGTTTGCGCCACAGCCTCTGTACCTATTGCTGCAGTTTTAATGGGTAAAGGATTATCTATGGGTGCGACATTGGTTTTTCTTATGGCTGGTCCTGCCACTAATCTGGCAACGATAACTGTTCTTTCCAGAAGTTTAGGCCGTCGGAGCTTTTATGTATATTTAATAACAATAATTGTTGGGTCCCTGGCTTTTGGCGCTTTATTAAATTTATTGCCGGAAACGTGGTTTTTAATCTCATCACAATATAGTGGACATACTCATTTAATTCCTTACGGTGTCCAGGTGGTGAGCAGTGTTATTTTGTTGATCTTTCTGTTTAATGCATTAGTTAGTAGATTTATAAACTTTGAAACGAAAACCAAACAGGAAAAAAGCGAAACTATTAGTCAGATGGAAAAAAAGATAATGGTAAATAATATGGAGTGTAACCATTGTAAAAGAAGTGTAGAAACAATGATCCAGTCAATAGATGGTATTGAAAAAGCAGAGGTAGACCTTCCAAATAAAATTGTAACTATCCATGGAGCGGATGTAAATCTTAACCTCGTGAGAGAAGCGGTTGAAAAAATTGGGTATGACTACCAAGGTGAGGCTACTTAAAGGTTAAAAGAAGCTGCTTAGCTACTTAATTATCAAAGAAACATGCTTAATTGCCATAAATTACCAATTATTACATAATTATTTCAGGCATTTACTTAATTTGACCATTGAAATACATACTCTATGACTGACCTGCAATTGGCGTCACAATTATTGATAATCGGGATGATAACCGTTTTTATGGTATTGTTGACAGTATTTTTTACAGGTAACCTTATCATTAATGTAGTTAATAAATACTGGCCTGATGAATCAAAAGAAGCACTGATTGAAGAAAAAATGAGCAGTAAGAAAATTGCTGCAATATTCGCTGCAGTCGAATCGGTGACCCAAGGCCAGGGCAGAATAACCAAAATTGAAAAAATCAATAACCCATGAGTAGAGAAATAGGACTATGCTTGTTGTACCGGGATATGTGGCAATCCTCAGGTAAATTCATGCCCCGTGTTGATCAGCTTGAAAAGGTGGGGGAGCCAATTGTGGATATGGGCTGCTGGAGCCGTGTAGAAACTAATGGTGGCGGATTTGAACAAATCAACCTGCTATATGGCGAGAACCCAAACCATTCCGTAAGACAATGGACACAACCTTTTAATGATGCCGGCATACAAACACAGATGCTGGAAAGGGGGTTGAATGCCTTAAGAATGTACCCTGTCCCAAAGGATGTCAGAAAATTAATGTTCAAAGTCAAGAAAATTCAGGGTACGGATATCTCCAGATCTTTTGACGGGCTTAATGACACAAGAAATTTAAAGTTATCCATAGATTACGCTAAAGCGGGAGGCATGATAAGCCAGGGTGCTTTGTGCATAACCTATTCAGACATTCATACCGTTGATTATTTTGTGAACATGGCAGGAGAGCTGATTGACATGGGTGTCCAGGAAATAGCCATCAAAGATATGGCAGGTATTGGTCGCCCGGTATCCGTTGGTAAGATCGTTGCCGGTGTGAAATCCATCAAACCCGACATTCTGGTTCAATATCACGGCCACTCCGGACCTGGTTTTTCGGTAACTTCTTCGCTGGAAGCGGTAAGAAATGGTGCTGACATTGTTGATGTGGCCATGGAACCTCTTTCATGGGGAACAGTGCATGCCGATGTGCTTACCATTCATGAAATGCTGAGAGATGCCGGCTACTCAGTGCCAGACATCAATATGAAGGCCTATATGCAGGTGCGTTCACTTACCCAGGAGTTTATCGATGATTTTCTTGGTTATTACATCAATCCAAAAAACCGATTGATGAACTCGCTCTTAATAGGTCCGGGACTACCAGGAGGGATGATGGGCAGCTTAATGGCTGACCTGGAAAAAAACCTTACCAGCTTAAACAAATGGATGGCTAAAAACGATAAGCCACAGGTAACGCAGGACGAATTGTTAATCAAACTGTTTGATGAAGTAAAATACATCTGGCCAATGATGGGAAATCCTCCATTGGTTACCCCATTCAGCCAATACGTTAAAAATGCCGCGCTGATCAATGTGATGCAAATGATGAAAGGTAAGCCCAGGTGGTCATTATTAGATGACAATACCTGGAGTATGCTTTTGGGTAAATCAGGCAGGCTTCCGGGGGAATTATCACAGGAACTAAAAGAATTGGCAGAAGAGCAGGGAAGGGAGTTTTTTGAGGGTGATCCGCAGGATCTCTATCCAGATGTACTGGATGAACTAAAAACCGAGATGAAGGAGAAAGGATGGGATACAGGTCAGGATGATGAGGAATTGCTGGAATACGCCATGCATCCCACACAATATGAGGATTATAAATCCGGAAAAGCTAAAAAGACTTTCGAAGAGGACTTGAACAAACGCAGACAAGAAAAAAGTGCGAAACCATCAGGGAAAGAAGAAAAGCCAACTGCTGTGGTTAAACCTAAATCCATGAATGTTGAAGTTAACGGTGAGCCATTTAAAGTCCACATCTCGTATGATGATGTCCCTCAAAGTGCTACCGTTTCAGATAATCCAAAAGCAGAGGATAAGAAGCCAGTCCATTCCGGGCCTTCTAAAGATATACTGGCACCTCTTGAAGGTAAATTTTATTTTACCAAAGAATCAACTGACAAAGCAGTGAAAGTTGGAGACAAGATTAAACAAGGCGACATAATTGGCTACATTGAAGCTATGAAAGTTTCTAATGCGGTGAAATCTGCCGAATCAGGAGAGATCATAGATGTATTAGTTTCAGATGGAGACGAAGTGCTGGATGATGATGTGCTAATGAAAATTTCTTAAATCAATATATTATCGATTATTGAGCTGATTTGGAAATAATAGAAAAGCTTTACAAAATGACTGCCCTTAGCGGGTTGGTTGATACCCCACAAACGGTAGCTATGTACTTCATAGCTTTTTTATTGCTTTTTTTGGGGATAAGGAAACAATATGAACCTTTGCTACTTGTGCCCATTGCATTCGGTATGTTGTTGGCCAATTTTCCTGGAGGAGGTATGGGAGTGGTTGAGGTGAATGAAAATATGTCACTGCCTGAGATTGCCAGAGAATATGGTATCATGAATTTTATTTATTACTCACTCATCAAAACCGGATTTTTGCCTCCAATCATATTTCTTGGTGTAGGGGCCCTGACGGATTTTGGTCCTATGCTCAAGAATCTTAGGCTGGCATTTTTTGGGGCAGCAGCACAAATAGGCATATTTACAGTTTTGATATCATCAGTTTCGCTAGGTTTTACAATAAAAGAGGCAGCATCTCTAGGAATTATTGGAGGAGCCGACGGCCCAACGGCTATTTACACCACCATAAAACTTGCTCCGCACCTGTTAGGACCTATTGCGATAGCGGCTTATTCTTATATGGCTTTGGTCCCGGTTATTATTCCTCCCGTAGTCAGGTTGCTTACCACAAGAAATGAATTAATGATAAATATGAAGGATCAGGATGTCCTTTTTCCTTCTAAACGGCCTGTCAAAAACTTAAAGGTTGTAAAAATTATATTCCCCATAGCCATTACGACTATAGTAGCCATTTTGGTACCTTCCGCAGTAGCGTTAATTGGGTTGCTTATGTTTGGTAATCTGGTAAAAGAGGTTGGTTCAATCACCGGACGATTATACAAAGCTGCGTCAGATACCATATTAAATGCTGCCACCATATTCCTGGGATTATCTGTCGGTGCTACGATGACAGCAGGCGCATTCCTTAACGTAAAAACTATTTTGATAATTGTTGGCGGTTTTATAGCTTTCGCTATATCAATAGCCGGAGGAATAATCGCTGTTAAAGTGTATAATTTATTAGCCAGAAAAAAAATTAACCCACTTATTGGTGCTACTGGTTTAAGCGCTGTACCTATGGCCAGTAGGGTGGCAAATGAACTGGCATTAAAATATGATCCTTCGAACCATTTACTTCAGTATGCTATGGCAAGCAATATATCCGGTGTAATTGGTTCTGCCGTAGCAGCAGGGGTGCTTATTTCATTTTTAAGTTGATGCAATGCTATGGCAAAAAAAATTGTAGTTGTTACGGGTGGTAATAGAGGAATTGGATTTGAAATCTGTAAGCAGTTACACGCACTGGACTTTCAGGTGGTACTCACATCAAGGGACCTGAAAAAAGGAGAAGAAGCGGCCAAATCCTTATCGAAAAAAAACAACAAGGTTATGTATATGAATCTTGATGTATCCGACGTGGAAAGCATAACTACATTTAGTAATCACATGAAAGAACTTTATGGTCATGTTGATGTGCTGGTAAATAATGCAGGGATTTTTATCGACCGGGAGGCACAGCTCATCACAGTTAAACTCAATAAAATCAAAGAGACTTTGGAAACCAATACTTATGGCCCAGTCTTGCTTATACAACAATTACTTCCATTGCTTACACTAAGTAAAGATGCCCGTATAATAAATATGTCCAGCGGTCTTGGGGCAATAAGTGAAATGGCAGGCGGTTATCCGGGCTATCGCTTGTCTAAAGTAGCGCTTAATGCAGCTACACTGATGATGGCATCCGAGCTTAGAAATACAACAGTAAAGGTGAATGCAATGTGCCCGGGTTGGGTGAAATCTGACATGGGAGGTCCTGGTGCCTCTCGATCTTTAGTTGAGGGTGCTGATACAGCAGTATGGCTAGCCACTGCAAGTGGTATTCCAAATGGTAAATTTTTCAGGGACAGGAAAGAAATTGATTGGTAATAATATAAATTCTTCCCACATCAATATTGAATATGATCATGGAGGAAGTGTCAACCTTAAAAAAAATGAATTATGAAATATAAATTATTTGGTCGAAGTGGACTTAGGGTATCTGAATTATGCTTAGGAACCATGACTTTTGGAACAGATTGGGGCTGGGGAGCGGATAAAGAAACCAGTAAACAGATATTCGATGCTTATACAAAAGAAGGAGGAAATTTTATAGATACTGCCAATAGATACACGGAAGGTACCAGTGAAGAATATGTCGGTGAATTTATTCATGATGACCGTGATCATTTTGTACTTGCCACTAAATTCACCCTGTATGATCGCACCAATGACCTTAATTACTGCGGTAACCACCGTAAAAATATGGTTCGTTCTGTTGAGGAAAGCCTAAAAAGATTAAAAACAGATTACATAGACCTGCTTTGGTTACATATGTGGGACTCAACCACACCGGTTGATGAGGTGATGCGAGGATTAGATGACCTGATAAGGGCCGGGAAAGTCCATTATATTGGTATATCAGATACTCCTGCATGGATTGTGTCCCAGGCAAATACTATGGCGGAACTAAAGGGATGGACCCAGTTTGTCGGATTGCAGATCGAGTACAGTTTATTGCAGCGTACACCGGAAAGGGATCTAATTCCCATGGCTAAGGCATTTGATATGACAGTCACACCATGGGCACCACTGGCAGGTGGAGCATTAACCGGTAAGTATTTGAAAAATGAAGAAGGGAGGGTGGCAGAGGATAGCACCAGAAGAAATGAACGGGCGGTAAAGATTACCAAAGAAGTGGTGGAAGTAGCCGAGGAAGTTGAAGCTACGCCTGCCCAGGTAGCCATCCGATGGACGATACAACAAAATTTTAAATCAATCCCAATCGTAGGGGCCAGAAAATTATCACAAATACAGGATAGCCTGGGTGCTCTAAGTTTCCAATTGCCCGGTGACCTCATGAAAGATTTGAATGAAGTCAGCATCATAGAACAAGGATTCCCGCATGACTTCCTTTTATCCGATACAGTTAAGATGGTGGCTTATGGCGGCGCTTATGATTATCTGGATAAATGATTATGGCGAGACTTATAACGTTGAATGGCATGCACGTAAAAATATTGATTAATATCTGTCACAGTTCTCATATTATCTGAAGGGCTCCTTTGGTCAAAGATATACTACAGAGAGTATTTCATCTTACTGCGTATTATACAATAATTATTCTATGGCTGAGCGCTTCAGGCTGGCTAGAAGGCTCATCTTATAAAACCAGTATATTATAGCCATTATAAGTAATATTAACAAAGTTGTTAACCATGCAAAACGGTGATCACCAGGAAAGTATAAGATCACCAGTACATTTATTACACCCTGAATCAAAGCGAAGGTAATGGCTATAGGGATATGTCCGTAACCCTTTTCATTAGCCAGATATTGATAGAGATGGGAACGATGAGGCTTAAAAATATTCTCTCTCCTCAGCAATCGTTGGAAGATGGTAATTGATGAATCTATGCCATACACACTGAAAAAAAGAATATAAGACCAGCTCTGCGCTTTTAGTATTAATGCAATGATCAAATAGGCCAGTACAAAAGCTATAGAAACCGCGCCGACATCTCCGGCGAAAGTAACAGCCTTTTTTCTGGCATTGAACCAAGAAAAAACCAATAGCGCAATCATGGCGTATCTTATTAGTTCCATATCTGCAAATGGATCCTGTAAATTCAGGTAATAGCATGTTGCCAGGTTAACCAATGCGTAAAATGAAGAGATCCCGTTGATACCATCCATAAAGTTAAATGCATTGATCCAACCCAGGATAAAGATGTAGGCAATAACCCATAACCACCAGGGATAAATAATAAAGTCCATCTCCCACAACAAAAGACTTACCGCCAGAAAATGTATGGTAATACGCTGGATAGGTTTTAAGGTAAATACATCATCCCAGAAGCTTATGGTAGATATCAAAACCAGGCCGAAAAAGAAATATGGATACTTAAAGTGATTCACAATAAACCAAATGGTTATAGCTATTGGAAAGATTATCCCTCCACCGCGTATGGTAGTCTGTCTGTGAGAGCTGCGTTCATTGGGTTTATCTATTATATTAAAATGGTCAGCTACTTTGAAATAAAGTATTAGCCCGATAATTAAGCCAACAAATAGAAAAATGTAACTCATTTGATGTTTTAATGGGATATAAAATATGCGACCATTTTTTTTATCCCATCTATTGTGGAATGTGGGTTTTTGAAATTCAATGCTTTAAGGCTTTTATGATTGTCAATATGCAAAGAACCATATAGTCGCTGATGAATTTCAGGTTTATATTTTTTAAGGATTTTTACTAAAGCCATCGGTATTGAAATTAACGCCGGGGATTTAAAACCCATAGAAAATCTAATTTCGGTTACCAGGTACGGGGTTGATAATTTACAATCTTCCTGAGGTATAAATATTCCACTGGCTGGTATTTTTATTAATTTCTTAATCATAGCGTTTAGGTTATCTATAGAAATCATAGCTCTATGGTTTTTTATACCACCAAGTGGCAGAGGTATTGGCTTTCCAGCTAATTTCATTAAACGCAACAGATTTCCTTTGACCCCGGCACCAAATATTAGTGGAGGTCGAATTATGGAGACAATAAAACGATCATCTTCCAGTGCTTTAAGCTTATTCTCGGCATTTAACTTACTTTGACCATAAGCATCAGTTGGCTCACATTGCGTATCTTCACTTATAGTTTGGTCAAGTAACTTATCACCATACACTTTGATGGTGCTTAAAAAAATGAAATGAGATACTCCGCATTTCTTAGCTAAGGAGGCAAAATCAACAGTAAGTTCCTCATTTACCTGAAAATAGATCTCATCATTGGTTTTTTTCATTCGATGCGCAATGCCTGCCAGGTGGACAATGGTATCTATATTTTTAAGCTTGTTCGATAGTTTACCAATTCCATCCTGAAGTGAGCATGGTATCAATTGACCTTCATCAGACCAGTTTTTGATAAAATTAGTTCCTACAAAGCCAGAAGCACCAGTAACAAGAATTTGCATAATTGAAATAGAGATTACCTGAAGGTTACCTGTCTCAGAAGTTCCCTCAACGATTCATTGTCCTTACCAAAACCCATAATTACTTGCATGAACCTATCCTGTTGACGTTTAGCGGGTTTGCATTTATTTTTTTTTGTGGCAATCTCCCTCATTAAAACTATTTTTAATGATACCTTTCATTCTTTCTTCTAATCTAATAAAACGATCCCTGTTTTCAAGGGATTATGGGGCTTCCTGGCATAAAAACTATTGAAGTAAGGAGGCAAAAGCAAGATATTTAACTTATTGATATTTCTTACTTATTCGAAGTTTAGGGTAAATATTCAAACATTTTACTAAAATATTTTAACGCTAGCATAAAAAGATTCGTTTGGATTCCATTATCCGCACAAGCCTTTACAATTTCCTTATTTAATAGGTATCTGCTGTAAACTGACTTATTGCTAATACCGCCAGGCATCATGTCTACCATCAATTGAGGTATGTAGCGACAACTAACGTTATATCTATGAATAAATCTTACCAAGAGCTCATAATCAGCAGATATTTTATAATCTAGTTTATAATCCCCATAAATTTCAAATATTTCTTTTTTAATGTAGACAGATGGATGTGGGGGCATATACCCCCACTTGAATTTAGAAGGATTCCAGTTTTTGGCGGAATAATAACGAATCGTTTTATTGAGATTGTCCGGATGTATAAACCGGATATCCCCATAATAAAGATCTAGTTCATCTTTTTTGATTTCGTCAGTTAATTCTTTAACAGTATTTTGCGTGTGTAGTACATCATCAGCGTTGAGGATGCCAATATAATCGCCTGATGCCAGTTTAATTCCTTTGTTTAAAGCATCGTACATTCCTTTATCCGGTTCCGAAATTACCTTTGATATGTTTGGAAATCCATTGACCAATTCTAACGTATTATCCTTAGAGTTGCCGTCAATAACAATATACTCGATATTGAGATAGGTTTGATCCTTTACACTTTGAAGGGTTTTGGTAATGGTATTGCCACTGTTGTAGCAAACAGTTATTAATGAAATGACCACATGTATAAATAATGATATTGTCGCAAAGGAAATGAAATATTGATTGATATGCTATTTCTCTTAGCTATCCATACTTTTTGAATGCTTATAGTGTAGGATTTGTATCGTCCTATGATTAACAATTCATCCTTTGAATTATGCAATACTGATTACTGCAGCCAATTTGATGGTGAGATCAAATCCCCACCAGGCCAGGGACAATAATAGATTACTGATATTATTCCCATCAGACAGTAACTACAAAAATAATTTCTGCATTCGGTCATTCACTTTTATCCCTCAATGAATCCGATGGTTGTCTGACAACGTCGCAGCCTCACAAGTAAATTATTGCGCTTCACAAAGATTTCAATGCAGTTCGTAAATAAAATTTTCACCCGAATTATAAAAATTGATAATTTAATTCGAAAATAGATATGTACAGAACTAATAGAGAATCAAGACAAGCTAAATGTAGATGCAATAGTAGCTGATCAAAGTATTAATTATCCAAATGATTTAAATTAATATGAGGATATATAAACTAATCAACCGATTTCATATCTACCACCTCCACTGCCCACCCCTTCTGCTTTACAGGCTCAATCTTCCATATACCTGGAGCCTTTGGTTTAGGCAGGTAGGATGGTAGCATAACAAAGAGGAATTTATATAATCAACTTTTAAACACTTTAAATTTTTATACTTCATGAAACACAATAATTTACTCAGATTATTTTTATTGTTAGTCTTTTTTAAGACTGGTCTGGCAATACATGCACAGGAAAGAAATTTGTATGAACAACCGCCCGAGGAACGTAAAATTCAATTGCAGAAAGGTGAGGTTATTCCTTTCCATACAAAACGGGAAGACTTGGGAGTAGTCAAAGGTATTGACATGGTTGAAAATCAAGAGAGTTTCCAGGAGTCAACTTTATTTTTTGAGGATTTTGAAAAAGGTGCCTCTTCTTGGACACCTAATAACAGTTGGGAAATAGGTATTCCTCTAT
>DAXETV010000027.1:0-88013 GCA_051155775.1 Cyclobacteriaceae bacterium | reverse complement strand
GTGCCGTAGCCATGCATATTAAGGTCAGTGACAAATTAACTACCTATCTCCCTGCACTACTCATGCTCATATTATCAACAACCATACTCGTACTAAGCTTATAATTGATAAGCTCCAATGTGCTATTTAGGGTCTGCTGAAAAACTCAACATGGTATGGGTTTATAAAACCGCTTTATTAACTCAATTTGAGCTCTTCTCTGGATGAACTCTTTTGTTTTTAGCAATATAGTGTTTAGGGAGTGCTCTATCACCTGCTTTTGTGCTGAAAAACTCAAGCATAAGGGTGCCTGCCCGGCCAGTTTGACCAGGTTAAGCACCAGTATGATAGAAGCAATCCATGATTGACTGGTATGTTTCAACCTTGCCCTGATACGGTTCATTCCGTACCCATTTTTGGCCTGTCCAAACTTACCTTCTACTGGATTGCGTTCTCCCGGACTTACATGGTTTTCCACTGCCTGTGCCGAAGGCCGCCCTAGCGGCTTGGCCGCCAGTTTAATGCCCTGTTCTTTGAGCCACTTCCTATTGGCCCGGGTGCAGTAGATTTGATCGGCCAGCACACGTTTGGGGTAGAAGCCAAACCTGCGTTTGTAGTTCGCTACGTATTCGGGCAGTCGCTTTCCTTCGTGGAAGGCATCCCAACTGATGGTGTCTACAAAGGCAAACCCATCGACCAGTGATAGATGGAGTTTGGAACCAAATTCTACCTTAGTCCCTGCCTTATTCCTGACCATAGGTCGCACATGCGGCTGATGGATGCTCACAATCCGGTCTTCCACACGGTGTTTTCGCTCCGTGTGCATCTGCCTTTGCTGGTCATAAAGGGTTTGGATAACCCAAAACTGCCGCTGGAGCTTTGGGAGCAAAGGAAAGCTATCAAACCCGTCAAGCATAGTATGGACATGAGTAATATTCCTTTTCAGGTAACCAAGTTGTTTGCCCACGGCTTTGCGAACAACCTTCCTGCTGGGATTGCAGTTTTTGGCCACTTTCAGGTATTCCTTCCGTGCAATCCTGCGGTAAGTTCTGGGCTTTTGCTCACCGGGAGTATGAAGTAAGTCTATGATCTTTTCGGCGATCTCTCTGGCCTCATTGAGCAAATTCAAATCCGTGGGATAGGCAATAGCCTGAGGAGATACTGTGGCGTCCATAAGCAGGTCTCCTTTGTGAGTAGGGCTGTTCTGAGCATTTCCATTACCCTCATCATTCGACTGTACGTTATCATGCCTTTCCTCACTAGTTTGGGACAGCTTCAATATCCGAAGGTTCATCTCTGCGAGCAGTTCCTCACCCATCCGCTTGCGGATTTCAACAAATAGTGATGGATCGAAGGGCGGTTGTCGACTAAAGGCACTGTAGCCCAAAAAGTACTGCATGTAGATGTTTTCGGTGATTTGGGAGATCGTTTCCCGGTCATCAAGGTTGCAAAGATGCTTGATGATCAATGAGCCTATAACAAGCCGGGGGTTCAATGAAGGCCTGCCGGTTGCTTTTGGACTATGACGCTTAAAGTAGAGGTTAGCCAGTTCATCCCAGGGAATCTTACCTGCCAGTTGTACCCATCGGTTATCAGGATCCAGATTTTGTGAGAATGGAGTCTCAAACCCCTCAATAGTCAACTGACTCTGGCTTACATATGGAGTGCTTGGTGCACGCTTTTTAGAGGCTTTCTTCATTATTCAATGCACTTATCCTCATTAAATATCAGCAAAAAATGGCCCATATGGAAATATCTAACCGTTTTTAGCCTTTTTCAGCAGACCCTAAGTAACAAGAAAACTTTAACAATATGGTTGAGGGTGCTAAAGATAAAAGGTGGAAGAAAAATTAAGCACATACTATTGGAGCACAACCGCAATAGAATCAACTTTAGACCGGGCTTTTAAACAGGCCCTAATTTTCGTTTTTTCAATTTTACTGATTCCTCTATTGAAAGACACAAATGCGTGACATATGGTATCTTGGGCGTCGTTTATCATGTCCCCTATTGCAAATGAGCGCATGTCTGGGTATTGGATCATTAATTCTTTTCGGATATCACCAACAGGATATCTCTTTTGTTGTGGCTTAATCACTTGATTCTCCAGAAATTTTATTTGAACATCTTTTGAAACAATGATGTATTCGTTCTTTTTATACAGATCTTCTATTATTCCAATCTTAAGATCCTCACTCATCCGCAAAAACTCCTGAGCGGTTGCGGCTATAAAATCTTCCTGATATAATTGTCTTACTACCAGGTCAGCATTATCCAAGTTACGGTTTGAAAGTTTCCTTCTTATTATTTCCAAATCATCATCATCGATTTTTTTACCATAAAGTGTAATGTCAATCAGTCCTCGGTCATCTTCTAACGAGAAACGCTGGCTAATGACCTGTGTCCGGAAGGTTAAATTCAGAAGATATAAAATTACGGGCATTTTGATCAAAAATTGTTTTTCTTACCACGTTATATGCCAAATAAACACTGGGGATTAAGGTTGTGACAACAAAAACCATTATGTAGGCTTTAACCCTGCGCTCTGTTGTTTTACTCTCAAATTGGTTTCTGGGGTACTTTAAGAACCTGACAATCAAAAAAGTAGAAACTGAAATAAAGACACTATTGATGAAAAACAAATAAAGTGCTCCCACAAAATAATACCAGTTTCCATTAGCGAGACCATATCCTGCAGTACAGAAAAGGAGTATCAATGCAGTGGCCATTGCCACCCCTGGAATAGCGTTGGATTTCACCCTTCTTGAACCGGATATAATACCAGCCAAACCTCCAAAAAAAGCTATCAGTACGTCCCATAAAGTTGGGGTAGTCCTTGCTAACAATTCAGATTGAGCTTCATGAAGTTGGGTGACAAAAAAATAGACGGCAGAAGTAAGAATACTTAAAGCTAGCAGCCACTGCAAGATTTCTAAAAGCTTTCTTTATTAATTCAAAATCAATTATACCAGCCCCAAGTCCTATTCCCATTATTGGCCCCATTAAAGGGGAGATTAACATGGCACCAATCACAACTGCCGTTGAATTAACATTCAATCCAATGCTGGCAATCAATATGGCAAATAATAGAATCCATAAATTAGCGCTCCTAAATTCGATACCTCTTTTTATCTCAGCTATTGTTGTTTCCTCCCTTTCTTTATCTTCATGCAGATTGAATAAATCATCCAAAAACTGTCGAACAGAAATTATTAACCTGTTTTGCTTTACGTTCATGATTATCTAAAAATTCATAAAAGATGGTTACAAGATAAAGATGTTGTCTAAAATCATATTCAGCTAATCATTAAATCTAAAAAACAGGAATTTTTGCATCATCAGCATTGTTATCTCAATTTTCCACATTCAACACTGGTGTTTAATAAGACTCAGTTTGATAGCTATATGCTAAGAAATCTCACCTTAAGCTTTCCTGGATTACTTATGGGGTATCATTGTGTTGTGGATATCTGAGGTTATTTTATTTAATACTAATTCAACTTAATCAACCCAAACTTCCCTTCTACCATTTCTGTATTCACAATGTCAGCATATCGGTTTCGTAGCGTTTTGATAGAGGCTTCATGCAGCTCCGGCGTAACCGTGGTACAGGCATCCTCTACCAGCGATACCAGGTAGCCAAGATCGCAAGCATCCCTTACTGTCGTTTCCACACATTCATTGGTGTAAACACCGGCTACGATCAGCTCTTTAATATCCAGGTTGTTTAAAATGTAATTGAGGTTGGTGGAAGAAAATACACCGCTGGCCGTTTTATTTATGATAATTTCATCTCCTAAAGGCGCTACTTCCGGTAAGAATTCCGCCTCTTTGGAACCGGGGGTAGCCAGTAAATCCAGTCGCTTGTGGCCATTGCTTCTGTCCCTGCCATCTTTGGTCAGGGATTGTATCCGGGTGTGGATAACCTCCATGTCACTATCCCTGAACACCTTCAACAACCGCTGAACATTAGGTATCACACTCTCCTTCAATGATTCAAAATAATAACGCTGCTGGTCAATGGGAATACCCGAGGAGGTGACATCTTTGAATACCCCATACCCTTCCGCAGCATCCAGGTATTGCAGGTCTATAACCATCAGGGCAATGTGTTGACTCTTGACATTCTCCTTGCGCTCCTCATTATCACTGACCATGTCATGATAGTACTTTATCAGGGGATCCTGCCAGTCAAACTTTTGTAATTTTCTTTCTATGTGCTTCATTAAATAAAAATTATTTTGCTAAGTCTATCAAAGCGTTCAACATAAGGTTGGCGCCTGCTTCAATGTCCTTCCAGTCAGTCCACTCATGCACGGAGTGACTAATACCACCCTTGCTGGGGACAAATATCATAGCTACCGGGGCGATCCTTGCTACAATCTGCGCATCATGGGCTGCACCACTGGGCATTTTATGGTACGCTAATTGAAGGGCTTTCGAATGCCTTTCAAGGCCTTCCAGTAACCCGTTATCGCAATGAACAGGGCTTATCCAGCTAAGCGCTTCAAAGTCAAACATCAGGTTTTGCTTCCTTGCAATAGAAGATAATGCTTTTCTGGAAGCTGTGCTTAATTCGTTAAGGACATCCTCCGAGGTGTCACGAACATCTAATGAAAACCTCACTTTGCCGGGCACTGTGTTGGCAGCTCCCGGGTATAAAGCAACAGAGCCAACCGTCATCCTGGAATCTTCGCGGCCGTTTTCATCAAGGATCCTGGGTATTTCGTGGGCAAAATCAGCCAGTCCCATAAAAGCATCATTCCTCATATTCATTGGTGTGGTTCCTGCGTGATTCGCCTGACCGGTCAGATTGACCTGCCATTTAAACAAGCCAGTGATATCTGTAACCAAACCCAAAGGTTTTTGAAGGTTATCCAGCACCGGACCCTGCTCTATATGCAGTTCAATATAATATTTAACAGAATGTGGATCACGGGCAGCTTCCAGTGACTTCATTGGTTCACAGCCATGATCCTGCAGCAGGTCTTTTAAATAAATACCTTCCAGGTCACTGGACTGTTCAATAATTCCCGGGGTTAGCTGCCCCGAGAAGGCCCGCGAACCAAACATACCACCAAACCGTCCTTCCTCATCGCTAAAGGCGATCATTTCCACCGGCAGGCTTAACGGTATTTTTTCATCCTTCATAACTTTTAAGCACTCCAATGCCGTCAATACGCCCAGACAGCCATCCAGTGCGCCGGCTGCCGGTACAGTGTCTATGTGCGAGCCCACTACGATCGTTTGTTCAGCTTTATCTTTACCGTCAAGTATCCCACTGATATTTAGTGCTTCATCCATCTCCAGCCTTAGTTCATATTCATTGATTTTATTCTTCAGCCACGCTTTTCCCTGAAAATCTTCTTCAGAGAAACCCATCCGGTAGATACCACCATCCTCCCTTTTACCGATGGAGGAGAGGTCAATGATATTTTGCTTTAGCCTATCAAGGTTTATTTGATATGCCATATGATTAATCAATGGTATTTTTTATAAAATGATGATGAAGAATATGCAATCCCAGGATGTGATTGACCAGGGCATCTTTACGAACCAGGGAAACTGCATTGGTATCACGTTTATATTCTTTCATAAAATCGTCTAAGCGATCCGGGTCAAACAAACCTGCATCCTTGATTTGGTCCTCACGCATAAAACGATTGACCAGGTCATCCAGGGCATCGCGCTTACTTTGTTCGGTATGGCTGGGCGGCGCCATGAAAGCAAACTTTTCCCGCTTATAAAGCACCTCTGGAAGAATATCTTTCATAGCTTCTCTAAGCACCCATTTTTCAATGTTTCCTTTTACCCTAACCCTGGGTGGGATCATCTTCGCTGATTCTGCCACATGATGGTCCAGGAATGCCGGCCTTGACTCCATGGAATTGGCCATGTCCACCCTGTCGCCACCCCAGTTGAGTATCTGACATTCGAGCATGGTCTTAATCCAGGTATATTGTGTGATGTCCAATACATGTCGGCCTTCAATTTGTGTTTTATCCATGGCGTTTGCTATCGCTGCTATGGGATCGTAAGCTTTGGTCTCATGGAGTAAATCATCGTGAAGCAGCGGCCTGGCGATAGACAAAGTATGGATCCAGGGTTGTATCCAGGAAGGTGTGAAGCCACATAGTGATTCCAATGCCGGATGGGTAAATTGTTCTTCGGCTAGTATAGCCCCTTTGAAGACCTTGTTGCTTTCATCCATCTTTTTTAGCATAGATTGCTGCTCCTCTTTGCTGTAATCATGCAGAAAAAGGTCTTTTTTAAAGGCCGGGTAGCCTCCAAAAAGCTCATCCGACCCTTCGCCAGTTACCACTACTCGATATCCGGATTCATTCACTTTCTTGCTCATACAGTATTTGGCCACACCCAGCGTGTTGTAGAACGTCCTTTCTGCATGCCATAAAGTTTTGATGAAGTTCTCTCCGTATAACTCTTTCGAGGATAAGTTGATCTGAACCTGGTCAGCATTTACTTTTTGTGCCATCTCTTTTGCAATTGATGCCTCGTCATAATCGCTATGGTCGAAGCTAATGGTAAACGCTTTTACCGGAGACTGCTGCATGGAAGAAGCGATACCAAGCATAGAGCAGCTATCGATACCTCCGGACAGGTAACACCCTACCGGCACATCGGCTTCCAACCTGTGAGCCACTGCCTCCAGTAACTGTTGTTGGACATCCTGAATGTAATAATCATCACTATGCCGGGTACGGCCATCGGTTGTAGGGAAATCCATATCCCAATATTTCTTTTCCGTTAACTCGAAAGCGTTGTTTTTTCTTTCAACGATCACCATGTAACCAGGCTTCACGGCATGGATATCTTTGAAGGCGCTGGTACCCGGTACCATGGTGTGCATAAGCTGATGCAATACCGATTCACTGGAAAATGATCTTGGAACCTGAGGATGAGCAAATAAAGCCTTGATTTCCGAAGCGTAGAAAAAATCGTTTTGGCTCAAATGAAAGAATAAGGGTTTAATGCCAAAACGGTCCCTTACTAAAATCAACCGGTCTTTGGTCTGATCGTACAGGGTGAAAGCAAACTCGCCCCGAAGATGATTTACAAAATCCAGGCCATACTTCTCATATAATGGCAGAGCGATCTCGCTATCTGATTTTGACACAAAATCAAACCCCTCCAACCGAAGCTTGGTCCTTATTTTTTTGTAATCATAAAATTCACCATTTACCGTCAGTATGTGGCTTTTGTCGTGATTATACAAGGGTTGCCTTCCCGTTTCCAGGTCGATGATGGATAACCTGGCATGTCCCATGGCCAATCCATTAGAACCATCAAAGTGTGCCCCCTCACCATCCGGGCCCCGGTGGTAAAGTTTTTCGGTCATTTTCTTTAGTTTGAGGGCACTATCCCCTTCCAAAAGTTGGGTACTCCAGAATCCTGCTATTCCACACATATTTAAGTCATTATTTTTATCAATCAGTTTTATGAGTATTGTTCTATGGGTAGTCTGTCGAAACGGTTGAGAATCGAAATAAATAGTGCCTGCCTGACAAAGACAGCTCCATGGGCCTGGGTGAAGTAAAGGTTGTGCGTTGTATCATCCAGGTTGGGGTCCAGTTCATCCAGACGGGCCAGTGGGTGAAGCACCACGCTGTTTGCTTTGAGCTTGGTATCTTTGTCTAACTTATAACTATCATTTAAAGTCTTGTACCCATCGCCCAGGAAAGCGATGGAATTCATATACAATACATCCAGGTCTTCTACCACATCATTTACATCATGCGTGACCTGATAATCCATCCCTAATTCATCCAGCAGATCTTTTAGTTCCTCTCCTAATGGATCCGCCATTTCAGATACCAGTGAAATTTTCTTTATACTATTTTTAAATAGGAGCGACATCCTTAAAAAGCTGTTTACAGCGCGCATGCTGGCCGGATTACCCAGTATTCCCAAATGAATTCGCTCACCTTCTGCCAGGTCATCCTTTAAGGTTGGCTTCCATTTGAGGATAGCAAACCAATCTGCCAGTGCCTGTGTTGGATGTTCTCCGGAGCCGTTGCCAGCGTTAATGATGGGTAATCTTAGATTTTTTTGAATCTCGTCCAAGGCTCTGGTTTCGGTATGCCGGAAAACCACAATGTCTCCATAAGCATTAAACATTTCTCCAATATCCTTCATGGATTCACCTTTAGCCACACCGGTTGTTTTACTGCCTGGTATGGTGATGATTTTGCCATCCAACCGAAGCACTGCACTTTCAAAAGAAAGCCTGGTCCGGGTGCTGGCCTCAAAGAAAGCGGTGATCACCAACTTACCATCCAGTGGATGGTTGCGGGTAACTTCTTTGGTCTCCAGGAAGGCAGCAAACTTGCATAACTCCAGAACCATGGACTTATCAAACTGGTCAGCTGATAAGATAGACTGTCCTTTTAATTGGGCCAGCTTTTTTAAGTCGATGGACTGATTGAATAAGAGACGTTCCGGGTCGGGGTATAATCCCTGTGAGTTCAGGGGGTTATCCACGGTAGAAACCTTTTTTTCACTAAATTTTTTCATCACCAAACGTTTTTATTTTTAAAATCTTTGATAAATAACACAATTAACCAGACAGCGGCTAAACCGATAAACACCAGGCTTGCAACGATTAAGATGAACAATAAGGATTGTGGGAAATAAAGCATAGTCTTAATGATTTTATTCTTGCAGGTCTGACCACCTAAAGTCAGCGGGGGTCAGGTATGTAAATAAAATAACGGTCAGCATAGAAATGGTGGCACCAACCAGCGAAGCTGTGTACCATCCAAACTGGAAATAGGAAACCAATCCGAGTAACGAACCTAAAAACATGCCCCAAAAGGCACCTTTTTGATTGGCTTTCTTCCAGAACAATCCGGTCAGGATAGGCCAAATGGTACTCCCTACCATCGGTCCTGCAAAGAATAACACATCCGCGAGTGTTCCGATTCGTGGCAGGCAAACTAACCATGCCAAAATACCGAGGCCTATAATGATGTAGACTGATATATTCTTCAACCGGACTTCATCCACAGATGGGTTAAATATTTTTTTGTAGATATCTTCGGTAACAAGGTCAGATGTTGCCGCCAGCAAGCTATCAATACTTGAAGCCAAAGAACAGAAAAATACTGCAAATACGATGATGGCACCTGCCTTACCTAATACCCTGGCAGCTACCATGGGCCCTACCATGTCAGGGCTGGTAACATTGATATCTAATGAGCCACTGGTCAGGGCTATAAATCCTGCAGCAACAGGTATCGGAAGCCAAAAAAACCCGGCAAGGTTGTAAGCTTTTTGTCCGATTCCTTCCCGCATCGCAAAAGCCCTGCTCCACCAAACATTGCTGTGAAATATTTCCCCTACCCCAAACAGAAGGTTATTAAAAATTGCCATTATGGAAGCCGGAAGCAGCACATTGATCAACATCGGACGATCTGCTTTCACGTTGGTATACACCTGTTCAAACTCAACGGTATTGATGACGGTAAACCCAACCACCACTATACCAACCATAATTATAAGCGATTGAATAAAGTCAGTACCAATCACTGCATAAAGCCCACCAAAAAGGGTGTAAAGAACACATACCAGCAATATAACCGACATACCAATTCTGTAGGGTATACCTGCCAGTGCATTCATTAAAATGCCGCCGGCCATTCCCATACTCACCAGCCAGGTGAACCCATAAAAAATTGATATGGCCAGAAACATATACCAGGCCTTTTTACCATATCTTAATCTTACAAAATCACCACTGGTAAAGCCTTTTGGCATCAACCTTCTTATCCGCCTGGCCAATGGAGCAAATAAAAATAAGCCGAAAGAAGCTGTACAATAAGCCAACATCCCCCACACACCCAGCTCCATGGCAAATTGCGGGGCCAACATGGTGGTGTTGGAAGTAATCCAGGTAGCCATGGCAGTAGCTGCACCAAGCGCAAGACCAACATTCCTTCCCGCCAGCATAAATCCTTCCATATCTTTTGCTTTCCTGCCCCAAAACCATCCCAGGTATATCCACAGGACACTCAGGATGGCAAGCATGACCCAACCGATCTGTTGTGATATTATAACTGAATTATCATTCATACTTAAGCCTCATCTTTGTTTATACCTGTTATCAAAACCACTGTGGTCATAATAAATACCAAAGCTCCCAAACCGGCAAGCGCAAATGCCAGTGTCAAACTGTGATGGTCAACGGTGACCTCAATTGTGGAAGACCATGCTGATTCTTTTCCCTGATCATTTGAATCGATGGCACGAACACGATAGTAGTAACTGCCATTCTTCAGGCCGGAAATAAAAGTAGCCTGATCAGGACCCCGGTATATCGTACTGCTGTTCTTAAAATCTTTTTGCGATGCTGTTTGCAGGTGATATTGGTACTGAACATCAGCGTCTGTCCGCCATATTAGTTTTATATGACCTGATTTGGTTAGGATACTTTGAGGATTCGTAAAATAGGGTACTGGTAAATCATCGGCGCAGAGCTGCATACTGAACATACTCATGCACAGTACGCATATATTTTTCATCAATATGGTATTTGAAATATTGATGAAAACCTATAATGGATGTTTATTAAAAGAATAAAAAACTTTTAAGCTTAGATCTAGGAATGGATTAATTTGATGTTTTGGTCTCCCTGCGTGGGACAGACACATCCTGTCAGGGTTGTAATTTATGATGTTTAAAATGCTTTTTGAGACCATCATCAGCTTGTTATAATTTTAAAGGTATCAATATTTTAGTAAATGAAAATATAAATATTAGTAATCAATTAATAACAATGAATTGATAGAGCATTTTAGATAAGAGTAAATCCGGGTAAATTAGAAACTTATAAATGAATTTAGTTCTAAAATTCTCTGTCATCGAGTCCCAATTTTAACCTTTTTTTGTTCTAATATCATCAAAACTATTCCCCAAGCATTTTCTATTATTTAGTATAAAGTTACTATATTTATAAAAAGGTAACAATATTTTGCAATTTCAGGGATATCAAAGCGAGGAGCACTATGATGAAATGTTCGATAAAGCAGGTAATTGCCGAAACTCATCATACCCAAATTCATGAAGGCGACTGCTATCTAAAAGCCAAACAATGATATTATTCGTTTATTAAAACGAGTGGGATCACCAATTTATCAGATGAAGGATTTTTTGTTGAAAGAGTGTTTGATTTTAGTCAACGAACATTTAAGCTCACTTACTCAGCCAACTTCGGGAACCGGAAATTGAAAAAGAATAACAACCAAAACCGTACCCTTGAAGAGTTGAAGCGGGTAAATTAATCCCGGCCTATATGGAGCCCTGTATCATGATCAGAAGAATGACAATAAAAAAACCTAAAACCGGATAACTCAAAGTGAATAAGACTTTCTTCAGCGGGTTTTTTTCCTGTTTAATGTTTTTGACGGCAAATGCATCAAAGAGGAGGCCAATTATCATAGACATAATAAAAAATTATATTGCTATAAGTCACGTTTAAATCAGATTAAGGTTGTCTAAACATGCTGACCAGTCGGGGTGGCATTGCCATCAGGATCTACCAGGCAGACACTTGCCGTTCCTAATGTCGATTCGAAAACTTCCTGCTGGACGAGGGTTACCTGTTTTGTTTTCAAGTGCTTTTGTATGTCTCTTACATCACCGAAAGATGAATCGCCGTTTTTCATGATCAGGTAGCGTTGTTCCTCGCTGCCATCGTAAACCTCTAAACCAAGGTTTTCATAAAATTCCCTGGAAGCTGATAAGTCTTTCATGCTTAGGCTAATTGAAAATGCTCCTAGTTTCATATGCAACATTTAATTGGATGAACATAATTATAATTTTGTATCAACTGGTCTAACAGTGAACCCATTGACTTGTTGAATTATTATGAGACAGTCCGGAAGAATTACCGCAAATGACCTGATCAATGAAATAAAATTTACAACGGCCAGAAGTAGTGGGCCTGGTGGTCAGCATGCCAATAAAGTTGAAACCAAAGTACAACTGTATTTTGATGTGCATAACTCGGAGGTACTGTCAGACATCCAAAAGGCAATGATCGCAACAAAAGCCGGCAATAAAATTAATAAACATGGTCAATTGATCATCTCCGAAGAAAGCAAAAGGTCTCAGTTGAACAACAAGACGTTGGCGCTAAAAAAACTGGATCGATTGCTGGCCAGGGCATTTACTACCAAAAAGAAAAGAAAGCCTACTAAACCAGGTAAAGCAGCCATCCAGGACCGGTTGAATAAAAAGAAGCAACATTCAGAAAAAAAGAAATTAAGGAAAAGGATCGTATAAGATCAAGTCATTCAGACTTCTTTGGCCCATAGTGAAAAGCGATTACAAGCAGAATCCTGGTTCATTATTTTCAGTGTCTGTCCTGCCCGTATTGCACAGCCCAAAGTCCCTGGCCTTGGGAGCCGGGCCAAGACCGCGATTGGGTGCAGGGTGGCAGGCTTGGCCGGCGGGTGGCCTTTGAAGGCAGGCTGGAGCAGAGGACAGTGTGGATCTAAACAGCTAATGAATAAATTTGGGTTCATCGTTCAGATAAACCTGATGATATTTATTTTAGGTGCCCCTTATGATTTCTGACCCATTTATGTATTACAATAAGCATAAATTTAGTGGGAAACATCTCAAGCCATAGAATACCTATTCTTTTATGCACCTGACGCAGATGGCAACTTCTTTATTTATGGGGTTAACGGATGTCTCTTTTGTTTCTGCATCAAAATATAAGAAATGGGCTTTTATCTCATCTATTTCATTTGCAGACCAATAAAAACCGGCCAGATCAATCATTTGAAATTCTGTGAGTCCAACATATTGCTCCGGTTCTTCTTCATTTTGCCTCAAACCACCTGCAACCAGAAAATCAGACAGGTTATTATCGCTATTTATAGCTGTGGATAACTTTTCCAACTCAGCCATTGTTGGTAATTTCCATCCCTTCGGACAAATATCTGTCAGCATATCCCAGCTATACATTCGCCCATATTGCTGCTCCAGTTTAGGATCATTATTATAGGCCCAACCAATACCACCACCTTTGTAACTTAGGTTATCCTGCATCCAGATATCATCATCAATGGTCATGGCCCGATATACTGAGCCATCCCTTTCATCTGTGAATTGGTTATTGAAACTTTCGTCCTCCCCGCAGGAGCCCATAAATATGATTAAAAGCAGGTATAGTCTCTTTAAACTCTTCATGGCTTCAATATTCTTATATTGAGAAATAAGTTGATAAAAGGTATTTATAATAGTAATGATTTTTGAAATTCCAAGACTTGATCTTTCTCATCACAAGAGACAGACATGCTTAAAACCTCAGGGTCAGTTGTTTTGCTACTTCTTCATCCACTTTAAAATTTGAAATGCCCACACCAAGTAACCGAATACCATCTTCCCTTAGCAGTGCATCATTGAATAAAGATTTGGCTATTTCCAAAAAATCCTGTTCCTCATGGATTTTTGAATCGACTGACTTACTTCTGGTTATCTGGGTAAAATCACCATATTTTACTTTTATGGTAATGGTTGAACCTTGCTTTCCACTTCTTAGATACCGCTCAAAGGATAATCTGGCGATACGTTCTAATGCTTCCAGCACATCCTGAAGTAAAAAGATATTATCCTCAAAGGTTCTTTCTGTGCTGACAGACTTACATGCCCTATTGGGTTGAACTTCCCGATTATCAATAGCCCTTGAAATGTTATAGTAATATTTACCTGCTTTACCAAAACGCAAGGTAAGATCTGATAATGACTTATTTCTCAATTCTTTGCCAGTAAAGATCCCGGCTTTTACCATTTTCCCGGCAGTAACCCTACCGATGCCATGAAACTTATGAACCGGTAATTTAGCGACAAAGTCCTCGGCTTCTTCGGGTAATATCACGTACATGCCATCCGGCTTATCCAGGTCTGAAGCGGTTTTGGCCAGGAATTTATTAAATGAAATACCTGCTGAAGCAACTAAGCCCGTCTCTAATTTTATTCGTTGCTTTATTTCTTTGGCTATAAACAGGGCTGAGGTAGCACCAATCTTATTGGTAGTTACGTCCAGATAAGCTTCGTCTAATGATAACGGCTCAACAAAATCGGTATAGTCAAAAAAGATCTCCCTGATCTGACCAGATAGTTCTCTATACCGATCAAACCTTGGTTTTATAAACTGGATATCAGGGCAGAGCCTGGCCGCCTTAGCTGAAGGCAATGCAGACCGCACACCAAATTTTCTGGCTTCATAACTGGCGGCTGCAACCACCCCTCTTTTAGCCGAACCGCCAACAGCAATGGGTTTATCTTTCAGGTCGGGGTTATCCAATTGTTCTACCGATGCATAGTATGCATCCATATCGATATGGATGATTTTTTTCACACTGTTAAAACGAAGACAATTATAAAATGATTGAATATTAATGCATGCTTTTCAATGATGAACTATAAAAATATGCCCGGTACAGGACTATTTATTGTTAAATCTCAGGCTTAAAGTGGGTAACGGAAGATGAAAGATCCATTCGCTACGGATGTCAAAATGGAACTTGCCTTGTTAATGAAAACTAAACGTAAGAAAAGATGATTGTCTCAAAAGTAAAAAAATAATCGTTAGGAATCCTGAAAATTCTTTCGAGACAATCTGGTAACTTTTTTACATCATAGATGGGGGAAGAATCACTTTATCGATAACGTGTACCACACCATTGCTGGCCATAATATCAGCTTTAGCAACATTAGCATCATTGATTTTTGCGCCGCTTGATAAATCGACAGAAATCTTTTCACCTTGCACGGTTTCAGCTTTCATACCATTTTTAAGATCTGTTGATTTAACCTTACCTGAAACAACATGATAAGTTAATACTGCTACTAATTTATCTTTGTTTTCAGGTTTTAATAACATTTCTAAGGTTCCGTCAGGCAGGTTACCAAAGGCTTCGTTAGTGGGTGCGAATACCGTAAAAGGCCCGTCACCGCTAAGGGTCTGTACCAGATCAGCTGCTTTTACAGCCGTAACCAAAGTCGAAAGGGACTCAGTACCAACAGCAAGCTCAACAATATTTTTATTCTGAGCTAAAACTACATTGCTCATGAGCAACGCGGATAAAATGAATGGAAATAATAATTTTTTCATGAATTTTTGTTTAATAGAGGAGCCTTTCGTTTAGTGTAATTGTTTTAAAGATTTTAATTACGGTATGAATTTGAGGCTGAAGGTCAACACTTCCTACGAACCTATACTACCACCTGCATGTTGGAAATTTATGACTGAAAAAAGATTTATTTGTGATCCCAAAACCGGCACATGCCATCCTATCGATATTGATAACCAGATGGAGGTTATTGAAAAAGACAATGATAGGGAAATCATCTATGTCGGAGATCCTATGTGCTCCTGGTGCTGGGGAATAACCAATGAAATAAGGAAATTAAAGGATCATTATCCTCATTATAACTTTACGATAGTTGTTGGTGGTTTGAGGCCGGGTGGCGGAGATCTCTGGAATGAGCAGATGAAAACTTTTTTAAAACACCATTGGGAGGAAGTAAACAAAAGAAGTGGCCAACCTTTTGGCTATAAATTATTCGAAAAGGAATACTTCAACTATGATACTGAGCCGCCTTGTCGAGCTGTTGTCGCAAGTAGGAAATGGATGGAAAATTATGCGTTAGCGTTTTATGAAGAAGTATCCCGCAAATTTTATGTGGAAAATGAATATCCGGGCGATCCGGAATTTTACAGGTCTGTTTGTTCAATTTTTGATATTCCTTACCGGTCATTTCTTAACCACTTCAATAGCCAGGAAGTAAAACATATTACAGAATATGAATTTCAACTTAACAGAAAATGGGGTGTTCGCGGGTATCCCAGCATATTATTTAGGTCTAATAAAAATCTTTATCAAGTAAGTCCCGGATATTCGGAATTTGAAGCGATGCATCAAACCATTGAAAAGATAGAAAATGCCTAACTGATCATTAAAAAATTGTGTATATCAATCAAAAAACCCATTACAAAATCCGTATATAAAAGGATTTGATATGAATAATCATAGCGACATTTTCCTATATTTATCGGATGATGGGTAAACTAATTTCAATCCTGGGGTTATTATCCCTATTTATCCATGGGACACTATATTGCCAGGATGAACAGAATGATGAAATACCCATTTACATTATTGAAACATCTGATGGAAATGTATACAGAGGACAAATTATTGAAAGTGGCGTTAAGGAAATAAAAGTTAAGACCGTTTCCATTGGCACGATAACCATCAACGTTGAAGATATTTTATCCATTCGTGAAGCCAACAAAAAAGACCTCAGGCCCAAAAAAGTGAAGGTCGCTACACGAGACAGTACCAACAATCAACTTACCATTACCGGCTATTTGTTTTCACCTAATGCTTATACCTTACGGAAGGGTGAGGTTCAGTACAGAAATGTTGGGATATTATATAATCAATTATCCGTTGGATTGACAAACCATTTTAGCTTTGGGTTGGGTTTGGTACCGAATTTCCTGTTCGCTGGAGCTCCGACACCTGTGCTCTTCAGCCCTAAGTTTTCATTCCCTACCAAAGGGAATGTGACATTCTCTACCGGTGCGTCTGTTGGAACTATTGTGGGTAATGGCGGTACTTTTGGTTTCGTTAACGGCTCTGTGACTTTTGGTAATCGGACCAATAACTTAAGTATCGGGTTAAACTATGGCTTCCTGGAGGATGAAATCGTGGATATACCAGCCTTAACTATTGGAGGCACAAAAAAAATCAGTCAGAAAAGTTATCTTGTTAATGATAATTTTTTTGTCATCAGTGAAGGTGAATTGTTTGCTACCATATCCTTTGGTGGAAGAACAAAATGGCCGGGCATTGCCCTTGACTACGGATTATTAATTCCGATAATTGAAGGTATAACAGTGGCTCTTCCCTGGCTAGGTGTAACGGTCCCTGTTGGTCAAAAGAAATAAATGATTTTTTTTAAAGATATATTGCTGGATTAGATAACAGAAAAGTTTTTTAGGATTATATTATATTAACAATCAGGACGCCTATGATGGATCAACCGAGTGAAATTGAACGTCTAAAAGCAATTGAATCATACAACATCCTGGATACCATGTCAGATAATGACTATGATAATATAACGACATTGGCATCCCAGATATGCGAAGCACCAATTTCCCTGATTTCATTAATTGATAACAAAAGACAATGGTTTAAGTCGCATTATGGATTAACGATCAATGAAACACCCAAAGAATATTCCTTCTGTGCTCATGCTATCAAGGAAGATGATTTTTTTGTTGTTGGGGATGCAAGAAAAGATGCAAGGTTTTACGACAACCCTTTAGTTACCGGATATCCACACATCGTTTTCTATGCAGCTGTTCCTTTAATCAATGCAAATGGATATACATTGGGCACACTTTGTGTTATTGATAAAGAACCAAGGGAACTTACAGAAAGCCAAAAGCAAAGCCTGGAAGTACTGGCCCATCAAACAATGAAGTTATTAGAATTACGAAAGAGCACTTACAAACTTCGCCTACTGAATAACCGGCTTGAGGAAAAAAATAAAATATTAGAGCGATTTGCCCAGGCGACTGCTGTGGATATAAACTCCCCCCTGAAAATGATAAATATGACCTATAAAAAATTTATCGCTGAATATGGAAGTATCCTGGATGATGACGCTAAAATATTGCTAAAAAAAATTCAGGCTTCATCAGAAAAATTATCTCAGCAAGTAGAAGGTCTTATGGATTATTCAAAACTGGATTCAATAGATCCGATTAACAAAACCAATTTTCCCGTCAGTGATCTTGTTAAAGACTTAAGTACGATATATCCGCTGGTTGATGATTATCAGATAGATTTTTTAATCAATATATCAGATATCCATGCTAATCATACCTTGCTAAGGAAAATTTTGATGGAACTTATCTCCAATGCCATAAGACATAACGATAAGGTATATGCCCACATTGAGGTCGGGGGCAACGAAGAGGACAGGTTTTATGAGTTTTTTGTGTCTGATAATGGGCCGGGAATTGACGAAGAAGAACTAAATCAGGTTTTTGATATGTATAAAGTGTTTAACCCTGTGGGCAGATACGGAGAGACCGGAATAGGGATTGGACTAACAAACGTCAGAAGAATTGTAAAGGATTTGGGAGGAAATATTCAAATTGAATCAGAGAAAGAGGAAGGAACTATAGTCACCTTTACTTTATTAAAATAAAAAAGGGACTAATTAAAGTCCCTAATCGCGACAAGTAATCAATTAAGAGTTTGCTTTTGTTTAACCTGTCCATTCGTATGCTGACCCTGGACATTTTGCTCCATGTTAAAATGCGTATGAAGCTTCTCCAGCTTATCTTCAGCATTGGCCAGGCTTTCCACATGTTTATCAAATTCTTCTAACAACTCGGAGTGCTCGCCTATACCCACAGTACTGTTAAAATAGGTATTAAGAATGGCTGTAGCCTCTGCTATTTGAGCTTCATACTTTTTTTCAAGTGCTTTAAAATAAAGATTGTTAGTGTTCATGGTCTGTAATTGTTAAAGTTTAAATAAAGATTAAAATCGCAGTGATTATTCCGATAAATGATAGTAATCTTCTCACTACTTCCCGATCAGTAAATATTGTTTCCATGACTAAATAACACGATCAGCTATCAAATGTTTTTTGAATATATAATATTTTCAATAACTTTTGAAAATTAATGTTGGTTTACTTTTTATGCTTGCGTTTTGATACATTGAAAGGGTAGTTAACTGGATTAAAATTATTCAGGACTTCTAAAAATTTTAATACAATCTATTCGTTTGAGTGATTGATCATATCCAAAAGGACGTCCACGATATTTTCTGGTTTATGACTTCTTAATCCCTTATAAAAAAAGCATTGGGTTATACCTGTGGTTGTATCGTATGTAAAAGTACCCAGCGTTCGATGGTTGATATCATTATAAACTCTGATTTGGTTCATGATCTTATTCCTGCCATCACTAAAGACACAATTGATTTTCCAGGAAACATTATTATGTTGGCTTGAAAAATTATTCAATAGATCCACTATGACGTTATGATCATTCATTTTTATCCCATATAATTTAACAATTTAATAATAGGATATATTTTAACAAAGCAAAAATTAATAAAATTACAATTTCACCTTCTATTAAAAGTCCATAATGAGCAAGCGCAATTGATTTCTAAATAATCTTTACGATTGACTGTTTCTCTAAAAATTTACCAGGTACAACTTTTTGAACAACTTCCTTCATCCTGTTAATCACCGATTCTTTTATATAACTATTAGGGACCACAATGCTTACTTCACGAACAGGCTCAGGACGAACAAATCGTTTAATCTGAATAGAATTCAATTCGTTGATCACTGAAAGCTCAGGCACTAACGTATATCCAACACTCTTTTTAACAAGATTTTTTAAAGCTTCAATAGAGCCACTTAAGTAATCAAAACCTAATGCGCAGGGATTTTTAGAAGGATTACAAATCGAGAGTGTTTGTTCCCTAAAACAATGGCCTTCCTCCAATACCAAAAGCTCTCTAGGTTGTAAATCTTTGGCCATTATACGGTCTTTCTTTAGGAAGCTGTGATTTTCCGGAAGGTAAAGAAGAAAAGGCTCATAAAATAGTGGAATTTCTTTAACAGTTGCGTGATTAAGGGGTGTTACCAAAATCCCAATGTCAATGATACCATTTTCCAGCTGAGAAATAATCTGGCTGGTTTGTAATTCCTGTATTTTAAGGTGTATCCTGGGATGTTCTTTTATGAAAAATGGGAGAAAAAGGGGTAATAAATAAGGGGCAAGTGTTGGTATGATACCTATTGTGAATTCTCCTTCAATAGATTCCTTTTCATGATTTACAAATTCTTTTAGCTGCCTAACTTCAAGAAGGATTTGCCTGGCTCGTAAAATTACTTCTTTACCTATCTCGGTCGGTAGCAGTGGCTTTTTATCCCTGTTGAATATCCTTACACCAATCTCTTCTTCCAACCTTTTTACCTGCATAGTAAGGTTGGGTTGAGATACAAAACACCGCTCCGCAGCCGTAACATAATGCCGGTGTTCATCAAGTGCTATAATATATTCAAGCTGCTGTAATGTCATATAATTTTTAATTATACAATTATAAGAATTATTGATTTGAATAATAACTTATTATTTATCAGATTTATAGATAATAACAATAAACAACAAAAATTCTTTTAATTATGGCAGATGAAACACATGTAAACCCAAAGAAAGGCATTCACCAAACTAATGGGGAAAGCAAATGTCCATTTCATGGTGTAGCTTCCAGTGAAGGTACCTCGAATAAGGATTGGTGGCCCAATAACCTTAATTTGGACGTACTACGGCAGCATTCTGCGTTGTCCGATCCTATGGGTAAAGATTTCAATTATGCGGAAGCGTTTAAAAAGCTGGATTACAATGCCCTGAAGCAAGATCTTCATGACCTTATGACAGATTCCCAGGATTGGTGGCTTGCTGATTTTGGACATTACGGAGGGTTTTTTATCCGTATGACCTGGCACGCTGCCGGTACTTATCGTGTCGCTGATGGCCGGGGTGGCGGCGGTACCGGCAACCAGCGCTTTGCCCCTATCAATAGCTGGCCGGACAATGCCAACCTGGATAAAGCACGCCGTTTGCTTTGGCCAGTGAAGCAGAAGTATGGCAACATGATCTCCTGGGCGGATCTGTTGATTCTGACCGGTAACGTAGCAATGGAATCCATGGGCTTTAAAACTTTTGGCTTTGGAGGTGGGCGTGAAGACATTTATGAGCCCGAAAAAGATATCAACTGGGGAACCGAGCGAGAGTGGCTGGCGGATGAACGCCATGATGATGAAGGAAACCTGGCCGGTCGTTTGGCCAATGACCACATGGGATTGATTTATGTGAACCCGGAAGGACCAAATGGTGAACCTGATCCCATAAAAGCAGCATTCTACATTCGCCAGACCTTTAAGCGTATGGCAATGAATGATTACGAAACCGTAGCGCTCATTGCCGGAGGACACACTTTTGGAAAAGTCCATGGTGCTGCTCCTGAAGAAAAAAACGGGCCGGACCCCGAAGCTGCCCCTATTGAGCAACAAGGAATAGGCTGGGTTAGTAGTCATGGTTCCGGCAAAGGCAATGATACCATCACCAGCGGACTGGAGGGCACCTGGACCAGTAACCCAACCCAATGGGATATGGGCTATTTCGAGAATCTCTTCAAGTATGACTGGGAGCTTACCAAAAGCCCGGGTGGAAAATTCCAATGGGTCCCTAAAGATGGCGCAGGAGCGGGTACCGTACCTGATCCACACGATCCTTCTATAAAGCATGCACCATTCATGCTTACCACAGACCTGTCATTAAGGTTTGATCCTGAGTATGAAAAAATATCCAGGCATTTCTACGATAATCCCGATGAATTTGCAGATGCCTATGCCCGTGCCTGGTTTAAGCTTCTTCACCGGGATATGGGGCCTAAAGCCCGTTACCTTGGTCCGGAAGTACCAGAAGAAGACCTGTTGTGGCAGGATCCTGTCCCGGTAGTAGATCATCCTTTAATTGATGATAACGACATTGAAGCCTTAAAAGAAATGATACTGAATTCCGGCTTGTCCGTATCCCAGCTGGCAACAACTGCCTGGGCTTCAGCTTCAACTTTCCGAGGCTCTGATAAGCGGGGCGGTGCCAATGGCGCACGCATAAGACTTCAACCTCAAAAAGACTGGGAAGTAAACAACCCGACAGAATTGGCCAAAGTACTGAACAAACTGGAAGGTATTCAGGAGACGTTTAATAAAGCGCAATCCGGAGCCAAAAAAGTTTCTTTAGCTGATCTGATCGTATTAGGTGGATGTGCTGCAATAGAAAAAGCAGCCAAAGACGCTGGCCATCATGTTAAAGTACCTTTTACACCCGGCAGAATGGATGCCACCCGTGAACAAACGGACATAGAGCAATTCTCATACCTGGAGCCGGTTGCTGATGGCTTCCGTAATTATTACAAGTCCATGCGGGATATCGCACCGGAAGAATTCCTGGTAGACCGGGCACAGCTATTGACACTTACTGCTCCGGAAATGACCGTACTTTTAGGGGGACTACGCGTATTGAACACTAACTACGATCAGTCTAAACATGGAGTCTTTACTGATAAGCCAGGGAAACTTACCAACGATTTCTTCCTGAACCTGTTAGACATGAACACGGTCTGGGAGCCCGTATCCAATGGAAGACAAGACCAGGTTTATAATGGAAGGGACCGTAAATCCGGCGACATAAAGTGGACTGGTACGCGTGTAGACCTGATCTTTGGTTCCAATTCAGAACTAAGGGCACTGGCTGAAGTTTACGGGTCATCAGACTCGGATGAGAAATTTGTGAAGGATTTTGTGAAAGCCTGGGACAAAGTGATGAACCTGGACCGGTACGATATAAAATAATAAATAAACAACCATTGATCTGTAAAAAGGTGGCCTGGTAGATTGGCCACCTTTTTGTTTCATAATCGCTGGTTTATAAAAATCACCGCATGTTTCCTACTTATAATCAGGCAACACAGTTAACCGCACGAAGGTGTTTCCATAAGGTATCAAATGTACATCTTCGGTTTGCCAGAACAGATAAGGGGTTTAAGGAAAATCTGATGTTCTCAGGACTTCTCGATAAACATGGTCAATATCTTCACAGTCCAAGACCAGGTAACTATTTTCGTACCAGTACCTTTAGTTTCATGGGTATTTCAACCTCATCCCATGGGTATTATGGATATGCTCCCTCAATCACTTCAATATCCCCCTTCAACTAATGTATAGTTCCAGGCACCGAAATGCCACATCCTATGTGATGATCATTGCACATGTACCAGGCAGGTATCCAATTCCATCAAAAGCCTATGTAAGTTCTCTTTAAATAAATCAGGATCAATATACTCCAGCAGCATTAAGGAATCGATTTCTCTGAGAACATGCATTTCTACATCCTTTTCATTTCCTTTAGAATAGTGCATGGCATTGTGTATATGCTCTATGGCATATTTTAGTGCCTCAACTGCCGCATTGTGGTCCTGATTGTCAAGACAATTTTCGGATATCCTTAAGTGGGCATAAGCCAGAGCATTCAATGCATTAGCAAAAGCATGATTGACCTCACTATCCACAACATTTCCATGAACGATCTCTTTTTCTAAAAGCTCCAGGTATCGAATAGCATTTTCTATCGCAACATCACTGGCTTGATCAGCGTCAGTTTCAATTTTCTCCATCATCTCTATGGCTTTTTCAATATGCACCAGACTGGTGCCATAATAATTTTTGGAGATATCCTCCTTGGCGTATTTCAATAAGTTATCGGTTCTTAATGCTAAATCACTAAAAGCTGGATGGTCCGGGTCTTCATCAGATGTGATAAATATATAGTTAAGTGCACCTACTATTCCTAAAATACCCCATAAAAGCATAAAGAATTTCATGTTATTATATTTTAAAAATCAATTTTCAAGCTAATGATTCGATTCCTAAAGTGGAATGATAATTTATAGTGGGTTGACTAATTATAATCATTTTGATAAAATGGCAGGCCAAAGCTTTATATTAGTTATTATTAACCAGATATAAATCACATCCCCCGGTGACCACTGAAAAACATTACTATAAGCTATCTAGCAATACTGGTAAATGGACGGTAAGCTCTTGCATCATTGCCACCTCTATGGCATTTATAGATACTACCGCACTTAATGTTGTGCTACCTGCACTTCAACAAGACCTTAATGCTACCGGAACCGATCTGTTTTGGGTATTGAATAGCTATTTGGTCATGTTAGCATCGTTGATCATCATTGGCGGCAGCCTGGGTGATAAATTGGGCCGGGTAATGATATTTAAATGGGGAATACTAATCTTTACCGTTGCTTCTGCACTTTGTGGCCTATCGGATACCATCAGCCAACTCACTATTTTCAGGACTATGCAGGGACTGGGTGGTGCTTTAATGATACCAGGCAGTTTATCAATCATATCTGCAACATTTTCTGATCTGGAGAAAGGTAAAGCCATAGGCACCTGGTCAGCCACCACCACCCTGGTTACCATAGGAGGGCCGGTAATTGGGGGAGCATTGGCCGATATGGGTTTATGGCGATTGATTTTTTTTATCAATATCCCCCTGGGAATTCTTACATTCCTAATACTGCAGTTTAAAGTACCAGAGAGCAGAGAAGGTGGAGATAATCATCAAATTGATTGGTTTGGTGCTACTGCATTAGCTTTTAGTCTCGCGTCGCTTACATTTGGATTTTTAAATGTACCGGAAGCTGGCATAGCAACACCAAACAGTTATGTCCCTGTACTTTTAGGGATCTTCGCGTTTATCATTTTTATTTTGATTGAAAGGAAAATAAGTCAACCCATGGTTCCGCTTAACATATTTTCCAACCGGTGTTTCTCTGGTGTTAATCTCCTCTCCTTCTTTCTATATGCAGCTTTAGGAGCCATCATGCTCTTCCTCTCTTTAAATCTTATTCAGGTACAGGGCTATACGCAATTACAAGCCGGACTCACATTTTTACCCTTTACTTTAGTGATGGCACTATCTGCCAGAAAGATTGGTGCACTTTCAGATAAATGGGGGACAAGAAATTTCTTAATCATAGGCCCACTGATTACTGGTGTTGGCTTTATAATGTTGGCAATGGTTAATCAAACATCCGGACCCAGTAGTTTTTGGGCAACATTTTTCCCCGGCATATTATTCTTTGCCACAGGTATGGCCATAACGGTGGTTCCTTTAACTACCACAGTTATGCGCTCGGTAAAAGATGATCAAGCCGGTATAGCCTCAGGGGTGAATAATAGCGTTACAAGAATAGCCGGTACATTTATCAATGCCATCGTAGGCGCAGGGGTTGTTTTCATTTTTCTTGAATTAGTTGATGAAGAAATTAAACCCTTCAGTTTTGAAGCACCGGTAAAAAACGCCATCCAAAATGAAGCAATAAATTTAGGGGATGCCACCGTTCCGTCCGTTGTCCCAAAAAATAATTTTGAGGCTGTAAGATTAATATTTAATAAGAGCTTTATCTGTGTTTATCAATTGGTGAGCTATGTATGTGCCGGGTTGGCATTCATAGGAAGCTTTATTGCCCTCCTAATGGTTGAAAATTATAAAGGAAAGCATTAGAAGATCAAATCTCAGTCCATGTTAAATGTAATATCATATAAGAAATCAATAGGTAAAAGCCTGTTAAAACGTTGCCAGTTACACTCCAAATATAATTTTCACTGAATTCTTTCATTACGATTCTGTATCTAGAGGCATTTAAAAAGAAGGATAGAAAAAATATATAAAGAGTAATTAGTGTTGATTTATTGAATAGCTATTCATCCAGTGTTATAAAGTTCACCGATTTTTTTATCCCGGCTAATAATTGCCGGGAACGTTCAGGGCGGGCATCAGTAATAAATATTTGTCCGAATGCATCGGAACCCATTAGCTCCATCAATCGACCTATTCGCCCATCGTCAAGCTTATCGAATATATCATCAAGCATTAGCAATGGTTTATTATCTTTCTTCTCGCGGATTAATTGATACTGTGCCAGCTTAAGCGCAAGCACATATGATTTCTGTTGTCCCTGTGATCCAAATTTTTTGACGGGATAGTCATCAATTTTGAAGGACACATCGTCTTTATGAATACCAAGTAATGTTCTTTGAGCATAGATATCTTCCCGAATATTAGCTTTAAATAATTCTTTAAAATTCTCTTTAAAACAATCTGAAGTGTATGTCAGGCTAACCGTTTCCTTCTGCTCAGAGATCGTCCGGTAATATTGGGTGAGTAGATCTTCGAATTCTTTGATCAAAGGCTTTCTCCAATTAAATATTTTATCGCCTAATCTGATTATTTGATCGTTATACTGTTCCAACAGATCATTATCCAGACGACGTCCCTCAGAATGGCTTTTAAGCAAAGCATTTCTTTGGCGTAAATAAGCATTATAATTAAGCAATGTTTCCAGGTAAGTATGATCAATTTGAGATAAGGTGCTATCAAAAAACCGCCGTCTGAGTTCGCTTCCTTCCCTTATTAGATCGGTATCATAAGGTGTGATTAGCACGCAAGGATATTTACCAATATGATCACTGATCTTTTCATAAGGAACTTTATTTACCTTGATCAATTTTTTGGTACCTTTTCTTAATCCGCATAGAATCTCCTCAGACTTGTTACCCACGATAAAGGATCCTGTAATACTATAATAAGGCTGTCCGTGTAATATATTTTGCTGATCAGTGAAGTTAAATGCACTTTTTGTAAAGCATAAATGATAGATCGCATCGAGAAGATTGGTCTTCCCAATTCCATTGGGGCCAACTACACAATTGATATCAGGAGAAAATTCCAGCACGGATGTTTCATAATTTTTGAAATTATTCAGTGAAAGCTTTTGTAAATGCATTTATTTTTTCTGTATCCCTTTTTGGTTATTTTAGCGTTCTACAACAAAAAAATTATGGCTGAAACCTTATCAAAATCCAAAGCTAACACAAAACAATTCTCTAAAGAGACCTACATGAAATGGTTTGAAAGCATGCTTCTCATGCGAAAGTTTGAAGAGAAAGCCGGACAATTATATGGCCGACAAAAGATCAAAGGTTTTTGCCATTTGTATATCGGGCAGGAAGCATGTGTAGCTGGAGCCGTTTCCGCTTTGAAAAAAGGGGATAAATACATAACTGCTTACAGGGATCATGCCCATCCCATAGGCCTTGGCACTGACCCAAAATTTATTATGGCAGAGCTATTTGCTAAAGATACCGGTATCTCCAGGGGCAAAGGCGGATCTATGCATATGTTTGACAAAGAGAAAAATTTCTTTGGTGGTCATGGCATTGTGGGCGGACAAATTCCGCTTGGTGCCGGCATAGCTTTTGCAGAAAAATACGATGAAACGGATAATCTATGTATGTGCTACCTGGGAGATGGCGCAGTGAGACAAGGCTCATTCCATGAAACCCTGAATATGTCCATGACCATGAAACTGCCCGTAATATTTGTTATTGAAAATAACGGATATGCTATGGGTACTTCGGTTAAGAGGACTTCAAATGTAACTGACCTATATAAACTTGGAGATGCGTATTTTATGCCATCCGAACCGGTAAATGCCATGAATGTTGAGGATGTTCATCATGCAGTGGATAAAGCAGCAAAACAGGTAAGAAATGGTGATGGACCTTATCTTCTGGAATTCAGGACTTACAGATACAAAGGCCACTCCATGTCCGATCCTGCAAAATACAGAACGAAAGAGGAGTTAGCAGAATATAAAAACCAAGATCCCATAGAGCAGGTAAAAAGCACTATCCTGGAAAAGGAAATGGCTACCGAAGAACAAATCAAAGAAATAGAGAAAAAAATTAAAAGCACCATTGATGCTTGTGTCAAGTTTGCTGAGGAATCTCCATATCCCGATGCTGAGGAAGCGTATAAACATGTTTATATGCAGGAAGACTACCCATATGTAATGGATTAAAGATTATAACTTTAATTTAATTTTTTTGAATATTTTTGCGCCTATTTTAATTACCACAATACATGGGCAAGACAAAGGTTAGTAAAAAGAAAGAGCAGAAATCGTCCAACGAACTTTTGGAGAATCCGGATGCGTTGGTCGAACGTTACAATAAAGCGGAAGAGTTTTTATCAGACCCCAAGAATCGTAACATTGTTCTTGGTGTAGGATCATTTATAGCCATTATTATTGCTGGATTCATCTTTTACAAATATTACATGAACAATAGAAACCAGGCTGCACAAGCAGAGATATTCCCTGCTATTTATTATTTCGAAGCAGACAGCCTTGGAAAAGCGCTCAATGGTGATGGTAATAATTTTGGATTTCTCGACATCATCGATGAATATGGCAATACAGAAGCTGGTAATCTTGCAAATTATTATACCGGGGCAACCTATTTAAAGCTTGGAGACTATGAAAATGCCATCAGATATCTTGAGGATTTTAGTGCCTCTGATTATTTGGTGCAAGCAAGGGCTTATTCATTAATAGGTGATGCCTATATGGAACTTGAGGCTTTCGAAGAAGCCGCCTCGAATTACATGAAAGCCGCTGATTACAAGGAAAATAAATATTTTACACCACTTTACTTGTCAAAGGCTGCTACAGCTTACGAAAGTGCCGGCAATATTGAGGAGGCTATTGATGCATACACAGAGATTGTCGATAATTACTTTGACTCTGATCAATACACGGACGCACGAAAACAAATGTCCAGATTAGAGATAATGATAAATTAAAAAGTTTTTAATACATAAATGAATTGAGGGGACGGGTTATTACTTGTCCCTTTTCTTTTTTAGAATAACGGAATATAGCGATGTCAACCAAAAAGAAAAACCTTAGCAGTTATACAGAAAAAAAACTGGAAGACATAACATTAAAGAAATTTGGAATTGTTGTTTCAGAGTGGAATTCAGAAGTAACTGAATCACTTTACAACGCGGCATTAAAGACGCTTATCGATCAAGGTGCAGATAAAGAAAATATCATTCGTCAGGATGTCCCCGGCAGTTTCGAATTAACACTTGGAGCCCAAAGGTTAGCCGAGCGACCAGAAATAGATGCAGTCATTTGTCTTGGCTGTGTTATACAGGGAGAAACCAGGCACTTTGAATTTATATGCAATGCTGTAGCGCATGGAATCACACAGGTGGGATTAAAATTTTCCAAACCCGTCATTTTTGGGGTCCTGACACCTAATACAATGAAACAAGCGTTTGACCGGGCTGGGGGTAAACATGGAAATAAAGGTGATGAAGCAGCTATTACTGCAATAAAAATGTTAGCATTAAAATGATAGTACTAAAATTTGGTGGAACCTCTTTGGGATCTCCAAAGAGAATGAAGCACGTCGCACAACTGATCCATGGTGTAAGAGGTCGTAAAATAATTGTGCTATCAGCCATATCTGGTGTTACTAATATTCTATCAGATATCAACGATCAATTAACAGTTAACAATCCTGGCAAAGCAATAAACCTTGCGAATGAGCTGGAAGAGAAGTACCAGGAATATGTAAGTGGCCTATATGATTCTGCAAATTACAGAAAGCAAGGCAAAGCGCTGATCGATGAATATATGACTCATCTATACGAATTAATCGAGAAAGTTCACAATGAACAAATTGAAAAGGAGATCTTAATTCAGGGAGAGATGGTATCGACCAACCTATTCAAAATTTACAACCAGGAAATAGGCATAAAAACTCACCTAGTCAACGCTACAGACTTTATGAGAGTGGAATATGGTGAGCCTGTAATGGAGGAGTCAAGAAAATTGTTACAAGGAATTTTGGATTCTTTGAATGATGAAATTATAGTCACCCAGGGATATGTTTGCCTGAATAATTATGGATTAATTGACAATCTTAATCGTGGCGGAAGTGATTTTTCAGCTACCATTATAGGAGCATGTGTGCTTGCTGAAGAAGTTCAGATCTGGACTGACATTGATGGTATGCATAATAACGATCCCCGCATCGTTGAGAACACCATGCCAATAGCGGAATTGTCCTATGAAGAGGCTGGTGAGCTTGCTTACTTTGGGGCGAAGATATTACATCCTAATTGTATTCATCCTGCACAAAAAAAGCAGATACCCGTACGTATTAAAAATACTTTAAACCCTCAATCCCAGGGAACATTAATTACTTCCAGGAAAGTACCGGGAAAAATTAAGTCTATCGCAGTGAAAGATGGGATCACTGCCATCAAAATAAAATCAACCCGCATGGTGATGGCTTATGGTTTTTTAAGAAAGATCTTTGAAGTTTTTGAGAAATATAAAACTTCTATAGATATAATCACCACTTCTGAAATTGCTGTTTCCCTCTCCATAGATGACCCGAGCTATTTATCAGAAATAGTTAAAGAACTGGAACCATACGGATATATAGAAGTTGATAAATATCAATCCATCGTTTGTATAGTTGGAGATTTTGTCGCTGAAAACAAAGGATTAGGTAAGCAGATATTCATTAGCCTTGAAGATATTCCTGTGCGAATGATTTCCTACGGTGGAAGCAAAAATAACATAACAGTACTTATTGATACCGTCAACAAAAAAGTCGCACTGGAATCCTTAAACAATGGACTCTTTAACCTTTAACCTACCGGTTTAAACGCAAAAAAGATTAACCAGACAATTATGAAAAGGGGAATGAGTAAAGGAATAGAAAACCGAATAATGTAACCAAAAAATGAAGGCATTTTAATACCCACTTGTTCAGCTATTGATTTGACCATAAAATTCGGGCCATTCCCGATGTAGGTCATCGCTCCAAAAAATACAGCTGAGACAGAAATCGCCTTCAGTTCTATAATTGAATTTGAAAAACCCCCACGAGCATAAGCCAACACATCTTTGTAAGAATTGATGTCACCACCATCCGATGCTAATGCCGCTGTTAGAAAATTAACATAGGTTGGGGCATTATCCAGGAATCCCGACAGGAAACCAGTTCCCCAGTATAAAGTGTTTTGCGAAATTAACTGAGAACCCTCATCTGATTGAGCAAAATTACTAACCAATTCTAGCGCAGGCATCATAGTCCCAAAAATTCCTATGAAAATAAATGCTACCTCCCTTATGGGTTCAAAACTAAAATCATTACCCTCCAGGGCTTTTTTATCCGCAAATTTAAACGATAAATAAGCCGCTGTAAGCATTATAATTTCTCTCATAAAAGAAAATTTTTGCCCGTCATAATAAATTGCCGGTACCCAATCAAAAACATTCGGATCAAGAAATACTGATAAAACCACCACCCCTAACCAGAAGAAATTTTTTATGCCTGAAATACTAATCTTGTTGGTTGGTTCTTCTTTTTCATCTCCATAGCTGTAGTCAGCTTTGTTATTCTTGTCAAAAAATACGAACATGATCAAAAGAACAATTAGTGCAAATAACCATGGAATTACATTATGTTTCATGGTCCAGAAAAATGGAATCCCTTTTAAAAAACCAAGAAATAGTGGAGGGTCCCCAATGGGTGTTAAGCATCCCCCAATATTGCTGACCAAGAAAATAAAGAAAATAATATGATAAGGCTTTATCCTGTATCTGTTTAACCTTATATATGGTCTGATCAAAAGCATCGAAGCCCCTGTTGTTCCAATTACGTTCGCTATTACTGCACCAATCAGCAAAATACCGGCATTAGTAAGTGGTCTTGCCTCTTTATCAACACTGATAAGAACACCTCCCGATGCAACAAAAAGTCCTGTCAGTAATGATATAAATTGAACATATTCAGCCAGTGCGTGAACGGGACCGTGATTATTATGCAACACGAATAGATAGTATAACACGACCATGGTGGCCAGGGCAATGGCGATGATTGGGTAATTCTTGTGCCAAAAGTGTTCATAAAATAGTGGACCTGTGGCAATCATCAGGAGCAACATTATGAAAGGTATTACTGTCCATCCAGGCGGGGCATGATGAGAAGCTTCACCATGGCCATTCTCATCCCCAGCATGATTCAAAGCCTCATTGAGGTCCTCTTCTTGTTCAGTATGTTCATTTTTTTTATGAGCTTGCTTTTCACCGTGCCCTGATTGTGCAAACCCGGCAACACTTACCAACACAAATATTACCAGGAAAATCAGGCTAGGTTTAAGCATGAAATACTGTGGGGTATTCTTTTAAACTGCTTAAATATATCATTACTCTTCCTAAAACCAAATTCATTAATTCAATAATTCTTTTAAGGCTAAGTCTAATCCTGTTTTTGCAATATTGACATTGCTATTGTTTTGCTGATGGATTTTGGTCAGTGCATGCTTAATGGTAAAGGAAATATCTTTAAAAATTAAGTCGTCTGTTAATTTTGTTTCATTTTCAGGGCTCATCAAATATGCAAAAGTTCTCGCCATTCCACAGTTAGCAATAAAATCAGGTATTAATGAGATGGATGAATCCACATAATCGGCTATCGGTCCTATGAAGATTTCTTCATCTTTAAAAGGAACATTTGCACCGCAAGATATCACTTCCACGCCAGCATTGATCATCCGCTTTGCTTGATTTTCTGAAATGAGCCTTGAAGCTGCTGCAGGAAGAAATATATCAGCCCCCAGGTCCCAAATTTTATTCTCAATCTCCTCATAAGGTATTAAATCATTTGAAATTAACCGGTTACCTATTTTATCATAAAACAACCTCTTAACCTCACTAAGACCTAATCCATCATCTGACAAAACACCTCCATTTTTATCAATAACTCCTATTATCTTAACTCCGTATTTAGCTAAATAAAGGGCAGCAGTAGACCCTACATTACCCCAACCCTGCACCATCGCCTTTTTGGTTGTAATGTCGCCACCCCATATCTCATAATAGTGCTTTACCGCTTCGGCCACGCCAAATCCGGTGATCATATCTGAAACGGTGTACTTCTTGTCTGAAGTAGGAACATAATCCTGATCTTCTAATATTTTCGATACGCCTTGCCTTAAGCGACCGATCATATGAATCATTTGTGGCCTGGGAGGATCATAATGGCCGTTTACAATCCCTTCCTGAGGATGCCATAATCCAAAGCCCTCTGTTATTGGAATAACTTCATGGATTTCATCTACATTTAGATCACCTCCGGTGCCATAATAATTCTTCAACAACGGAGTAACCGCTTTATACCATCTTTTCAACACCGCTTCTTTTCTATGGTCTCCAGGATCAAAATTTATACCAGATTTGGCACCACCTATAGCAGGCCCTGAGATAGTAAATTTCACTTCCATGGTCTTTGCCAGAGCAATTACTTCCTGCAGGTTTAAACCTTTTCGCATTCTGGTACCTCCCCCAGCTGCACCTCCTCTCAGAGAATTTATGACAGCCCAGCCTTCAGCTTCAGATTCCGGATCTTTCCACTGGAAAATAATTTCTGGTTTTTTGCTTTCAAATTTTTTCAGTAATTCATTCATTTTCATCTAGGGACTAAGTTGTAGGTCTTATGAAATTATTATGTAAAGTTCCTCCCGAATGGTCAAATCCATGGGTGACTGACTCGTATATATTGGTTTTGTTGCGAAATCTAAGTAAACCTAATAAAGCAAATATTATTGCTTCTTTGAAATTAACTATTTCAGGGTCCGGTATTTCAAGCACCACATTTTTTAAGCGATGCTTGAGTTGGTTTATAAAGAAATCGTTCCATGTGCCACCACCAGTAATTAACAGCTTTTGGGTTTTACCTTTTTTATGGGCAATAGAATTTAAATGACCAGCAAACAAATCGGCTGTAAAAATGCAATATGTATTCAATGATTCAATTACTGTATAATCTTTAAAAACAGGAAGAATGTGTGCCCTGACCCACTCATTCCCTAGAGACTTTAGAGATTCTGTTTGAAAATGGCTAATCGAAGCAAGTTTTTTATATAGAAGATCATTCAGTTTTCCCATAGCAGCATGCGCTCCATTTTTATCATATTCCAGGTTAATTATGTTAGATAAATGGTTCAGAACCTGATTAAAAGGAGCAATATCATAAGCAACCAACCGATCTTTATTCAAGTATGATAGGTTTGCGATACCCCCAAGGTTCAGCCGAATATCATACGCATTAAATAAAATTTCATCCCCGATAGGAACCAGCGGTGCACCCTCCCCTCCCAATGCTACATCCAAAGACCGGAAATCTGATACCACAGGTATTTTGCATATAGCATAAATTGATACGCCCGCACCTATTTGATGGGTGATTTTAAGGCTTGGTTGATGAAAGATGGTGTGTCCATGACTGGCAATCAGGTCAGGTGTCAAATGATTTATCCTAATGAACTCATTTACCTTCTCTCCTATCCATATACCATAAGAATTATCAAATAGTATGTATTCCTCAGCAGTAAAGCGATGGCATGATGAAAGTTTTTGGATAAATTCCGCAGTATAAGTAACTGTTTCACATAAAGATTTATTTAGACTCCATCGGTTGTTCTTTTCCTCGAATTCGCAATAAGCAATATCAAGACCGTCTAAGGAAGAACCAGACATTAATCCAATAACTTTGTATATCATAACTAAAATTTTTGTTCTATGAATTCATTAACCGTGGATGCGGGTAATACATCTATAAAAGTAGGAATATTTAATGGTTCTGAATTAAAACAACAGGTGACGCTTAACTCATTGGAATCTTTAAATGAATTTTCAAAAAGCTGTGAATATGAAGATATAGTTGTTTCCTCCGTTTCATATCCTAAAAAATCCTTTCAGGATATTTTTGGTAATTCGATATTATTCCTTGATTCATACACACCCATTCCAATAAAAAATCATTATAAGAGTAAAATCACGCTTGGCAGTGATCGATTGGCATTGATGGTTGGCGCCAGCTTCAATTGGCCTCATAAGAACTTGATTATCATAGATTTGGGAACAGCGATAACATTTGATAGCATTGATAAAGAAGGAAACTACTACGGGGGGTTAATCTCTCCGGGAATAGAATTAAGGCTCAAAAGTCTTTTCCATTTTACTAAAAACCTTCCCCGGGTTAATTTAAAAAAACCTCTGCAATTTATAGGATCAACAACGGCTGAATCTATAGAAAGTGGTGTTTATTACGGGGTACTTGGAGAAATCAAGAATAATATTTTACTATTCAGGGAAAAACTAAAATCACCGCAAATAGTGTTATCAGGTGGTGATGCATATTTTTTTGAATCTATGATAAAAGAAGCCATCTTTGCTGGTTCAGATTTAAGCTTGATAGGATTGAACAGGATATTAGTGTATAATGATGAGATTTAGCGTTCTTTTACTAATCGTTTTAGGGCTGTCAAAAGAATGCTTTACGCAGGTACAATCGTCACCATACTCTATTAATGGGATCGGTGATTTGAACCCACTTGCCTTTGCCAATAGCTTTGGAATGGGTAATACAGCAATTGCAACACCATCTTACTGGCACTTAAATGTTAAAAACCCGGCACTACTGGTAAACAACACCTTCACTATATTTCAAATGGCCTATGAAGGTGAATTAAAGTATTTTGACGATTCCAACACAACAGAAAGAAGCAACAGCCTGGGCGTACGGTATTTAGCCTTAGGGTTTCCCATCATACCTCAAAAACTTACCAGTAGTATTGGTATAGTTCCATATTCTACAGTAAATTATAATTTTATTTCTAACGATATTGTCAACCCTGAAGATAGCGTGACCTCAGAAGTAACATTAGAAGGTAGTGGAGGGCTCAATATGGCCTACCTGGACAATGGATATAAAATAAGTAAAAACTTATCACTTGGTTTTAGGTTTGGTTATGTATTTGGAAATATAAGTAAGGGTAACGATGTTGATGTGCAAGAGCAAAATAGTGCAAACAATTTTGTCAGCTCATTGAATGAAGAAACTTCTTATTCAGGCGTAATTGTAGGATTTGGTTTACATTACAAGCAACCATTGAAAGAAGAAACATATTTAAATTTTGGATTGACCTATGATCCTGCTTTTAACCTTACAGGATCGAATAGTACCACAATAGAAAGACAGGATAATTCAGGCCGACCCCTGGCCATCGATACCTTAAATTCAGATACAGACGTCTCTTTCAAATTACCTTCCAGAATAGGATTTGGAATATCTTACCAAATTCTTAATAAATTAACGCTGGGAACTGATTTCACATTGGAAACATGGGAGGATGAGCAAAGCGTTGAACAACAAACCAATCAATTTGCGACTACCATGAAAGCCTCAATAGGTGTTGATTGGATACCTGATTATGACAATGTAAGCAGTTATTTTAAAAGGGTTTCTTACAGGCTTGGTATATCCTATGAAAAATCGCCTTATCTTGTTGATGGAGAGCAATTGGACGACATTGGTATAAATTTTGGTTGGTCATTACCGGTAAGAAATCTTTCTAGTTTAGATTTCGGGTTTAAATTAGGCCAAAGAGGGACAACAAATAATGGTCTGATAAAAGAAAGATATTTTAAATTTGTAATTGGCGGTTCTGTGAATAGCCGGTGGTTTGTTAGAAGAAAATATGATTAAATTAGTTTATTATGATATATAAATATGCCTTCAGAGTCTTAGCTATATCATTTATCATCTCGTCAACGTATGTAATGGGGCAGCCGGGATGGAATTGGCCTGATGAAATTGATATAGCAAAAGAAAAAAACGCACTATACACAGACAATCTAAAGCAAGACAATTGCCAGAAAGCCAAGGAGGCTCATCAATGGCTTTTAGAAAAAGCACCAGATCTTCATGTTTCTTTGTATCAAAATGGAACCAAGATATACAAATGCCTGGCTGAAAATACCAGTGATGAAGCCAAGAAGAAAGAATATCAGGAAAAAGCGCTGGAGATGTACGAAAAAAGGATAGAATATTTTGGTAAAGAAGGCTACGTGTTAAACAGAAAAGCCTTTGATGCCTATAAATTTTACAAGGATGACAGAGAAAAATATCAGGAACTATATAATCTGTTTAAAAGGACTTATGACGTGAATGGCGCTAAAGTTTATGATAACAACCTGGTAGCATTTATGGATGTTATCCGAAGGTATAAAAAAACCGGAGGTGATATAAGTGATGTTCAAGTGATAGATGATTATACCACCATAACCGATATAATAGATGAAAAAAAGGCAACAGGCAAAGATCTGGACCGTTTAGACAAAATCACCGAAAACATAGATAAACTACTTACAGCCACAATAGATGTTGATTGTGAGTTTGTAGAAAATAATCTTGGCCCTAAGATGAAAGAAACGCAAGACCTGAAGATGGCCAAAAAGGTTTTTCAACTGCTCCTAACAGGCAAATGTTCAGACAGCCCGTTATTCGTTGAATCAGCAAAAATGGTTCACGAAAAAGAACCGGCCTTTGGATTGGCTAAGGTTATTGCAATAAAAGAAGGTGCTAGTGGAAATACAGAAGAGGCACTAAAATATTATAATGAAGCCGTTGAGCTATCAGACGATAACATAAAACAAGGGGAGATATTTTTAAATATGGCAAAGTTATATGCCTCTAAAGGTCAAAAAGTCGCCGCCAGATCAAGTGCTCAAAGAGCAGTAGCATCTGATCCTTCATTAAAAGAAGCTTACTCGCTGATAGGAAATTTATACATGGGAAGTTTTGAAGATTGCAAACAAGGTATCAGTAAATCCGAGGACAGGGCTGTTTTTATAGCTGCCTACAATATGTATAGAAGAGCAGGTGATTCCGAGGGCATGAGTAGTGCAAAAGCTCAGTTTCCCTCAAAAGAAGAGATCTTCACAGAAAATAAAGAAAAAGGAGAAACATTAACCATTGGTTGCTGGATAAATGAAACAGTGACATTGGACACTCGTGACTAAATATAATTCTAATATTAAAATACCATTAAATAAGCAGCTTTTATGGCTGCTTTTTTTATTAAGTGGTCTTACATTTCTATATACCGGATGTGAGGAGAACACCAGCAAGGTGTCTACAGAGACATACGAAGGGCCCATATTTGAATTTGATACCGTAAGTGTTATTTTTAGTGACTCAGGCTACGTAAGGGTTAATCTGGAGTCTACTAAAGAATTAATGTATAAAAATAGAGATAGGGAGTGGCCCAATGGGATGGAATTGACATTCTATAATAAAGATGGTAGTGTTACTTCACACTTCAGGGCTGACAGAGTTTACTATTTCAGGGAAGGTAATTATTATCAGGCAAATGGTAACGTGATCTTAGAAAGTGTTGAAAATGGAGACCAGTTAAATACTGAAGAGCTATTCTGGGAACCGGATAATGAAAAATTTTATACTGACAAATTTGTAACTATATTATCAGGAGATGAAGTTCATAAAGGTGAAGGGATGACTTCTAACCAGGATTTTTCAAGTTATCGGATTCTTAAACCTACAGGTACTTTAGTTATTGAATAAGAACTTTGAAGCTACTCAATACCATATTACTACCAGTCTCCGTTGCACTACTAATCATAGGCATTCATCAACTAATGGTAGTGGGCATAACGCATTCCTATTGGATTTTTATGTTAAGTGTATCCCTATTACTTTTATATCAGTTTCAAAAAGAAAAGGTGCGCACAAAAAATAAAGGAAGGAAGAAATAATGGATGCTTTGGAATTAAGTATAATTCTAATTTGTCTGCTGTTTTCAGCTTTCTTCTCTGGAATAGAAATAGCCTTCTTGTCCGCGGACAACCTCCGGATAGAATTAAAAAAATCGAAAGGAACTATAAATGGCAGATTGCTCTCTGTCTTTACTAAAAATAAAAGCAATTTTATTGCTACGATACTTGTTGGTAACAACCTTGCCCTGGTTTTTTATGGAATTTATATGGCAAAGGTACTCGAACCTTTAATAAGTTCTTTTCTTCCAGTATTTCTGGATTCGTCAATCATTGTTTTGGTCATTCAGACGGTTATAGCAACCATTATTGTACTGGTAACAGCTGAATTTATCCCAAAAAGCCTTTTCCTGATCAATCCGGATTTTTTAATTACATTTTTTGCTGTACCCATGGCAATTATTTTCTATCTGTTTTACCCGGTAGTAATTATGATTTCAGGTTTTTCAAGGTTTTTGATTACCAATATCTTTAAACTTGAATATTCCGAAGAAAAACCGGTTTTTGGTCTTACCGACCTTAATAACTACATAAAAAGCATCTTCCATCACAATAGTGAGCAAGGGGAAGATTCAGAAGTAGATACAAGAATCATAAACAACGCACTGGAATTTAAATCAGTAAAAGTCAGGGAATGCATGATTCCAAGAACGGAAATCGTAGGGTGTGAGATTAATGATTCTGTCGAGGAGATGAAACAAAGGTTTATAGAGAGCAAACATTCTAAAATTATAATTTATAAAGAATCCATTGATGATGTCATTGGCTATGTCCACTCATTGGAATTGTTTAAAAAACCAAAAGACATCAAAAGCATCCTCACACCAATCATAATCGTGCCGGAAACAATGCTTGCTAATGAACTGATGATTTCCTTTATCCAGCAGAGAAAGAGCATGGCCCTGGTAGTAGATGAGTTTGGAGGAACCTCCGGCATCGTTAGTATGGAGGATATTATTGAAGAAATATTCGGTGATATTCAGGATGAGCATGATGACAATTTTTTAATAGAAGAGAAAATTTCTGATAATACTTACCTGCTAAGCGCAAGACATGAAGTGGACTATCTTAACGAAAAGTATAACTGGGACTTACCGACAGGGGATTATGATACACTGGGAGGACTAATACTGGCATACAATGAAAATTTACCCAAAGCCAATGACATTATTGAAATTGGTCCTTTCGTTATACTAATCTCGACCATGGAGGAAAATAAAATTGGTAAAGTGAAATTAACAATCATGGATAGGCTGGAAGAAGTGTAAAGGATTTTGATTAACTAAATCAATATAACTATTTTTGCGCCTATTTTAATTTAATATTTATGGCTTTAATTAATAAGATAAGAGAGAAAACAGGTCTACTGGTTGGAGTTGTTGCGTTTGGTTTAATATTATTTTTGGTGGGCGGCGATATTCTGGGCCCGAATTCAGTTTTACTGGGAAGTAATAGTACCGAAATTGGAGAAATTGCTGGGGAAGAAGTAGAACTAAAAGATTTCCAGGAGAAGGTAGATGAATTATCTTATAATTTCGCATTAAATTCAGGTAAAAACCCTAATAGCCAAGAACTTGAGCAAATCAGAAAACAAGCCTGGAGCGCCCTTATAGATGAGATTGCTTATAAAAAACAATATGATGAAATAGGTGTAAAAGTGCCCGATGAAGAAGTGGTGGACATGGTTCAGGGAAATAACATTAGCCCAAGAATAAAACAAGCATTCACAAATCCTGAAACTGGTGAGTTTAGCAAGCAACAAATAATCTCCTTTCTTCAAAATATAAATAATCTCCCGGCCCAGCAGCAAGCCTCATGGTTTGCATTTGAAGCTTCTTTAGCGCCCGTTAGATTACGGGAAAAATATGCCAATCTACTGGCTAAAACCAATTATGTGACCAAAGAAGAAGCCAGGGATTTTTACCAAAAATCAAATACGACTGCAAATATCAAATACCTTTATGTGCCTTACAGAAGCATAAGTGATTCCGTAATCGATTTCAGTAATGATGAACTGAAAAATTATTTGCTGGAAAACAGTGAAAAATATCAAAGAGAAGAAAGCCGAAGCCTTTTGTATGTCAGTTTTGATATAACGCCTACCAAAAGCGATAGCATGCAAGTGCTTAAAGGGATAAAAGATGTAAGAAATGGTATATCAGATGCAAGAAATGACTCAATCTTTGCCAAAGTAAACTCTGAAGCAGACAATCCCTATTCGGTTTATACCCCTGATATAATACCGGAGGTGCTTATCGACGATCAGGGAAATTTTGTACAGGATGGATATGTATCGGAAATAAAAGTAGAAAGAGGTTCTTATGCTTTTTACAAAATGATAAATTCTTTTGAAGGGGATGAAGACTATGCAAGAGCCAGCCATATACTGATCAAATGGGATAGTGAGAGTGAAGATGATAAAACCAAAGCCAGGGAAGAAGCACAGGAAATTCTAAATGAGATCAAGCGGGGGGCAGATTTTGCAGATATGGCTCTAAAACATGGAACTGATGGAACAAAAAATAGAGGTGGAGATTTAGGTTGGTTTGGCCGTGGAAGAATGGTGGGACCATTCGAGGAAGCTGTGTTTAACGCCAATAATACCGGATTAGTTAATACCCTGGTTGAAACCCGATTCGGCTATCATATAATAAAAGTCACTAACACAAAAACAAACAAGCAATTCACCGTATCAAAAATTGTAAAAGAAATATACCCTTCCGATCAAACGGTCAATAGTGCTTACAGAGAAGCAGACTTGTTTGCTTCACAGGTTGATGGTGTTGATGATTTCTCTACTGTAGCCGCCGAGAAGGGTCTAAGGCCACGGAATGTGCCAAATATAAAAAAGCAAGATCAAAGTCTTGGGAATATAAAAGAAGCAAGAAGAGTGGTGACGTGGTTGTATAACGAAGCCTCTGTTGGGGAGGTAAGTCAGGTTTTTGATTTAAATGATCAGTACCTGGTAGCTGTTATGACGGGCGAACAAAAAAAGGGGACAGCTACACTGGATGATGTTAGAAATGACATCAAGAGGAAAGTTTTGGATAAGAAAAAAGCAGAACGAATCATAGAAAATCTAAATGACATAACTTTTGAAAACCTGGAACAAATAGCAGATGAATACGGTGAAGATGCAAATGTATATACTGCGAATAATCTCAAGATGAATGAAAATAATATTAAAGAGGTAGGATTTGCTCCGGAAGCGGTTGGGGCAGCATTTGCTTTGGAAGAGGTAAAAAGAACCGCTCCTCTTGATGTAGAAAATGGCGTAATTATTATTGAATTGATACAAATAAATAACCCGGCAGAACTAAACGATTATTCTACTTATAAAGAACAAATAGCCAGGAATAGAAGTGGAAGAATAAACTACAATCTTAATCAAGCCATTATAGATTTTGCTGATATTGAGGATAAGAGATATAAATTCTTTTAATTTTATCCCTAAATTATCTATACTAAGCCGGAGATAACCCGGCTTTTTTATTCTAAATTTAGTTTTATGGATCAAGAGGGGCCAATACAAAGATTTAAAGAAAAGTTAGACTCCCAACACTCATTTCCAGGGAAATATATTTTTAAATTCATTGTGCCAATAGAACAAAAAAATGAAGTTTTGAAAATCCTTCCTCACGGCGAAGTATATTTCAAATCTTCTAAAAAAGAAAACTATATCAGTATTACCTCGGTTGCTAAGATGGAATCTTCCGATAATGTGATAGAGATTTATGAAAATGCTTATCAAATAAAAGGAATCATCTCTCTTTAAATAATTGAATATGTGGAAAGAAGAAAATAATAAGTTAACCAGAAAATTTGAGTTCAAAGACTTTTCGGAAGCTTTTGGGTTCATGACAAGGGTCGCTATCGCAGCTGAAAAAATGGATCATCATCCCAGCTGGCATAATGTTTACAATCAGGTCACCATAGAACTATCGACCCATGATGCTGGTGATGTGGTAACTGAAAAAGATCATAAGCTGGCGAAAGCAATCGATTCATTATTGTAATTAATGCCTGAAAAGGTATCATTATACATCGTTCCTACACCTATTGGAAATCTTGAAGATATTACATTTAGGGCGGTACATATATTAAAGTCTGCAGATCTCATACTTTGTGAAGATACCCGCACCTCTTCGCACTTATTGAGACATTACGAAGTGTCCACTCCTTTAAAGAGTTTTCATGCATTTAATGAGCACAAAACGCTTTTAAAGGTCTTAAGTGATCTCGAAGAGGGCAAAATATTAGCTTTGATATCTGATGCTGGTACGCCAGGTATTTCTGATCCCGGTTACTTGCTGGTGAGTGAGTGCATCAAAAAAAATATTAAAATATCCTGTCTGCCTGGTCCAACGGCTTTTATTCCGGCGTTGGTGAATTCAGGTTTCTATATTGACAGATTCACATTCGAAGGATTTTTACCCCCAAAGAAAGGACGGCAAACACGTTTAAGCGGTCTATCAGAAGAATCAAGGACCATGGTTTTCTATGAGTCACCCTATCGTTTGATCAAAACCTTGCACGATTTTAAAGCGTATTTTGGTGACAGCAGAAGGGTTACGGTTTCAAGAGAATTAACCAAAGTTTTTGAAGATTGTATAAGGGGAAGTTTAAATGATGTAATTTTTCATTACTCTAACAAAACGATTAAAGGTGAAATTGTAATCATTGTTGAAGGAAAAAAAGAAGCAACCAAAAATGATAGACCTTGATAAGATTCTTGAAAGTGTTATCGAAATTGCCAAAGATGCAGGGACCTTCATTATTAACGAACAGGTCAGTTTTGACATTCAAAACGTAGAAATAAAAGGTAAAAATGACCTGGTATCATATGTAGACAAAGAGGCGGAAAAAATTATTGTCAGCAAGCTTAAAGCATTGATTACCGGAGCCGGATTCATAACCGAAGAAAATACGATCAAGAAAACCTCTGATCAATATAATTGGATTATTGACCCACTCGATGGCACCACTAATTTTATACACGGCCTTCCGCTGTATTCCGTAAGTATTGCCCTTGCCAAACATGGGGAAATTTTATTGGGTGTTGTTTATGAAATAAATAAAGGCGAGTGTTTTTATACACATAAGCATATTAAATCCTATTGCAATGGTGGAATTATAAAGGTCTCTGAAGCAAAGCGTATAGATGACAGTTTATTTGCTACAGGTTTCCCTATTCATAACTTTAGTAAGAGAGACCAATACCTGGCCATCCTTAATGAATTGATGGAAAATGCCCATGGACTAAGAAGGTTGGGTAGTGCTGCTGTTGATCTTGCTTATGTAGCAGCGGGCAGGTACGAAGCTTACTTTGAGTATAACTTAAACCCCTGGGATGTTGCAGCGGGAGCCATTGTTGTAAAAAACGCAGGTGGTAAAGTTTCTGATTTCAAAGGGGGGGATAACTATCTTTACGGAAGAGAAATTGTTGCTTCCAATCACATTCATGATGACCTATTAGCATTGATTAACCGGTACTGGTAATTTAATTTGAGAACGTTGCCATATCAGTTTTAAGATCATTTTTGAATGCGTGTTGATGTGTTTTAATTCCTTCTTCCTGGAACCTGATAATCATTTGTTTTCTTATATCGTTTGATAGCTCCCAAACATTTGAAGGGGATGATCCCCAACCTGCGACCCAACATCGGTAGCCCTCCTTTCCCATCTCCATGATCCAAAATGAAGGCTCCTCAAAATTTTCAAAATATTGACTGTCTTTTGTAGCCTGTACAGCAATTCTCTTGATCTTATCGGGTGGAGTATCATAGGATACCCAAAATTCAACCCTGGCCCATTGGTAAGTATCTTTCAGGGTGCAATTGACAAATTCTTTTGTAAGCATCAGAGTATTCGGAATGATTAGTCTTCGCCAGTTCCAAATCTTAACAATTATGTGTGTTAAGGTGACATCCTCAATGGTGCCGTAGTTCTGATCTATTATTACCGTATCCCCAATTCTGAATGGCTTATTAAAAGAAAGCAAAATTCCGGATATAAAATTTTCAATAAATGGTTTTGACGCTATACCTATTATAACCGCTGAAGATGCAATTAGAATGGAAATTATAGTAGTAGGTACCCTATCAAGAAATGGTAATATTAATAAGAGGACCCATATGACAAATACAATAACAGAGAGTGTTTTCTGAATGATGGAAAAGCGGTTATTAATATTAAGTAGTGCACCCCTCTCCATAGCCTCCTCATAATTTTTCTCAGGTGAGGAGGTAGCTACAGCGGTCATATAGTCAGCCTTAGGTAGGTCGCTCCTCCTTTTTTTTACAGTTTTTGCAACTACCAAATTGATAATATAAATAATAGTAGGACCTATCAGTCCAACAGTTAAGAGGTAGATTACGTCACTGCGATCCATCTTAGATTAAGGATAACTAAAAAATATTTAACAGACTTTCACGCATGGCATCGTTTATCGCTACCGCCAGTATCAACGAAGCCAATAACCCAATGGCTGCATTTCTCATGTCCTTTCCGATCATCCAAACGCTATATTTAACCCCAGGTTGCCTTAGTTTTTTATCTTTTTGAAGATTAATGGCCAGTTCCCTTCCTCCAAGCAACCCAATAAAAACCCAAGTGGTACTTATTGGAATAGTGCTGACTACTTTTAAGTAATACAACAGTATAGCATAAACAAAATCAATTATAGTAGCAGCCCGAACATCGGTTACATCTGATTTTTCGTTTACTATGCCTTGAATCTTGTCCCCTTTAAGATAGAATAAAAATCCCAGGCCAATGAAAATAAAAATGACAAAAAATAAAAACTGACCTGTATCTAATTGACGAGGAAGAACCACTGCGATATTAGCTGCATCCTGCATTACCCAAACGGACCATAAGCTACCACTGGTTATCCATTGCAAAGGGTACCAGTACCCCGGGATTCTGGAGTGTCTGTATTTTTCAAAGTACTTGGTTACGACGCTCCAAACAATCATTGCTGCCAAAAACGCCAGTATATAACCAAAAAAACTTTTGCCCAGTATACTGCCTATTGAACTCGCTTTTGTTGAAAAAGAGCTTAATAAAAGAATAGAGGTAGAGACCGGCATCTTGAAACGTGTAAGTATCAGTAAAACCACGGGAGCAAAAACCTGCAAAAAAGCAAAATCCTGGGGGGCCTTATCTAATCCCGGGGTCTGTAATCTTTGGTAACTTACATCACCATCATTCAATATGAAGCTGTAGGTTACCGTGAACACAAAAATAAGTCCCATAAATAACCACAAGAAATACCATGGTCTTCGGGAATTTGATGATATAAATGTACCTATGGTTTGTATGCTATCATTTGCGATGGCCGAGTATGCGGCCAGCATAAATGCCAACCACATTGCTAATTGTCTGTATGGGTAAACTACAGCACACAGGATAGTAAGGATAATAAGGATAAGTAAGTAATACTTCTCCTTTTTTATTAGTTTAGACAAATTCATAAGTAGCTTTTTAGATGGTGCAGAGCAGGTATGGTTACAATGTTAAATAAAAGTTAATATTAACTCAATTTTTAAACCGCTATCTGTCAGATTATTACAATTCATAACCTGTCTTTCACAATGCCGGGATAAGATTAACATAGCCTTTACAGGTATACAATCATTTGGTGCAGGGTATTTAAATATTTTTGTACTTTTTACACATTGATCTGTTGAGTAAGATTGAAGCAAAGTAATTTCATGTCCTTAACATTTATTAAGAATTTTTTATTGATAATTGCTTCGGTAGTCCTGTTTCTTTTTGCCATCAATTTGATGGGTGCAGGGTTCAGCAAACTTGGAAATGAGGTTGTAGCTTCTATAATCTATGCTACCAGTAATCCATATGTAGGCTTGTTTATCGGTTTATTAACTACCGCCATAATACAAAGTAGCTCCACCACAACAAGTATGGCAGTTGCTGCAGTAGCTTCTGGCTCCATTTCATTTGAAAATGCTATCCCTATTATAATGGGTGCAAATATTGGGACGACCATTACCAGTTCGATCGTCTCTTTGGCATACCTTACCAAAAAGAATGAATTCAAAAAGGCCATTTCCGCAGGTACGGTCCATGACATATTTAATTTCACCACTGTTCTTATTATTTTTCCATTAGAGCTTAAGTACAATTTACTTTCGAATCTATCAAGGAGTATCAGCTCACTATTTTATAGTGATCAAGGCCCAACTTTGCCACTATTAAGGGATTTCCTTAAAAAGGATTTGTTTGACTGGGTCATGCCAACGGTTACTGAAAGCATAGATAGTGGCATCATTTTACTAATGATCGCCTTCCTAATTCTGTTTGGCTGTATAAAGTTAATTTCGAATTTCATATACAAGCGCTTAATTGGTAAATACAGGACGAATCTTGAGAATTTTGTTTTTAATAACAAATACCGGTCTTTTAGCTGGGGCTTACTAATAACTTCTGCAGTGCAGTCAAGCTCGTTAACCTCTTCATTGATTGTTCCTTTGGTGGCAACAGGCAAAGTATCTTTGTTAAAAGCTTTCCCTTTCGTTATGGGAGCGAACATAGGAACCACAATCACCGCTTTACTAGCTGCTTTATTCCGGACTGAAGGCGCAATAAACCTTGCAATAGCGCATTTTCTTTTTAATATAATTGGGGTTTTAATTTTCCTCCCTTTCCCATTCTTAAATAAAATACCACCTTTGGTAGCCAATAATTTAGGACATCTTACACTCAGGTACCGGTTTATTGGGCTCCTTTATATCATAATAACCTTTTTCCTTTTACCTTTCACATTAATCTACATCAACAAGGAAGGGAAGGTTAAAACGCATCAAGAAAGCACAAGTCATCTTAAGAAAGAAGATTAGCGGAAATTTTTTGAATTTTAAGCTTTTAATTAGATTCCGTAGAATTTAAACATTCAAAACGTTTTTCGATTTGGCTAAATTACTAAAGATTGATAAGCTCCTGGAGTACTTAAATGACTACATAAAAGTCAAACTTGAGCTATTAAAGGTTTATTTGGTGGATAAAATAGCAGAACCACTAAATATTCTGGTTGCTTCGGTCATCCTACTATTTTTATCTTTCTATTTCTTCTTATTTCTAAATTTTGCGCTGGCTAATATTTTAAACGCCGCTCTATCAAGCAACTTCTGGGGCTACATTATTGTAGCCGGTCTTTATTTGATCCTAATTATTGCCGCAATATTTTATTTCAGAAGCGGTCATTTTAAAAAGCTTATAACAAATTTTGTTTTAAAACTGAATGAGCACAAGCAATAGATTAAAGGAGCTTAAGATAAAAGAGCAGGGAATACTTGAGAACATTAAAAAGGAATCTTCCAAGGTTGAAAGAGAACTTATTGGATCCGGTGTTTTTTTTACGATCTTATTTAGCGGGACGCTGATCTCATTAAGCAGGATATTTCGCGGCAAACGTGCAAAGAAGGAGAAGGTAAAAAAACAATCCTTTTTTGGCTTATTATTTAAGGTAATACGAAATACAATAAAATCTGAATTGATTAGTTCTATATCAAAAAACCTGGCTAAGATACTGGCTGCTTACCTTAAACGTTCATAAGCGATTCCCGACGTCGCATTTTTCCTGCAGGAATACCAAACATCATTTTAAACCTCCGGCAAAAATAAGCAGTATCTTTATAACCTACATCCCTGCCTATTTCCCTAATGCTCTTTTTTGACGTTCTTAGCAAATTTACTGCCTCTTCCATTCTTTGGTATTCTATATAGTCCTGCGGATTTATTCCAGTTAGCATCTTAAAATACTGACCCACATAATCCTCTGATACATTAGCGATACTGGCAAGTTTTTTATTGGAAAGGTCGAATCCGAGATTTTCCCTAATATAGCTAAATAAATCAATAAGCCTGGGATCCTTAAAGTAGGTAACATTTGTGGCTAATTGCTCCACAAATAAGTTGTTGTTAATCAAGTACCTGATGGTTTCAATAACCAATTGGTCTGTTTTTAGTTTTATTACCCTTGCCTTGCCCGGTGTATCGGCATAACTTTCGTAAATAATATCCTCTATAATAGGCTTTAAAACATCTTCCTCTTTGATTATAAATGGAGGAATATCAAGTGATGCAAAAAAATTAACAGAGTCGAAAACCTTAGCTTCGAAGGTTAAATAACAAAAACTTTCTAGGTTACTACCGTTGATTGTTGAGTTAGACTGCTGAAAATATTTCTCCCTGTGATTTAAAAAATCATCATTTGAAAGGCTTATAGCTTCACCGCTGCCGTAAGTGACGGGTAACATTTTAGCGCCTGGAATAAACAATATTTCATTTTCCCGTACGGTTTTTTTTTCTTTCCCGCATTTTACCTGACCTTTTTTTACGAGCAGAACCAGATTTTCAACATCATAATAATTCTCAACCGTAATTGGTTTTAAAATATTAATATTCCTAGCTTTCTTAAACTTCACCTCTAGGGATTCAATTATTTTATTATAATCTTCCATATGATGATTCTATGAAGGTCCCTGCATTAATATGATTTAGGAATTATTAGTTTGGATAAAACTAATACATAGAATTGATATTAACAAATACTTAAACAACTCCCTGAAAATGAAATTTATATTATTTCAATATACTTCTTGAGATCACCAGCTTTTGTACTTCTGATGTGCCTTCATATATCTGGGTGATCTTTGCATCCCTCATCAAGCGCTCCACATGATATTCTTTCACGTATCCATAACCACCATGAATTTGAACAGCTTCCACCGTTGCATCCATAGCCACTTTAGAGGAAAATAGCTTTGCCATTGCGCTGGCTTCAGCATATGGGAGTGCATTATCTTTTAAATGCGCAGCTTTGAAACAAAGGAGCCTTGCGGCATCTATTTGTGTAGCCATATCTGCTAGCTTAAATTGTATACCCTGGTAGTTGGAAATTTCTTTACCAAAAGCTTTTCTTTCTTTTGAATAATTTAATGAAAGTTCATAAGCTCCTGAGGCAATGCCTAAAGCTTGTGCAGCAATACCAATCCTACCCCCATTTAACGTATTCATTGCAAACTTAAATCCAAAGCCTTCATCACCGATTCTGTTGGCCTTTGGGACTTTAACATCTGAAAACATAAGTGAATGTGTATCGCTACCTCTTATGCCTAACTTGTTTTCTTTTTTACCAACCTCAAAACCCTGCATCCCCTTTTCGACTATTAGAGCATTTATGCCTTTATGACCAAGTTCGTGATTGGTTTGTGCCATCACGAAATAGACAGAGGCACTGGACCCGTTAGTAATCCAGTTCTTATTTCCATTTAATAAATAATGATCTCCTTTATCAATTGCAGTTGTTTTTTGGGATGTGGCATCAGAACCAGCTTCAGGTTCAGACAGGCAGAACGCACCAATTATCTCACCCGTGGCTAATCTTGTCAGGTATTTTTCTTTTTGTTCTTCAGTTCCATATTTTTCAAGCCCCCAGCATACCAATGAATTGTTGACGGACATACAAACTGAGGCTGATGCATCTATTTTTGAAATTTCCTCCATTGCCAACACATAAGATATGGTATCCATTCCACCTCCGCCGTATTTAGGATTTACCATCATGCCCATAAACCCTAAATCACCCATCTTTTTTATTTGCTCTGCCGGAAATCTTTGTTCCTCATCCCTTTCTATTACACCCGGTAATAATTCATTATTGGCAAAATCCCTGGCGGCATCTCTAACAGAACGTTGCTCTTCGGTTAATTCAAAATTCATGTTGATTTTTGGGTTAATTTCTTGATAAAGTTCAAATATAAAAAAAGGGATTTAAACACATTTGTTTAAATCCCTTCAGGTCTAATTGCTTATGAAATAATTTAATCTTCTCCCATACCAAGATAAAGCATAATCCAATACAATAATGATGTTAATGCTCCGATAGCCGCTACCACGTATGTCATTGCCGCCCAGTGCAGTGCGTCTTTAGCCATTCCATGCTCGTTGCTATTTACCATTCCCCTGTCGCTTATCCATGCGAGAGCCCGTTTACTTGCATCAAACTCGACCGGTAGGGTAACCATTGAAAATAATGTTATTACAAACTGTGAAGCAATGATCACGAGAATAATGTTTTGGATGCCTAAACCGTACAAAAATCCTCCTCCGAATATCATCAGCAATACTACAAAATTCAAAATCTTAGCACTGACATTTTGTACTGGCACCATCGCCGACCTAAACTCAAGAAAACTATAAGCTTTAGCATGCTGAACGGCATGTCCACACTCATGAGATGCGACGGCGGCCGCAGCAGCTGAACGGCCGAAATACACATCCGGACTTAAATTAACCGTTTTATTGCCCGGATTGTAATGATCTGTTAACCGACCTTCCACCGAGGTGACATTCACATCATAAATACCATGGTCCCTTAGCATCAATTCGGCAATTTCCTTACCACTTAAGCCTGACGCCAGCTGTATCTGGGAATACTTTTTAAACTTTGATTTTAATCTTGAACTTACTGCCCAACTGATTATTAAAAATACAATTCCAATTATTAGTATCATATCCAATTAAATATTAAGATCCTTTATTTTATTTATTATGTTAGTTGATGAATATCCTTCGACCAACTCCACCATCTCTACTTTGCCTCCGCTTTCAATTACTACATCAGCGCCTACTATATTTTCAATGTTATAATCATTTCCTTTAACGAGTACATCTGGCATAATTGTTTTGATAAGTTGCAATGGCGTATCCTCTTCAAAACTGACCACTGCATCTACAAAACCTAAAGCCGCCAATATCCTTGATCTGGCATAGAGACTTATAATTGGCCGCTCAGCACCTTTAAGCCTTGAAATGCTATTATCAGAATTTATGCCAATTATACATTTGTCAGCTAGCTCACTGGTTTTTTCAAGGTAATCTACATGCCCCAGGTGCAATATATCAAAGCATCCGTTAGTAAAAACTATTTTCAGGCCTTTAGCCCTCCAGCTTTTAATGGTTTGCATCAACGCTGGAAGTTGCTGAATTTTCTTGGACGTTTTTGTCATGTTTTATGAATAGAAAAGAGATTAGTAATGCTATACCCCCAAAAAAGGAAATTGCAAACAATTGAGAGGTATGCAAAATGGTGGCAAAAAATAAACTTGTGGTTTTTTCAATTCCATATAGTATCAAAATTGCACTTACAAATAAATGGAAAGCTCCGATGCCCCCCTGAACGGGAACAACCATTGCAAGACTACCGGTTATCAAAATCATAAGACCAGCTAATGGGGACAGATCACTTGTTTCGGATAAGGAGAACACAACCAAATAGGACATAAAAAAATAAATGATCCATAAGAGCAAAGTGGCAATTAGAAATTCAAAGCGTTTTTTAAGCCTGATAATTGAAACAATACCATTTATTAATCCTTTAATCAATGCTTTAATTTTAATAAGGAAAGGATGGTTTCTGAATGCCCGGTAGATTATTATGATTAAACCGGCAACTAGCGCTACGTTAAATAATACCACAATAAGTACCACCCATAAATTAAAGTTTACGGGCAACTGTCCAGCGACATTTTGCTCAAAGAACAACATGAGCTTATCAAATTCCAATGTAAAGCCAATCAGCACAAGCAAGAGCATTGTGACCACATCAATGACCCGTTCGGTGATCACTGTTCCAAAAGAATTTATGAATGGCACATTATCATTTCTTCTCAATACTCCACACCTTGATATTTCACCCAGTCTGGGTACTGCCAGATTGACAAGGTAACCCGTTAATACGGCCAAAATGACTCTCCTCGTTGAGATATTATAGTCCATTGGTTCCAATAATAATTTCCACCGATAAGCCCTTAACCAAAAGGAAAGAATGGAAATGATTATTGAAAAAATCACCCATTTGTAATCAACAGTCGATAGTCTGTTATAAAACGCTTTCAAGTCTATTGATTGAAAGGCTAAATATAAAAGCGCTGCTGCCAGAAGAAGCGAAATTGAATATTTTAAGATTGATTTGAAGCTTTTGGTCATTAATTCTCTAATTGATTATTATCATCAGGAAATATGACCACAGGTTTATGATTATTTACTTCCTTTTTATCTATTAAACAATAAGCAATGATTATCACAATATCCCCTACCTGAGCTTTTCTGGCAGCCGGTCCATTCATCACCACTTCTCCTGAACCTCGCTTGCCTTCGATTGCATAGGTCTCAAGCCGCTCCCCATTATTAATGTTTACCACCTGGACTTTTTCATTTTCAAATATCCCGGCAGCTTCCATTAATAAGGGATCCAGGGTAATAGAACCTATGTAATGAAGTTCTGCCTGGGTAATTTTTACCCTATGAATTTTAGATTTTAGTACTTCTAACCACATTAATCTATAAAAAAATATTATCAATTAGTCTAACATTTCCTACGTTCCCAGCCCCACAGATTGAAATCTGCCTGTTGGATATTTCATGAACAGGAAGTAAACTTTCTGAGTCCACAACTTCTAAATACTCCAGCTCAAAGCCTCCTGATCCTGTCAATTTTTCTTTTCCTTTTTTTACTGCACGGTTAATATCCTCTCCCGACAGCAACCTTTTTCTTACAAATGACAAGGAATCTATCAATACCAGTGCGTCTATTTGTTGTTGCAAATTTAACCTCAAATTTCTTGATGACAGGGCAAGGCCATTTTTTGTTCTAACCGTGGGAACAGGAATAATATCAATATTAAAGAAGAGATCATCAACTAATTTTTTGACAATTGCTAATTGCTGAATGTCTTTCTGACCAAAGTACGAAGCTTTTGGATCAATGATGTTAAAAAGTTTGGTTAGTACGATTGCCACACCATTAAAATGTCCGGGTCTGTTCTTTCCTTCCATTATGTTTTCCAGATAACCAAAATCAAATTTCACAATGGAATCATTTTTATAAATCTCATCTCTGGTGGGCAAAAAGCAGATATCCACGCCATATTTTTGTAATTTTTCAAGATCATCATTCTTTTTTATTGGATAATTCAAATAATCATTGGGGTCATTAAATTGCTTAGGATTCACAAAAATACTCACTACGGTAATATCATTATCCCTTTTGCAATGGTCAATTAATCGGAGGTGCCCATCATGTAAAGCCCCCATAGTAGGGACGAAGCCAATTTTTCCATTCGATTTGCCAATCTCTTCTTTGTACTCAGCAACTGTAGTGGCAATCTTCATTTGATAAAGGTATAAGTAAATCCATTTAAAAAATTTGATTGAAAATGATGCAGAAAAATAGTAATTTTGTAAGCACTTTCTAAAAATGCCATCAATAAAACTATTGGAATATGTCAAATCTTAAAATCCTTTATGTAGCCAACGAAATTCATCCATTTTTAAAAACATCAGAAGTTGCTGATTTTGTAAGAAAACTCCCTCAGGCAATGCAGGAAAAAGGTATGGAGATACGGATTTTGGTTCCTCGCTTTGGCCTTATAAATGAAAGAAAAAATCGATTACATGAGGTTGTAAGATTATCAGGTATAAACATTTCTGTTGGAGATGAAGAAAAGCCCCTGGTGATTAAAGTTGCTTCTATACCAAATGCAAAATTACAGGTGTATTTCATTGATAATGAAGATTATTTTCACAGAAAATCTGTTTTTTACGATAAAGAAGATAACTTTTTTGAAGATAATGACGAAAGAGCCATTTTCTTCTGCAAAGGAGTACTTGAAACTGTAAAAAAATTAGGTTGGTCTCCGGATATTGTTCATTGCAACGATTGGATGACTAGTCTGATTCCACTATATCTCAAAACCACATACAAGAGCGATCCTATCTTTAAAAATAGTAAAACTGTTTTTACAGTTTATGACAACAGGTTTAGCCATAAATTTGGTAAAGATTTATTTGACAAAGTAAAAATGCTGGACATTGATGACAGCATGCTAAACCCTTTAAAATCAGCCGATTACGATGGGTTTATCAAAATCGGAGTCCAATATTCAGATGCAGCTATTAAAGCAGGTGAACAAACTAGTGATAGTTTTGAAAAATTAATGAATGAATTATCCGTTGAGAAGAAAATAGATTACATTGAGGGAAGCGATAATTACCTGGACAGTTATTTCAACATTTATACAAACCTGGTTGGATAAACCAAAATGGTTTAACATTCTAATAGCATCAATTTGTTTATTAAGCACTTCTTGTGAGCTGAATGAGCCGATAACACAGGAAATAGATGCTTTTCAAAATGAATTTGCGGCTAATGCACTTGATATTACATTGCCTGTAACCAATGTATTTATTGATAGCGTCAGGGCTGATGAAGCTAATAGATTTTTACTTGGTACTTTAAATGATCCCATTTTTGGTAAGATCAATTCAAGGGTATTTACCAATATTGATTTTTTTTCAGGTATTTTGCCCGACTCTACAGCAACCCTTGATTCTGCGGTCTTAGAATTATTTGAAACTGATTTTTACACTTTTGGCGAGACACCTTCTTCCTTTAGGGTGGATCTTCAGGTTGATTTATTGGATGATACACTATTTAACCTTTCAACAAATAGTGAAAATGTAATTTACTTTAGTGATAGTGATATAGGGGTCTTGGAATCCCCTGTCGGTGAAGGTAGTTTTGAATATCGCCCTGAGTCGGATTCCATCCTGAGGATTAGGTTATCTGAGTTTTATAGTAATGGATTACTGAGTACGGTTCAAAACACTTCTGTGGATGATATTGATTTTGGTCAGTTTATTGGATACCGCATCTCGGTAACCAATGATATCCCAGGCATGTTCAGAATAGATCCTACCAGCTTGCAATCCAGGGTTAGGGTCTACTTTTCTGAAACCAATGTTGATGATACGACGACTTTTGAATTAAACTTTACAAATCAAGCCCGGTTTAATCAATATAATATTGACAGAACAGAGTCAGTCTTGTCAAACATCCCGGATGAAGGGGGCATTTTTGATTTAAATAATGATAAAATCTATTATCAATCGGGCTCTGGAATCTATCCATTCATTGACCTTAGCGGGCTAAAAACTTTATCTGACACTATTAACAATATTATTATTCAAAATGCTACCTTGTCTGTTGGGATTGATGGAGAGGTTCCTGATGAAGAAGATATGCTTGGTGAACCTGAAAATGTAAGATACTTTCTATCGAACAATCAGGGCTTATTTGATGGTGGTGCAGCAATTAATGAACCAATTCAAAATCTTGTGTTGGATGACGCCAGTTATATTAACCCGGGCGTAAGACGGGCTGTAATACATAACTTAAATGAGGAAACCGGGGAATACAGTGGTAATATCACACTTTTTATACAATCATTTCTCAACGACTCTTTTGAGAATAAATCAGGCCTGGTCATGGTACCTAGTGATATAGCAAGCCTTAATAGGATTATTTTAGATAAGAATGCTATTAATCTAAGAATTATTTATACATCTTTAGCACGATAAATTAAGTAAATATGTGTGGTATCGTTGCATATAAGGGTAATAAAACTGCATACCCGATTTTAATCAATGGGCTAAAAAGGCTGGAATACAGGGGATATGATTCTGCAGGAATCGCTGTTAATGATGGCATTAATGTTCATCTCTTCAAGAAAAAAGGGAAAGTAAAAGATCTCGAAGCATTCATAGAATCATCCACAATAAAAGGTAGCATTGGGATAGGCCATACCAGATGGGCTACTCACGGGGAACCAAATGATGTTAATGCGCATCCTCATACCTCCTCAAATGGTAATATTAGCATCATTCACAATGGGATTATTGAAAACTATCAAACTTTAAAAAAAGAACTGATCAATAAAGGGTATCATTTTAACAGTGATACCGATACTGAGGTGCTGGCTACATTCATAGAAGATATTCAGCAAAAAAGTACTGTGACCATAGAGGAAGCAGTAAGATTGGCATTAAATGAAGTTGTAGGTGCATATGCCCTGGCAATTATGTCAAAGGATAACCCTGACCTCTTAATTGCTGCAAGAAAAGGTAGTCCTTTGGTAATTGGCCTGGGTAAAGCGGAGTTTTTTATCGCATCTGACGCTACCCCTATTATTGAATACACCAATGAAGTAGTTTATCTTAATGATGAGGAGATTGCTATCATCGACAATGATGGATTAAATATAAAAACTATAAGTGATATTCCACAAACACCTTATATTCAAACCCTTGAGATGGAGATGGACGCCATTGAAAAAGGTGGTTTTGAGCATTTTATGTTAAAAGAAATTTTTGAGCAACCTTATTCAGTAGCTGATTGTATGAGGGGGAGGCTAAATGCCTCAACAGGCAGGTTGATATTAGGTGGAATCAGGGAATATGCCAATGCATTGGAAAATGCTAACCGGATTATATTGGTGGCCTGTGGCACCAGCTGGCATGCCGGTTTGGTAGCAGAATATCTGTTAGAAGATCTTTGCAGAATACCCGTTGAGGTTGAATATGCTTCAGAATTTAGATATAGAAACCCGATCATTAATGAAGGTGATGTGGTAATCGCCATCTCTCAATCCGGGGAAACTGCGGATACACTTGCTGCCATAGAATTGGCAAAAAGTAAAGGGGCCATTATATTAGGTGTTGTTAACACAGTTGGATCTTCTATAGCTAGAATCTCCCATGAAGGTGCATACCTTCATGCAGGTCCGGAGATTGGTGTTGCGAGTACCAAAGCGTTTACTGCCCAGATTACTGTGTTAAACATGATTGCCATAAAGCTGGCTTATAACAGGGGTACCATTAAAGAACAGGAATACAAAAAATTACTGGTTCACCTGGAGATGATTCCTAAAAACATTGAAAAGGTATTGGAATCTAATAGTAAAATCGAATTTATAGCTGAGCTATTTAAAGATTCCAGAAACTTTCTGTACCTGGGTAGAGGTTATAATTTCCCTGTAGCACTGGAAGGTGCGTTAAAACTAAAAGAAATATCATACATTCATGCCGAGGGCTATCCGGCAGCTGAAATGAAACATGGACCAATAGCATTAATTGACGAAAACATGCCAGTTGTATTTATTGCCACAAAAGATAAGTCGTATGAAAAAATCATTTCTAATATACAGGAAGTAAAAGCCAGGAAAGGTGTGGTAATAGCCATCGTAACTGAAGGCGATGAAGAGATAAAGGATATGGCTGATTTTCTTATTGAAGTACCGGGCACCCACGAAGCCTTGATCCCGATATTATCAGTAATACCCCTTCAGCTCTTATCCTATCATATTGCGATCATGAGGGGTTGTAATGTCGATCAACCTAGAAATTTAGCAAAATCAGTAACCGTAGAATAATGAAAAAAACAATTAATACTGCAAGTGCCCCGAAGCCCATTGGACCGTATAATCAGGCCGTAGATGTTAACAATACCTTGTATGTTTCTGGGCAGATACCCATAGATCCTAAAACGGGTGAATTTCACGGGGATAAAAACATTAAGACACAAACCAAACTGGTGATGGAAAACCTTAAAAATATATTATCTGAAGGTGGTTATTCTATGGATAATGTAGTCAAGTGCAGTATTTTCATCAATTCAATGGATGATTTTTCAGAAATTAATGAAGTATATGGCAGCTATTTCCCAGAAAATTCCCCTGCCAGGGAAACCGTTGAAGTAAGTAAATTACCCAAAGGTGCTGGCATTGAAATTTCCTGCATTGCTGTAAAAGATTAACTTTACAACTTGATTTTCTTTTCAAAATTCCTCTGAATTAATGGTTAGGGTACGATTTGCACCAAGTCCGACAGGCGCTTTACATATTGGCGGGGTTCGGACAGCACTATACAATTATTTATTTGCGAAAAAAAATAATGGCACTTTTATTCTGAGAATAGAAGATACCGATCAAACGAGGTTTGTGGAAGGTGCCGAAAAATACATTTCTGAAGCCCTCGAGTGGTGCGGAATAATTCCTGATGAAAGTCCCTTTAAAAGTGGTCCTTATGCACCTTACAGACAGTCAGAAAGGAAAGAAATATATAAAGATTTTGCTTCTAAGCTAGTCAATGAGGATAAGGCCTACTATGCTTTTGATACCCCAGAAGAGTTAGATGCCATGAGAGAAAGGCTGAAAGCAGCCAGAGTGCCTTCTCCTCAATACAATTCTATTACCCGAATGACCATGAAAAATTCCCTTACCCTTCCCGAAGATGAGGTGAAAAGGAGATTAAGTGAAGGGGAACCTTATGTCATCAGAATAAAAGTCCCCAAGAAAGAAGAGATCCGGTTAAATGATATGGTTAGGGGCTGGGTAATGGTACACTCATCGGCTTTGGACGATAAAGTATTAATGAAAGGAGATGGAATGCCAACATACCATCTTGCCAATGTGGTAGATGATCATTTAATGAAGATTTCCCATGTTATCAGAGGCGAGGAATGGCTACCTTCTGCACCCCTGCATGTGCTACTGTATAAATTTTTAGGCCTGGAGGATTCAATACCAAAATTTGCCCATCTACCACTCCTTTTAAAGCCTGATGGAAATGGGAAACTTAGCAAGCGTGATGCCGAAAAACATGGATTTCCTATATTCCCTTTACAGTGGAAGGATCCACATAGTGAGGAAATAGCCAATGGATTTAGGGAAGATGGGTTTCTATCCAGTGCTTTTGTCAACTTTTTAGCTTTTCTGGGTTGGAACCCGGGACATGAAAGGGAATTTTATCTTATGGATGATTTAATAAAAGACTTTTCTATAGAACGAATAGGTAAGTCTGGAACTAAATTTGACATTGATAAGGCAAAATGGCTTAATCAACAACACATAAAAAACCTTCCAAACAAGGCGTTGAGTGGCTACCTGGCTGGAATGCTAAAAGAAAAAAAAGTTGATTTCCATGCTGAGCAGCTGGATGCCATTGTAGAACTGCTCAAAGAACGCGTGACATTTATTAAAGACCTTTATCATCAAGGTTCCTATTTCTTCATGAGGCCACCATCCTATGATAATAAGGTGGCGACAAAAAAGTGGGGTTCTCAGGTTGCAGAAATAATCGAAGCATTTGCTTTGCGGGTAAGGGATGAAAATGATATAACTGCTGATAAAGCAAAATCCTTACTGATGGAAACTGTAGACCTCAAAGGCTCAAAGTTGGGAAAAGTTATGCCAGGCCTTAGATTAGCAATTACAGGTGCTGGTTCTGGTCCTGACCTTATGAGCATCATAGAAGTGCTTGGTAACAAAGAAGTATTTGAAAGGATAAACCAAGCCATTAGGGAGTTATCACCGTATACTGAAAAAAATGATAATGATGGCTAATAAGAAAGAAAAACAAACCCGGATACATAATGAATTGAAAGGATTTGACATTTACATTGATGAATTTGGCCAAATTCAGTCTAATCTTCCGATAGAAAAAGTCAATAGTTTTTTAAACAGGAATGTTGAGGATAAAAAGCTTAGGGACCGGGATGATATTGATGATATAAAAAGGGATTCTAATAATTGATCTAAATATTTTAAATTTATAAGATCGGGATGTAGCGCAGTCCGGTTAGCGCACCACTTTAGGGTAGTGGGGGCCGCTGGTTCGAATCCAGTCATCCCGACAAGAAAGTACAGTCCAGAGCAATAGCTCTGGATTTTTTGTGTCCTGAAGAGCCAAATTTTATTTGAGCGAATAAATGGGTACGAAAAATAATAACTGCAAAGCAGTGGACTGTGCTTTCGGAATTTTCGCTGGATCATCTGGATCACCGTAGGTAATCCAGTCATCCCGACTTTTATAACCATCAAGTCCAAACCTTAGTGCCCTCGGAACAATTCCGACAGATGTCGATATTTTTTCTTGACTTCATAAGCTGTTTTCTGAATGCATGATATTTATCCCCATCCCAGATTTTATTAAAATCCTCTTCGCCAAGATTACCCATTGAATGGTCCGCATCTTTGTCAAAACAACATGGGACGACCTCCCCATCCCAGGTAACCACCGCAGAATGCCACATTTTCCAGCAATGATTGTCTAACTTATTTTTTAAATAATATTTCCCATCCTTACCTCTCCGGTATCTTGAATATTTTTCTGTTAACGGGATTAAAGCATTTCCATGCTCATAATCATACACTTGTATGGTTTTCAATTTGACTTCATCTATACCTATGCTCGAAGCCAGCTGGTTAAGTTCATCAATCTGGTGCTCATTTGATCGTGTCACCAGGAATTGAAAGATTAGATATGGTTTTGCCTGCCCCAGCCTTCGCTTCCAATAAACCATATTTTTTGCACCTTCGATTACTTTTTCAAGTTTTCCACCTACTCTGTAGTCCTGATAAGTACCTTGTGTTAACCCATCTATGGATATAATCATTCGGTCTAGCCCTGCCTGTATTGTTTTTTTCGCATTATCTTCATTTAAATAATGTGCGTTGGTGGAAGTAGCCGTATAGATATTTTTATTTGAAGCATACCTTACCATCTCATAAAATGATTGATTTAAGTAAGGCTCCCCCTGGAAGTATAAGGTTAGATAAATCAGATGGTTTTGTATTTGATCAATATAAGATTGAAAGTCTGATAGAGTCAACATTCCGGTTTTTCTGGTGAAAGCTCGCAATCCGCTGGGGCATTCAGGGCAACGTAGGTTACAAGATGTAGTTGGCTCAATGGATATAGCATATGGCAGGCCATGTTTAAAGGGGAATTCTTTAGTAGCTCTACTCAAAAAAAAACTAGAATAAACCAAAGCAAGGTTCCTTAGCTTTTTGAAAGTTAATTTTGAGAGTAAGTTTAAGGTATCATTAACTTTCCGAAACATATTACAGCAAATCTATCATATGATTTTCACCAAATATTATAAATTATTCCTGGTTATACTTTCTATAATATATTTCTCTCATGAAAGTTTGGGCCAGCAGTTGTCCGGACAATCTGAAATCAGCGTCATTACCATTGGTCCATACCAGCCAGAGCTTTATTCTGCTTTCGGACATTCGGGTATTAGGATTTATGATCCTTTGAATAAACTGGACATCGCATTTGATTACGGAGTTTTTGATTTCGACCAGGAAAATTTCTTCTTAAACTTTGCCCTGGGAAAATTGTACTATGCGTTGGGCTTAAGAAGATTTGAACCCTGGATGCAAAGAATGATTCAGGAGGATAGATATATAATTGAACAAAAATTAAATCTCAACCTGCAACAACGTCAAAAACTTTTTAATGCGCTTAAAGAAAACTATGAACCAGAAAATCGCCAATATTATTACAACTACATCTATGATAATTGTGCCACAAGAATACCAGAAATCATAAAAAGCAGTTTAGGGGATGATGTAGCATTTAGCCACCCATATGTAGAAGGAGATAAAACCTACAGGGATTTGATGGATATGTATCTCGACCAACAACCATGGGGTGATTTTGCCATTGATCTTGGTTTAGGTGTCGGTGTCGATAAAGTGGCATCTCCTGAAGGCTATATGTTTTTACCTGATTATGTTCAATATACGCTGAGTGCTTCCACCATTCGCCTGGATGAATCTATTAAACCATTGGTAAAAAGTAAAAACTACCTGCATAAACCTTTGGAAGCGGATAAAAAAGAACAGTTACTTACGCCGCTAAACTTTTTTATCTTACTATTTTTCATCATTGGTTTTGTAACCAACAGAAACTTAAAAAAAAGCAGGCGATCAAATTTATTGGATGTTTGCTTATTTATAGTTTTAGGAATTGTTGGATGCTTTATGTTATTTCTTTGGTTTGGCACTCAACATATTTCTTTCCAAAATTATAACTTACTTTGGGCACTACCCACACATCTGATTGCCGGAATAATGCTGGTAAAAAAATCGCCCGCTAATTATTTAAGTAAATATTTTCTAATTATCGGGATACTGTCACTGGGCACAATCATATTATGGGGATTTTGGCCGCAACCGTTACACAGATCACTCATCCCTTTTGTATTAACCATCTGCCTAAGGAGTTTTTATATTTTTTGGGATTTAAGATACAAGAAGTAGCCAGCTGTAGAAATTATATAACCCCATAAAAATAAATATGATCCCCGGTACTTTGTAAACCAGGAAAGAGTTGCAGGCTATTCTGTGGAAGTTATAACCCACGGACCTGACCAGGAAGAGTAAAAGAAAAGTACCTGTAATAATTCCAATAACATAAGCTGAGAACCCGGAAAATGTATGGATAAGGATCATCTTATTATTTTGTAAATAAGCGGTTACTGCCAGCCAGAAAGGTATAGTTAACGGATTGGCGATAGCTATTAGAAATCCTTTTTTAAACCCAATCAACTCTTGTCCTTTTTCAAACCGTTTTATTTTGGACCTGGAAGATAAATTCACGGTTCCCAAAATGAACATGGCCAGTGCTGAAATTATTTGAAAATTTTCTGTAAACAAGGTATGCGTGCTAAGAAAGATTTGGAATTTGATAGTAAGGGAAGCGTAGATCAATTCGACCAATAGAGCAGCAAGTATAAAATAAAATGCAGCCCTGCTTTTTTGAGCAATTGAATATTGCATCACAGAGATATTAATAGTGCCTGGTGGTATTGATCCCATGAAACTAAATATTGAACCAATCAGAAATGTGCTTAAAATATCAATCAATGGATTTCTTCAATTTATTGTGACGAATAATTTCTTTTAACCTTTTTACCCCTTTACCAAATGGAAGATAAGTTATGCCATTTTTGTTATTTATAGCGCTTATATCGGCAAGAACCTTGAGATGATGGATAACATCCCTGTAGGCCTTCAGTAAAGTGTAATTTGAATCGTAAATATGACCGGGTTCAGATCCTGCACCATTCAATTCAAGAATCTTAAAGTTGATACCTTGTTCCAAATCCTGAACGGAAGCAGCTTTAACATCATATCTCCCAAAGTAAAACCCGTTAATCTGAGCAGAAATTTTATCAAAGGTTTCTACCAACTGATTGGAAATAAAGCCTGACCCATTTATAAAACGGGTTCCCCTGCAATGATTACCAATAGGTTCTAACATGATGCGCTCTCCCTTATGCGGAACATAATCCATAAGTGCTGGCCTACGTTCGGACGCCTCTTTAATTTGAATATATGAGCGGGTATTTTGCATCATTAACTGCCTTACATTTTTTGAGCCATCTCCTACTACTGATAAGTGCTCTTTCAGGACCAGGGAACTAATATGCCCTTTCTGCTCATTTGGATATCTGTAGTAAAATATACCGATCTCTTCTTTATAATCTACGAACTCCTGAATAAGATAATCAACTTTTATATTCTGATGATAAGCAATTAATTGACGATCACTGCCTATTTTCTCTACCTTCCATCCACGTTCACCACGGTCAGGTTTTACGATGCACGGATAGGTAATACCGGATTTATCCCTGACACTAATTAATTCATCTATAGATATAACAGGAGAAATTTTAGTGGTTACCGGCAAATAATGCCTGGGGATCAATGAGTAAATATCGTATTTAGACTCTCCCATATATCCTCCAAAATCGATAGAAGGGTTAGAGGATGTAAAAAAGAAAATGGACCTGGTTTTTAAAGTTATATAGACCCAGTAAATAAATATCGGTGTATAAAATAATGCAAATGGCCAATACTCATACCTGTAAATCCTATCAAACATTGTCCGCAGCCTGAAGTTGAAACCACTCCAAAGGCTGAGGCTACTTGATTTTGGATTTTTGGTCAAATAACTGACCTTCATTAATATTTTTCTAAATTTCTTTGATATCTGATGGTAGAGCTAGCTACCCCAAAGTTTTCTGCTAAATGAAATGCCGGGTTTATTTCCTTAATGCCGATTTTAATTAATGCCATATGATGAACGGCGTGCTCAATATTATATGCTAGTTCCCTGTAAAAATTAGACGTCATATTTAGTACCTCTGCATCGTCAGTTATGGAATAATCGACCTCAAATTCCAGATCAAAATTCTCATTATTTCTATTCACAAAATCCCTTATGGTTTTGATCACACTAAGCGCGAGGTTTTTATCCTCTTGTATGTAGTTATCGTGCCTTCTTTTATCATAATTTAATTTTCCGGAGTTTGAAGCATCAATCAAACAGATAAAAAATTCCAGCGTATGTCTCACGTGTTGACCTACAGTTGCATGACTTAATTGTATAGACGGTGTAGTAAATTCCTTTTGATTTAATTGGCCAACTACCTTTTCGAGTTGACACAGTAGCTCGTTCGCTGTAGAATTAATATTCATATTAAACTATAAAATAACCCTAATAAGATTTCAAAAATATATCTTATTTGCTTAATGATAACTTAGTAACAATCAATTTAACAATGATGCCTAATGAAAAATTCAATTAGCTAAAATCTTTGACCAATTCAACTCTGCTTGCTTCTTGAGACTATCTTCATCCTTATTCCATGATTTAAGGGTATTATTAAATCTGAAATTATAGAATAAATAGAGCCTATCGTTAATAATTTTATAAGTTTCCGGATCAACTTTAACTTTTTCTCCGGTAATACCCATAGCATAAGCACACCATCCTCCATAGGCTGGAATATACATTTCAGGATCATTCTTAAACCTTTCTGAGTTTATCTTACTCAAAAATCTATAGGTAGCATCGTTAAATTTATAAGTAAAAGAGGGTGAGCCTTTTTTAGGGCCTTCCTGATAATAGCTTACAGGATCATAACCCTCAATGGCTAAGCCGCTCTCCGATGTGTTTAAGTGTTGACTTCGTAAATTTTGAATGCCCGCTACACTAAGAATTAGAATTAGAAATAATAATTTCATGAAAAAAATTAATCCTCAAAGCTAGATATATAACCCAGATCCAAGGTTTGTATAATGTCATATTCGTAACCTTTTTGGATTAAATATTTCACTGTTCTTTGGTGCGTATTGTCTTTAGAGGCTTTTTGTAATGACGAGTATTTCTTTTTATAAAGATCTTTTATTTGATTTTGATAGTCTTCGTTTCCTATCTGATTAAGCGATTCCTGAATGAATTCTGGTTCTAACCCTTTAAGCTTTAAAGCATGTGCAATTTTTGTTTTACCCCACTTATTAATATGGAATTTACCGATGACATATTCTTTAGCAAATCGATTTTCATCTAAAAAACCTTCTTGCTCAAGCCATGATATCAATTTTTCCTTGGACAAAAGGGGCAGATTAAGTTTTTTTAATTTAATCTCAACCTCCCGCCTGCATCGCTCCCGGTACATGCAGTATTTGGCTAGACCGGTTTTATATTTCTCCAGATCATTCAAGCTTCTTTTATGTAACCCTTTCTCTTCAAAATGGTCTCCATGAATTTTATCTCATGGTTAGAGTTAAAAATTTTCTCCGGCAGGTAGATGAGTTGTGCCTTACTCATGAACAACACAAAGAAATCTTTTCCTCTGGTGACCCTTTTGATATTTTCCCATTTTACAGGCATTCCTTGCTTTGAGGAAAGTTTAATCAAAATTTGTTGGCTCGATATTTCATAGGATAATTTCTCAAACATGAATTTACCCTGCTCCAGCTGAGTTACACCCGTAAATTGAATCAACCAAAACAAAATATATAAAACCAAGGCTATGGTAGGGCCAATAAACCACCAAATAGATGGCACGATAAAATAGCCTGAAAATAACCCAAAATATATCAACAATATCCACCATTGTTGCCTTAAGGTATGCAGTAAGGCTGTTTTAATATATATTTTCTGGGGCATCTTATATTTTTTAGTTCGTACAACCATTTTTAAACTGCTTTTAAACTTAAGTCGAGACTTTTGTATGAATGGGTTAATGAACCTACAGATATATAATCGACACCTGTACCGGCAACCTCTAAAATATTATTTTCATTAATCCCGCCAGAGGCTTCAATCTCACAATCCCCATTTATTAATTTAACGGCCTGTTTCATCTCCGAGGGCAACATATTATCAAGCAATATTCTGGTAACACCACCCGCTTTAAGCGCGGCTTTCACCTCGTTCATATTTCTGGTCTCTACAATAACCGGTAAATCCAGATTGTTTTTATCCAGATAATCCTTAACGGCCTTTATGGCTTTTCCAACCCCTCCTACGAAATCTATGTGATTATCTTTTAACATAATGGCATCATACAGCCCGAAACGATGATTGACGCCCCCACCGATAACTACTGCCCACTTTTCCAGCATTCGGAAGTTGGGCGTGGTCTTCCTGGTATCAAGTAATTTAGATTTAGTTGATTTTATAAAATCTGACAATCGATAAGTCTTGGTAGCGATACCACTCATTCTTTGCATGCAATTCAAGATCAGTCGCTCTGACATTAGGATAGTTCGGGCATCGCCTTCAATTGTTCCAATCACATCGTCATATTTAACGGAGTCCCCATCTTTAAAATTAAACCTGGTTACAAATTCCTTATTAAAGTACTTAAGTATATAACCAGCCATCTCAACGCCGGCTATTACCCCATAGTCCTTACATAAGATTTGAACCTTTCGTGTAACCCCTTCAGGTATTATGGCTTTGGATGTATGGTCACCATCTCCAACGTCTTCCTGAAGTGCAGACTTGATAAAGTCTTCGATATTTTTTTGCGTAATGTATTTTAAATCCACCCCGCAAAAATATGCGGAAATTTCATTCCTTACTCAAATCAAAAGTATCAATAAGGTATTTATCCCCAAACTTTTTAATTAGGATGTATGACCGGAACGAACCCCCGGTGTAGGTATACTTTCCGATAAGATACTTCAATCCTTCTGGCGAAGAGCCCTGATGAATATATTCAAAATCTACCGGAGGGTAGTTGCTAAAAAAGTCTTTGATAATTGCTTCAGCTTGTATCCTGCTGTAGTTGGCATTTTCACCTTCAATTTTTAATTCTATGGTTTCATTGAAAAAATTAGAAAGTTCTTTGGAGCTCCCTGATTTTAATGCCAAACCAATATTGTTTATCTCTTCCTCCTGGCCATGAGCTAGTATTGATATCAAAAAGAAAAAAGTAATTACCCAAATATTTTTCAAACTCATAAATTTTAACTGTCCAAAATTATGCCAAGAGGTAACAATTAATCAAGTTAATATAATCATGACTCTGTTCCAATCCAATCTCGTTTAATAATTGATATATTTGTATTATGTCGAAAAAGGTAATTCTCATAATTATGGATGGCTGGGGTTTGGCAAAAAACCCTGAAGTTTCTGCTATAGATAAAGCAGAAACGCCATTTGTTGATTCTTTGTTTACTAAATATCCCCATAGCACACTGGATGCTTCCGGCATGTCAGTAGGACTACCAGATGGGCAAATGGGCAATTCGGAAGTCGGTCATATGAATATTGGCGCCGGTAAAGTAGTGTACCAGGACCTGGTCAAAATTAATAATGCCGTTAAGGAAAATACATTGGCAGAACAAAAAGCTTTGCAGGAAGCCTTTAATCATGCCAAAGAAAATAATAGAGCTTTCCATTTAATTGGTTTGGTATCCGACGGAGGCGTGCATTCTCATATCGATCACTTAAAGGGCTTATGCAGTGCTGCTCATACCTTTGGTCTGGATAATGTTTTTATTCACGCATTTACAGATGGACGTGACACTGACCCTAAAGCAGGCGTTAATTACCTGAAGTCTTTGGAAGAACACTTAAATAATACCACAGGCAGAATTGCATCGGTTACTGGCAGGTATTATGCGATGGATCGTGATAAAAGATGGGCCAGGGTAAAACTGGCATATGATGCACTGGTTCATGGGGAAGGCTTGAGAACTGACAATATTTTTGAGGCCATAGAAAAATCTTATCAGGAAGGAATTACTGACGAGTTTATTAAGCCGATTATAAATGTAGATCATGGTGAGCCCATAGCAAAAATTAAAGATGGCGATGTTGTGATGTGCTTCAACTTCAGAACCGATAGGGGAAGACAAATAACCCAGGCACTTACGCAACAGGATTTTGAGACATTTAATATGAAAAAGCTTTCACTCTATTACCTGACCATGACCAACTATGATGACACATTTAAAGATATAAAAGTTGTTTATAGTAAAGATAATCTCAATAACACACTGGGAGAAGTCCTTTCCAGAAATGGAAAAAAACAAATCCGCATTGCCGAAACAGAAAAGTATCCGCACGTTACATTCTTCTTCTCCGGTGGAAAGGAAGTAGAGTTTGAAGGAGAAAAAAGGATTCTTTGCCCTTCCCCGAAAGTTGCTACATACGACCTACAGCCTGAAATGAGTGCTTATGATATCAGGGATAACATAATACCTGAACTTAAAAGTAAAGAACCAGATTTCATCTGCTTGAACTTTGCAAACCCTGACATGGTTGGACATACCGGAGTCTTTGAAGCGGCAGTTAAAGCTTGCGAAACAGTGGATAAATGCGTAAAAGACGTAGTTGAAACTGCTTTGGAAAATGATTATACCTCCATCATCATAGCAGACCATGGTAACTCAGATATCATGATAAACCCAGATGGCTCACCAAATACGGCCCACACCACTAATCTGGTGCCTTGCATTATTGTTGATAATTCTTTTAATGGAAAAGTAAAAAATGGCAAATTAGGTGATATTGCTCCGACCATTTGTAAAATAATGGGCATTGACACCAGCGAGGAAATGACTGGAGATGTATTAATTTAGTTGGGATTCAACTTTCTATAAACTTGCAAACATTCTTTGCTTTCTTAAATAATTACATTGTTATTATACTCATGAGTATCACTATGCTTGGTTGTGGGGTGCCTGAGTATAAGGCGTTAAATCAATCAGGTTTTTTTCCTTTAGATTCATTGATTGATAATAATATCTCCCAGCTAGCTAATAACAGGAAAGCTTTATACAAAGAGGCATGGATTGATGATGGATATGAAGTCACCACGATACCATCAGATTCCTTGGATTGGGGTCAAGAACTTGGTATTCTTTATCAAGCCAACTTAAACAAACCCAGTTATAAGGGAGGTTACACTAAAAAAATTGAGGATTTCAATGGAAATAAGATAATTTCTTACAACATAAAAAAGGATGGAAGCATGGATATTGAATCATTCTATATTTATTATTCAAATCATTTGGATAGCATTAAAGCTTCTGTAGTGACAAACAATGCATTGTATGACATGAAAAGAACCTTTAAGATGTTATTCAATGATCAAAATAAGTTGAAATCGTATCAAATTGAAGGCTTTCAAAAACTAACATTTGGAGACCCTACCAGCTTTAAAGTAAAAGGAAAAATCATTGATGATTAATAAAAAACAGGAATCAACGACCAGTCGAAATAAAAACTTCCGGATACTATTAAGCCTTTTAGAATACATAAGACCTTACCAAGGGAAGTTCTTACTGGGTTTAGTATTATTATTTATCTCCAGTTCTCTTTTCCTGGTTTTTCCCACGATCTCAGGTATTTTAATTGATGTGGCAAGTGATAAAGAACATCCTTACTTTGATAGCCTGGAACAAGTAGCCATTGCATTTCTTGTTATACTATTTTTTCAAAGTTTTATTTCATTCTTCAGAGTAACATTATTTGCTCAGGTTAGCGAAAAAGCCATTGCTGACATCAGGTACAATTTGTATGACCACCTGCTTTTTCTTACGATGAGTTTTTATGACGAAAGAAGGACTGGTGAGTTGATCAGTCGTATAACCTCAGATATTGGCATTATTCAAAATACCTTTTCCATCACCGTGGCGGAATTGATCCGGCAAATGGTTATACTTATCTTTGGAATCAGCCTGATATTTATTACTGCCCCAAAGCTCAGTCTGTTCATGCTTATACTTGTTCCGGCCCTGATTGTCCTGGCTATGATTTTCGGTCGGTTTATAAGAAAGCTATCCAAAAAAACCCAGGACTTGCTGGCTAATTCAAACATTATTGTTGAGGAAACAATCTCAGCGATCAAAACGGTGAAAGCCTTCACTAACGAATTATTTGAAATAGGCCGTTATCGAAATGCCCTGGATAAAACAGTTAGTTTCGCAATTAAAACAGCTTACTACCGTGCAGGATTTATTGCTTTTATAATTTTCGCGCTCTTTGGGTCACTGGTGGCCGTGATGTGGTATGGGGCCAGCCTTGTACAATCCGGGGAGTTAAGTGTTGGGGAATTAGTATCTTTCATCCTTTACACTACATTTATTGGCGCTTCATTGGCTGGCCTGGGTGATTTGATAGGCCAGTTACAAAAGTCAGTAGGAGCAACAGAGCGAATCATGGAAATCATGGATGAACCTGTGGAGCGAGGATTTACCGATGGATTAAAGAAACCTGTTCACCTGAATGGAGCAATAGCATACAAAAATGTGACTTTTAGTTATCCCTCTAGAAAAGAAATTAATATCCTTAACGATTTCCACCTGAATATAAAATCGGGTGAAAAAATTGCACTGGTAGGACATAGTGGTTCAGGCAAATCAACAATAATTCAGCTATTGCTTCATTACTACCTGCCAAATGATGGTCAAATAATATTAGATGAACATGAAAGCCGTACTATTCATTTAAGTGCATTAAGGCAAAATATTGCAGTCGTCCCACAAGATGTTGTGCTTTTTGGAGGGAGCATTAAGGAAAACATTTTATACGGTAAGCCTGACGCTTCCCAAGAGATGGTCATTGAGGCGGCTAAATCCGCAAACGCCCTGGAATTCATTGAATCCTTCCCTGAGGGCTTTGAAACAATAGTTGGTGAAAAAGGGATAAAATTATCAGGGGGGCAGAAGCAACGGCTGGCAATAGCCAGGGCCATTCTCAAAGATCCTAAGATTCTTATTCTGGATGAGGCAACCAGTTCCCTCGACACAGAATCTGAAAAACTAGTGCAGGATGCTATTGAGAAGTTAATGAAAAATAGAACCACCATCATCATTGCCCACAGATTAAGCACCATCAGAAAAGTAGATAAGATCTATGTTATTGAAAATGGGCAGATTAAAGAAAAAGGGAGCCACACCGAACTGCTCAATGGAGCAGGAACATATTCTAATTTAATAAAAATGCAATTTGAGGACAGCTATTAAACCAATGTATCCTCAGTAGGTGACTTGCTTCTCGGCGAATCCGGCAGCACTACACCCGGCGGTAAATCCAGTTTTGGAGGGCCCGGTATTTTTATTCCTCCGTCCTGATCATCATCATCTTCAGCATTGCCACGGGTATTATCTAATACAGACAACAATAAAAACAACAAGAACACATAAATAAAAACTGATAGCGCGATATCTAAAAAGTAGCTATTTACCATATTGAAATATAATCGGGTTATTTGTAACGATAATAGTAATTGATCATCAAAAAATCAAACAATAAATATACAATCAGAAAAAATGTCTATACTTTCTTATGATGAACTTAATTAAAGCCCATCGGCTTTCCTTTGTAACCATTTTCTTCTATCTCCCTGGCATCACCCATGACTTTATCTGTTAAGGATTGCTGATATTCTTTCATTTTTTTATCAATCGCCATATCAAAAGCTGCTAATATCCTGGCAGCAAGTATTCCGGCGTTTTTTGCCGCATCCAGCGCTACAGTTGCTACAGGAATTCCATTAGGCATTTGAAGTATTGATAATATTGAATCCCAGCCATCGATAGAATTTCTTGATTTTACCGGCACACCGATTACAGGTAAAACAGTCATAGAAGCTACCATGCCTGGAAGGTGTGCTGCCCCTCCTGCCCCTGCAATGATCACTTTTATACCTCGATCCTGGGCATTTTTAGCATATTCAACCATGCGCTCCGGCGTTCTGTGGGCAGATACAATCGAGACCTCAAATTCTATTTCTAAAGCTTCTAAAAACTTTGCTGCCTCTGACATCACTGCAAGATCAGACTTGCTGCCCATGATTATTCCTACTTGTGGACTCATTTATGATATTATTTTTATAGCTTTCTTCAAATCATTTATTGACGATAACAAAGCCCCATGACTGTCAGCAACAACAGTCAAATGACCCATCTTTCTGAATGGCCTGGTCTCTTTTTTCCCGTAAAGGTGAATAAATGCATTGGAGCGCCCCAGGGTTTCCTCAACTCCCTGATATTTTGCTAATCCTTTATGATCAGGTGAGCCCAGTAAGTTAATCATTGCGGCATGAGCTCTTAAATCCGTATTACCAAGTGGTAAATTTAATATGGACCTTAAGAATTGGTCGAACTGGGAGGAAGCACAACTTTCTATCGTATGGTGGCCTGAATTATGAACCCTGGGCGCGATTTCATTAACAAGTAAATTATTTTCCTTATCAAGGAATAGTTCTACTGCCAGCATACCGGTCATGTTTAACTTTGAAATAATATCCCTTGCAATCAACTCTGCTTTTTGATGGACCAGACCATCAACATTTGCAGGGCTAAACAGGTATTCCACAAGGTTTTCTACAGGATTGAAAACCATTTCTACCAGGGGGTAAGTTTTCATTTCACCTTTTTTATTTCTTGCCACGATAATAGCCAACTCTTTCTCGAAAGGGATGTATTTTTCGATAAGTCCCGGCTGATCAAAAGCCTCGGCCAAATCAGCATCGCTTTGCAAAACTTTTACCCCTCTTCCATCATAGCCCGCCGTGCCAAGTTTATTCACAAAAGGCAGGTAATCTACATGCGCTTCTATATCCTTACGACCTTCAACCAACATAAACTCTGATGTTGGTATCCTATTGGCTTTATAAAAGGTTTTTTGCTTCCTTTTATCTTTTATGATTTCAATAACTGCCGGTTCAGGATACACTTCAATGCCGCTTTTAGCTAGATCCTTCAAAGCCCTGGTATTTACATTTTCTATTTCTATGGTTACCAGGTCACAATTCTTGCCAAAGTCCATTACCGATTGATAATCTTTAAAGTCCCCTACAACATGTTCATTTGCTACTACACTGCAAGGTGCATTGGGATCCGGGTCCAAAACGGAAATAAATAAATTGTAGTTGATGGCCTCCTGGATAATCATTCGACCAAGCTGTCCGCCACCTAAAATCCCTATTCTTTTTTGAAAAGCGTCTTTCATAAGTCTAAAATATCAACAATCAAATAAACGCACTATAAATCCATCATTAAAAGGAATTATGACTTTTCTTCCTTTTTCCATACTTTAAAGTACAAGACACCCCCCTGACATTTGGTATAATGAGTTATCTTGATGTAAAAACCAAGCATAATGTCAAAAGATCAACTTAAAGTGGCGCTGGCACAGATAGTGCCGGTATGGTTAAACAAAGACGCCACCACGGCTAAAGTAAAGGATTATATTATAGAAGCAGGAGAAAATAACTGCGACCTGGTAGCATTTGGTGAAGGCCTGCTACCTGGCTATCCTTTTTGGATAGAGCACACAGATGGAGCTCGTTTTGAATCTACAATCCAAAAAGAGATTCATGCACACTACCTAAAGAATGCCATACAAATAGAATCCGGTGATTTGAATGAAATTTGTGATACAGCAAAAAAACATCGGATTGCTGTCTATCTGGGCATCATCGAAAGGGCATTAAACAGGGGTGGCCACAGTCTATATGCTTCGTTGGTATACATTGATCCAAATGGTGGGATACAATCCGTACACCGTAAGCTACAACCCACTTATGAAGAGCGCTTGACATGGAGCCCTGGTGATGGACATGGGTTAAGAACACATAATCTTAAGTCCTTTTGCCTGGGGGGATTGAATTGTTGGGAGAACTGGATGCCACTGCCCCGTGCTGCTTTGTACGGCTTGGGAGAGAATGTACACATAGCAGTTTGGCCAGGATCAGAAAGAAATACTAAGGATATTACCCGATTCATTGCAAAAGAGTCACGCGCTTACGTACTATCTGTATCAGGTTTGATGAGAAAGACTGACTTTCCAGAAAACGTACCACATTATGACAAGATACTGAAAAATGTCCCTGAAGTGCTTACAGATGGTGGTTCTTGCGTGGCGGCACCGGATGGCAACTGGATAATAGAACCTGTACGCAATAAAGTGGGGTTGATCATGGCTAATCTGGAACTTGACCGCATTTATGAAGAGCGACAGAACTTTGACCCTTCAGGCCACTATTCCCGACCCGATGTAACGCAATTGATGGTGAACAGGGAAAGGCAGGCGGTAGTTAACATAAAGAGTTAAAGGCTTAAAAGGTTTGTCTTTACCGAATGCTTTCTCGCAGCAATTGAAATTAATTTATTGCTTGTTTTACTTCATCAAACAATACTAAAAAACATACAAAATCTCGGGAAATAATATTAAAAATCCTAAAAAGATCAACTGGATGATTACAAAAGGTATGATGCCAGCATAAATCTGACGAGTGCTCACTCCAGGTGGAGCCACACCTTTCAGATAAAATAGGGAAAATCCAAATGGAGGCGTAAGAAAGGAAGTTTGCAGGTTGATGGCTAATAATATGCCTACCCAGATTAAGTCAATGCCCAGACTAATAAAAATGGGAGTTACCACCGGCACTATGATAAAAGTAATCTCAATAAAGTCAATAAAGAACCCTAATATGAAAACCGTTATCATGACAAGGAATAAAAAACCATAAGGGCCTAGCTGACTGCTTTCAATGATCTCTGTCATCATCCGGTCACCACCAGTAGCCCGGAAAACCAGCGAAAAAGCAGTGGCACCAATTAGGATCATGAACACCATACTGGTAAGTTGGGTGGTCTCTTTCATCACTTTTTTAAGGATGACCAGATCGGTACGCTTATAGATCAAAGTAATGACTAGAGCCCCAAAAGCGCCAATGCCTGCTGCTTCCGTGGGCGAGGCAACCCCTGCAAAGATGGAGCCCAACACCAGGATAATCAACAGCATCGGTAAAATGAAGGTACCAACCATCTGAAAAGTAAATCCTTCCCTTCTAAACTTTTTAATCTCTTCCATCGGCATGATGGGTGCTTTAGCCGGCCTTAATTTAGCATAGACAATGAGATAGATCAGGTACAGACCAATTAGTATAAGACTGGGTAGAAGCGCTGCTTTGAAGAGATTACCCACTGAAATATTTAAAACGCTACCTAAAAGCACCAATACAACCGAAGGCGGCACAATCTGTCCCAATGTTCCGGAGGCGGCTATAGTGCCGGTAGCTAATTCAGGGCTGTAGCCTCTTTTTAGCATGATGGGCAGGCTTATCAGCCCCATTGTAACAACAGTCGCCCCCACAATACCTGTGGAGGCAGCCAGCATAGCTCCTACCACCACCACTGATATGGCCAGGCCTCCTTTGAATTTCCCAAACAATAAAGCCATGGTTTCCAGCAGGCTTTCTGCCAGGCCTGATTTCTCCAGCATAATGCCCATAAATATGAACAAAGGCACGGCCAATAAAACGAAATTGTTCATAATGCCATAAATACGTAGAGAGAGCAGGTAGAAGAAATCCACATCATAAATGATGATACCGAAAAGCACAGATAGCCCGCCAATGGTGAATGCTACCGGAAAGCCTGCCAGCAGAAATACCAGTACAAGACCAAAAAGAATAAATGGCAGATAATCACTCATGGCTTGTCAATGATGGTTTTAAGCGATTTTAATATCAGCGACAGGGATTGAAGGGTAAGCAGTAGCATGGCCAAAGGAATGAAGGCTTTTATAACAAACCTTGCCGGTAGACCGCCAGCATCCGGGCTTCCTTCCATGATATAATAAGCGTCATAAACAAATGGCAATGAAGTAATGAATACAACCACACAGAAGGGTAAGATGAAAAGCGCATACCCAATAAGGTTAATTAATGCCTTGGTTCTGACTGGCAAATTATTGTAAAATAAGTCTACCCTTACGTGCTTGTCTTCCTGCAAAGTATAGCTGGCGCCTAAAAGAAATATCATAGCAAATAGGTGCCATTCCAACTCATATAATCCGGCCCAACTTAGGTTGAATACGTACCTTAGTACCACATCAATAGTGATTAAAATCACCAAAATAAAGCTAAGCCAGCTGGTTAGTTTACCAACGCTTAGGGTAATCCTGTCCAGAACCTGTATAACACGATCCTTCATAAAATGAATATAGAATAATTCAGGTTAAATCAAAAGAATATATGGCTGGAGTATCTTTGCAGTATGAATAAGCAGGACATAAGAGGTTTGAATGTATCAAAGATGGAAGAGTTTTTCATCTCAAAAGGTGAAAAGAGATTCAGGGCTAAACAGGTATATGAGTGGCTATGGAAAAAGTCAGCAGTAAGTTTCAGCGAGATGACCAATCTTTCCAAAGAGACCCGTTCTTTGCTGGAAGAAAGTTTCGAGATAAGAAATATAATTACTGAAAAAACCCAGGTGAGTAGCGACGGCACCATAAAGATGGCTTTTAAGCTGTTTGACGGTCATCTTATCGAAGGTGTGCTGATACCTACCGACAACCGTATGACCGCTTGTATTTCCTCCCAGGTGGGTTGCTCCTTGAGTTGTAAGTTTTGTGCCACCGGCTATATGGATCGTATGAGGAACCTGGAGCCGGGAGAGATCTATGACCAGGTAGTGGCCATCGGGAGGGTAGCTATGCAAGCGTACCAGATTCCCCTCAGTAATATTGTTTTCATGGGTATGGGGGAACCGCTCCTGAATTATAAGAACGTGATGGAGTCGATCGATTTGATCACCTCAGATAAAGGATTGGGTATGGCCAGTAAACGTATAACGGTCTCCACCGCAGGGATAGCCAAAATGATTAAAAAACTGGCGGAGGATAGCGTAAAGTTCAACCTGGCGCTTTCTTTACATGCTGCCAATGACCAGAAAAGGAACGAGATCATGCCCATCAATGAAGCTAATAACCTGGAGGTGTTGAAAGGTGCTTTGAGTTATTTTTATGAAGCCACCAGGAACCCTGTAACCTTTGAGTACATCGTTTTTAACAATTTCAACGACACACTGGATGATGCCCGGGAATTATTGAAAATAGCCCGTCAGATACCTTGCAAAGTGAATATAATCGAATATAACCCTATCGATTACGCCTCATACAAAAATGCCGACCAGGATGCAATTGCGGTATTTGCAAATTTTCTATTAAAAAATGGTGTCAATGTAAATGTGCGTAGAAGCCGGGGGAAAGATATTGATGCGGCTTGTGGCCAGTTAGCAAATAAAAATTGAACGTATATTACAATCCAAAAGTGATGTTGAAGCCATTGGGTGTAAAAGCCAGGCCTTCAATTGCGTTCAAAAGTTTACTTCCGGATTTATGGTGGACAAAATAAAAGATCAGGTCAAAAGTAAAAAGCCATGCTCCCTGGAGTATAAGGGATTCCCCAAAACCTTTTAACCGGTCTCCGTTCTTAGACACATTTTTGGAACGCTCCCTGAGATACAATCCACCGAGGACATAAGCAACATCCAACCCGGTATTGAGCATTAACAATTTTTCAATTTTTTGTTGCTCTATGATGGTCTGCTGTGCACTAAATGCACCCGGATCTGCGGATATAGAATTATAATATCCAACACCTGCTATTGCCAGGTTCACCGCATTCCAATAGGTATTCATGTTATAAAAATATTTCTCACTACCAGAAGCATTTCTTGCCAATACCGGGTTGATCAAAATATTGGAAGCGGCCCAGGTGCCAAGGACAATCATACCTTTTTCCGTTATATCTAATCGATGGATGTTTAAATGTTCTATATCCTGCGACATTAGGGATCCGGTGAAAAATAAACAAAAAAGGAAGGTTATCAGATAATGCATGGTTTCTTAACCAAATGCCTGATGTTATGTTTGGCATCGCCAACCGAAGGCCTACCAGGTGATGTCTACCTTCATATTTACCCATTTGAACCGGGTTGATTAGCTGGTGGCCAAACGACTATGGAGCCGGGCCAAGACCGAAATGGGATTGCAGGGGAGCAGGCTTGGCCGGCGGCAGGCCGCAGTGGGTTGCATGGGTGATGGATGGTGTGGTTATCATCAATTTGAAGGGTAACTGACCTTGCAATCCGGGCTGAAATAATGGCCATGCTGGTTAATTGGTCAACAACCCTTACTTTTGCCTGTTCTTATTAAACAATGACATGGAAGTATTAGGTATTGATGTAGGTGGTAGTGGTATCAAAGGAGCGCTTGTTGATACTAAAAAGGGGGAACTACTGACCGATAGGAAACGTATATCAACGCCCCAACCAGCCACGCCTGAATCTGTGATTGGAACCGTATGTGAGGTGGTGAAATTTTTCAAGTGGGAAGGAATAATCGGTTGTGGGGTGCCATCAGCGGTAAGGCACGGCATAGTGAAAACTGCCAGTAATGTTGATGATTCATGGATAGGAGTAGATGCCCCAAAAATGATAAGCAGGAAAACAGGATGCCCAACTTATGTGCTGAATGACGTGGATGCCGCGGGCCTGGCTGAAATGAAGTTTGGGGCAGGTAAAAAAGCCAAAGGTGTAACCATGGTTGTGGCTGCGGGTACAGGTATCGGCACGGCATTATTTATTGGTAAGAAGTTGGTTCCCAACACTGAATTGGGTCATGTGAAAATAGACGATATGGTGGGAGAAGATTATGCTGCTAACTCAGTACGTGAGGAAAATGACCTGGCCTGGGAGGAATGGGCCACTAGGTTTAACAGATACCTGAATCGATTGGAGGCATTATTTTGGCCTGACTTGTTTATCTTAGGTGGAGGTGTATGTAAAAAATTTGATAAATATGCACATTGCTTTAAATTGGAGGCAAAGGTTGTTCCTGCCGAGAATAGAAACCATGCTGGGATAATTGGTGCTGCATTATCCGCAAAGAAAAAGCTGAAATAAGATAAAAGCTGGCGATCCATCAGGGGTTTAGCCAGAAAACTTCTTTCACTTTCCGACCAACCGTAATAGTGCTACTATAAGCCCCGGGCTCATGTTTGATCTTCAATTTATTCTTAGAGGGCCTCAAAAAATACCTGTTTAAAACGTTGATAGCGTCTTTTTTATGATAGACCACCACAATCTCTCCCGCTAACCTGCCTTTGAGCTTAAACTTTTTTTTGGACGTTTTGACCTGCTGTACTTTTGATTTTACATCCTCTCCTTTTAGTTGACGCAATACTTTTTTGCAATCCGGTATCCCATAGCCCAGATAATTGTTCCCAAAGGGATAAAGATGTGCCGATTTTATGATGATATCTTTAATTTCAAAATTTGTTAATGTCGGATCATATTGTTTGATGCAAGCTGCTAATCCGGTGATCACGGGTGCAGAAAAAGATGTGCCTGTTGTCGCAAAACATGAGATATCAGGTTTCACATAATTAAGTTTATGATATCCGATAGAGCTGTAGGGCATTTTATCAGCCACTTTGAGTTTGGTTGCTCCCACTGTCAAAGCATGTTTGGCATCACCCGGCGCAGACACCACCCTCCAGTTGGACTTTTGTCCATCATTTCCAGCAGCAACTATCACCAGCATGCCATGCTTTTCTGCGGCAATATTTACTGCCCTGGTAACAGCTGTATAACTTCCGTCCATATGCTTTGGGAGATAATTTTCAGCTTTATTGTCATAACCATCGGTATATCCTAATGAAATATTTACAATTTTTACATCTTCTGAGGCCATCCATTCTAATGCAGCAATCAAATAATCCTCTTCAATTCTTCTTTCACTGATGCCATGATCAGTTCGTGCCAGGTAATATTCTGCGCCCATAGCAAAACCATACTGAATATATTTTTCTGGGTGATAACCTCCTATCAGTTCCCATACCTGTTTCCCATGCTCATCATGCAATCTGGCAGATCCATCATAAGGCTCAAGGTCAGGTGTAATGTAATCTTTGTAGCCCAGCACCTTTTTTTGCCTGAAGAAGTGACTCAATGCCGGGTCTTCGTCAGCGTCTAAAAACCCTCCGTCAATAACCCCGATTTTAACATCTTTACCATTCAGTCCTTCATCTATCAGACATTGCCCGTTGATCTGTTCCAATGCGAACCCCAGGTTACCATAATATTCTGATAAATATCCTTTGTATCGGGTTAAATGGATCTTATCATAAACCCTGACGATATCCTTTACCTGAGGTAGATCACCTATTGAATCAAGTTGTTCATAGGGAACGTGTGCTGAAATAGCGTGCAACCATTTTGAATAAAAAGATTTCTTAATTAATTCGTGTTTGATTTCTATTGGCGTTGCATCTTTATCGAGATAAATCCAATATTTATCAGCTTTCGCGACGAAAGAAAGGAATGCGTAAAGAAGTATTAACTTTAGAGATTTTCTCATCATATCAAAAATAAAAAACCTAAATGAGGTATCAGCAATCAAGTAGTCAGCAATTCATAGAAAATAGAAATAAGTTAAAAGAACAGTTGTTGCCCAATTCAGTAGCTATTTTTAATTCCAATGATATCTTACCTACCAATGCTGACGGAGTCATGCCCTTTAAGCAGAATGCCAATGTGTTTTATTTATCTAACATCGATCAGGAAGAGACCATTCTTTTGATTGCCCCCGATTTTCCAGAAGAAGAGTACAGGGAAGTGTTATTTATTCGGGAAACTAACGATGAGATTAAAACCTGGGAAGGTAAAAAGGTTACTAAAGAAGAAGCTAAAAAAGCATCTGGGATAGAAAATGTGCAGTGGGTTGCCGAATTTGAAAAGATATTTTATAAAGTCCTGAGTGAAACGGAAAATATATACCTGGATAAAAATGAACATTTAAGAAATGCGAATCAGGTAAAAACCAGAAATGACAGATTTATTAAATGGTGCATGGAAAATTACCCGCTATACAATTACCACAGGGTTAATCCAATAGTTTCTGCATTAAGAATGGTTAAATCTGAAGAAGAGGTTAAGACCATAAGAAAAGCCTGTGATATAACAAAAACCGGTTACCTCGAAGTATTAAAAACCATGCAGCCTGGTGATTACGAGTTTGAGATCGAGGCGAGATATGCTTATCAATTTCTGAAAAACAGATCGAGAGGCTTTGCATATCAACCAATTGTAGCTGGTGGTAAGAATGCCTGTATACTTCATTATATCCAGAATGAATGTAAGATAAGTGATGGTGATCTGGTGCTAATGGATGTAGGGGCCGAGTATGGAAATTATCATGCCGATATGACACGAACCATCCCTGCCAATGGAAGGTTTACTGATCGTCAAAGAAAAATATATGCTTCGGTCCTGAAGGTGAAAGATTTTGCAATGAATATTTTAAAACCTGGTAGCTCCATAAAAGAATATCACAAAGCCGTTGGTGAAGCTATGGAAAAGGAACTTGTGGATTTAGGCTTATTAAACATGAATGAAATTAAAAACCAGGATAAGGACAAGCCTGCCTATAAGAAATACTTCATGCATGGAACTTCACATCATCTTGGATTGGATGTTCATGATGTAGGGAGCATTTACGAAAGTTTTAAACCGGGAATGGTTTTAACGGTCGAACCAGGGATATATGTGAGGGATGAAGGCATTGGTATTCGTTTGGAAGATGATGTAGTGATCACAGCGGATGGATTAATCAATTTATTGGCCGAGGCGCCAATAAATCCGGATGAAATAGAAGAAATAATGAATGGCAACTAAAATTCGATACGGAAGCATTGATGAAGTCGAGCAACTGACCAGGGATATCCCTGAGTTTGGGGATTCCTATGGCTACATTGACTACCTAAACCGTCTAGATGAAAAGGAACACCTGATTCTTGTGGCTGAGCGTGATAACCAGTTGGTGGGTTTTAAGGTCTCCTATGATGAAGACAGGAATGGCCGGGATTTTTATAGCTGGATCGGTGGTGTGTTGCCAGATCATAGAAGATTGAAGGTTGCAAGCTTACTTTTAAGCAAAATGGAGATGTGGTGTCGACTAAAAGGATATGAACGAATTTATTTTAAAACTTATAACATGCATACCCTTATGATCATTTTTGCGCTAAAGCATGGTTTTTTTCTATATGACTTTCAACCGGATATAGAAGAAAGGGCATTTCATAAGTTATATATGGAGAAACACCTTTAATATCCTTTAATCTACATTTCAATACGGTTCATTACAGTTTTCCAGGGCTATACGTACTGAATCCGGGCTTATCATACCATAATCATTACCCCATGCATTATACACGTAATTTAGTATTTCTGTTATTTCCAAGACCGTGAGTTGCTCAATTCCGGGCATGGGTTGGTTGTACGCTTCTGAGTTAACCACAATCGGTTTTTCTATGCCATATTTACTGATGCAGGCTGATCTTCGGACATTCCGAAGTAAATAATCGGATTTTGCTAAAGGGGGGTATAGATTACCCAGCCCTTGTCCATTTTCCTGATGACAATTCTGGCAATGCACGGTGTAGAGCTTTTTCCCTTTGACATAATATTGCTTAAACCGCATGTTTTTCTGATGCTCTTTGAAGGAACAGGAATGTACCAGACATAAAAGGAATATACCTGCAATAATAAAGTCCTTAGGAGCTTTGTTTTTTTTCATATGCTTTCAACAGTCTTTTGATGTCCTTAATGAGGATATCAACGCTATTCTTCTGGGTGCCGTCATAGATGCCTCTGATTCTTCTTTTTTTATCAACAAGTATAAAAGCCCCACTATGTATAAAACCGCCAGGCTGATCAGGATCTTCGTTCGCCACCACCATGTAGCTTTCTTCACCAATATCATATATTTCATCCTTGTCGCCTGTTAGAAACTGCCATTGTTTGGTATCAACACTCAGGTTTTGAGCGAATTGTTTTAATAATGCCACAGTATCATGCTCAGGATCGATGGTATGTGATAGGATTGCAACTTCTTCATTTCCTTTATAAGCTTCATATACCCGGAGCATTTCTTTTTTCATGATGGGACAAATCGTAGGGCAGGTAGTAAAAAAGAAATCAGCGACATAGATTTTATCTTTTAAATCTTCATTGGTAACTACAGCGCTGTCTTGATTTACAAAACTAAAGTCAGCTATGGTGTGTGGTAGTGTATCCTTAACCATTTTCCCATCCACCATTTTTTCTACTATCTGTTGTCTTCCCAGGACAGGCAACTCAAAATGAGATTCAACATCCACGCACGCTGAAAAGCCAAGTATCAGAAAAATGTAAGTAATTATAGATTTTTTCATATTATCTTCCTTTTGTTTTCTCTTATCTTCTTAATCAATTTTACAATCAGCATTAAAAACACAGAAAAAATAAGGATACCCAGTAGCCCCCATATCCAACTGAACGTGTTTTTTAGCACTACTATAAAAACAATGGATACCAGGAAAATTGTTGCCACTTCGTTCCAAATTCTTAATTGAATGCCAGTGTATTTATAAATACCTTTTTTCATGCTATTGTAAGCCATGCCACACATAAAATGGTACAAATAAAGCCCCAGGATGAACCCAAACTTCAGCAACATCCACGATTGGGTCCAGTAATTTTGAATGATAACCAACCAAAACCCAAATACCAGGGTTAGGATAGCGGAAGGCCAGGTGATACCATACCATAGTGGCCTTTGGATTCGCTTGTATTCTTTTGTCAGGATAGATTTTTCGGGATCTTCTTTCTTTTGTACCTCCGTATCATAAACCAGCAACCTTACCATGTAAAAAAGGCCGGCAAACCAGGTGACCACAAAAATTATATGCAAAGATTTTATGACAAGATATTCCATTGACCTATGGTTTTATTGTTTCAATTTCATCACCACAATTTATCTCACGTCCACCTTCTAAAATACAATTCATGCCAAAATTGATTTCATTATGATGTCTGCGATAGCTGTTCAGTGTTCTTAATGGTTCTTTTCCAAATGTCCCTTTTATAAGGTCAACGGTTGGCACCTGACATCGGCTGCATTTCTTCACAGCACGGAATAATGCTTTACCAATTCTGAAATGGTTCCACTCATCTTCATCATGGGCTAAACCACCCTCAAAAACCAGATTGGGCCTAAACCTCAACATCTCTACCGGCTCTTCTAGCTTACCATTTAGTTTGTTAAGTGCACTTTTACCAATAATAAGATAAGGATAGCCATCAGATAGGTTCACCGGTACATTTGCCTCAACATAATTTTTATCCACAAAGCGGGTTGAATCCTCAGGAAGATAAACAAGCGTACATTCTTTGTTTAAATGCTTTTGAAACCATTTGCTGATCTCAGAAGATGCTGCTAAGGCCTTAACTTTATCGTTCCAGATTTTGACTTCAAGCCCGGCTCCATTTTTAATAGATAAAGGTATCTTCACTTCATCTCCATTAAAAGTTACTTTTAAATTATCCTCATCGATATAGCACCTGAAAAGGGTCAATGCCGGTAATTCACGTTGGGAGATAAATTTTTTATTTTTATCCACCAACATGAATCGCCTGTCGTATAATAAACCGCTCTCGGTTAATCTCGAAGAGGTCAAATAAACAGCTCCCAAACTTTTTATTGGGTAAATAAAAATGTGAGATAACGTATATTTGATCATAAGCTGAAAAATTGAGTTGATAAATTAGTTTATTTAAATAAATTATTATAAAAATTATCGTACCGACATGAATGACAGGTCCAACTTGTGGTATTTTGAAGATGTGGATTTATATGATATCCTATGCCCTCATAAGGCATCCAGTATGAGAGATAGACATGAATTCCGTAAGTATGGGAAGGATCAATTCATATATTTCCCAAACGATTTATCCAGGCACATTTATATGATTGCTGAAGGCCGGGTGAAAATTGGCTCATTTACTCATGATCAAAAAGAAATTGTCAGTGCGATACTTACAAAAGGTGAGCTTTTTGGTGAGATGGCACTTGCCGGGGAAAACAAACGGACTGACTTTGCCCGGTCTATGGATGAAAATACTACCGTATGCCCCATGTCCATTAATGATCTGAAAGAACTAATGAAGGATAATGAAACCCTAAGCCTAAAAATCCTGAAACTGATGGGTAGCCGAATCAAAAAGGTTGAGAGACGCATTGAAAGCCTGGTTTTTAAGGATGCCAGAAGCAGAATTATTGATTTTCTTAAAGAAATGGGCATGGAAAAAGGACAGAAAGTAGGCTTTGAAACTATGATAAAAAGTCACTATACCCACAAAGACATTGCCAGCTTAACGGGGACATCACGGCAAACCGTTACCACTATTTTGAATGACCTTAAAGAGAAAAACCTAATAAATTTCGACAGACGCAGGATATTGATCAGGGATATGGAGCTATTGTCTTAGTTTAAGAAATATTATTTAACCAAATATTTCACTATTCAAATAATACCAAATATAAGATATATTTAGTAATTTTGTTTAAAATAAAATTTTGTTTCAATATATCAACTAAATATGGCTTCTAAACCCAAGCTAGATCAGATAGATAGAAAGATTTTAGAAATTCTTCAAAAGAACGCTAAAATTACCAACGCGCAACTTTCAAAAGATATCGGTTTATCACCCGCGCCAACGCTAGAGCGCGTTAAAAAACTAGAGGCGATGGGGATTATAAAAAGTTATCATGCAAAATTAGACACAGAGCGCATCGGACTGGGTGTCAATACATTTGTCCATGTAACGCTAAAAGGCCACAATAAAACAAACATCGACAAATTCATAAATGAAATCAATAAAATTGATGAGGTGATAGAATGTCACCACATCACCGGTTCCGGTGATTTTATATTAAAGGTAATAGCAAAAGATATTGTTTCATATCAAAAATTAATGCTGGAACAGGTAAGTGATATTGATATTGTCGATAGTTTACAATCCATGGTTATTCTGTCAACATTTAAAGATAGTAAGATACTCCCAATCCCATAATGCTTTGGATCAGATATTAAATGATCATCAGGTAAGACAAAAATTAAGAAGGATAGCCTTTGAAATCTACGAGAACAACTACCAGTATGAGGAGTTGGTGTTGGCCGGAATCAAGGGAAAAGGATATCAACTGGCTCGATTGATTTTGGAGGAGTTGCGTTCAATTTCCAAATTGAAATTAGAGGTGGTCCAGGTAAATATTGATAAGCAGGATCCGCTGCGCTCGGATGTATCTATAGATGTGGATCCTAAACTGATCAACAACAAAGTAGTGGTATTGGTTGACGATGTGATGAATACAGGCAGGACCCTTGCTTATGGTTTAAAAGCTTTTCTTAATAATTCCGTAAAAAAGATAGAAATAGCTGTCCTTGTAAACAGGGAGCACAAAGCTTTCCCCCTATCAGCAACCTATAAAGGCTATGAACTTGCCACCTCTATCAATAACTATGTTAAAGTGGTTGCCGAAGATGAATTAACCGTCTTTATTGATTAATAATATTATCCATATCGGCATTGATTATGGCAGCAAGCATTCTGGAAATACATCCATCGCCTATTACACTGATTGCTTAAAACTATTAAAATGCCCAAAAAACTACGATGCTGACGCATTTATCCTTGAATTCGTAAAACGTAGTGAATTTCAAAACCCCATTTATATTGATGCTCCGCTATCCTTGCCCTTAGCATACTTTGGGGATGGCGATGATTACTTCTATCGTGAAGTGGATAGATACTTAAACGCTATGTCTCCAATGTTTATCGGAGGATTAACAGCCCGGGCGATGAAACTGAAAAAAATCCTTAAGGATATTGGCCATGAACTGAGAGAGACTTATCCGAAAGCCCAGGCAAAAAGAATTGGTGTAATGGATAAAGGGTATAAAAAGGATCGATTACAGATATATGACTTACTAGATACGGTTATTCAACATGCAGGCCTGCATGTTGACCGGGATATTATAAAATCATGGCATGATTTCGATGCGGTTCTTGCTTTGTTGGCTTCAATAAACCAACAAAACGGTAAAGGTTATATCTATGGAAATATAAAAGAAGGTATGATTTATTTGTAAATTATTCTTTTGTCAAATTGTAATTTTCTAATGCAATTCAACGGGAAAATAAATACCATACTTCCCATCGGGCGGGAAAAATCACCAGGCACAGTTGCTATATGGCTTTATTGAAAAATACTCACTAGCTTACGGGCTCACTTAAATTCAATAATTAATATATTTTATGAAAAACTTAAAAATTTTAACGCTATGGAGTCTTATTGCAATGCTTGCTATAACAATTATTTCTTGTGGGGATGATGATGATGATGACGCTACTGATAGTTTTACAATTATTGGCACCTGGACAGCCACAGGGCTGGAAATACTAATAGATGGAGTAGAAACTGATCCTGCTGGTTTGGACCTTCCGGTTGTGGTAGGCGAAACTATTACTTTTAATGAAGATGGAACTTATGTCGAGGAGGATGGAACAACGGGTACATACAGTATAAATAATAGCAATACTTCATTAACAATTGATGGAGAAACCACATGGGATATTACTGAGGTGAATGACGCAAACACATCATTTAAATTATTATTAAATGAGCAAACAGAAGTAGATGGCGATATGGTATCTTTAACAGTGACGCTTTCATTGACAAGATAGATAACGCTCCCCTTGCTGGTCTTAGCGGCTCGCTAAGGGCTAGTTCCTAATAAAAGAGGAGGTGTTACAAAAGCATTACAATTTCCCTCATCTAGTCCTCGTTTGCAACGAGGATTCCTAAATCACTAAGTTTTTAACCTATCAATTGAACATCAACTAATCCTCGTATCCCACCATAATCCCTGGCGGAACTAAAAATATAGTTTTCAGCCTCATCTACAATCATGGCCTTCAACTGGGTTTTGATGAATGTAATCTAATCTACTATCCATCATATGGCTCTCAAGTTCAATGCATGATTGTCATCTTTCCAAAACTTATATTTCTTAATTCTTTTCAAGTTCTTGCCAGCATATTCAAATTGATTTAGCATCCAATTTCTCCTGCTTTCTGGTTCAGCCTCTATCATTTT
>DAXETV010000026.1:0-93114 GCA_051155775.1 Cyclobacteriaceae bacterium | reverse complement strand
TACTCTTTAGAATTTGTATTCTCTGAAGAACATGATACCAAATGAATAACAAGACCAAGATAAATAAGGTATTTACATTTCATATAGTTTCTTTGAACTCTTGTAAGCAATAAATATGTAAAATAAGTAGGTTAGAATTAGAGACAAAAAAGTAATTGAAGAACACTAGCTATTGATAATATCCAACTCACTCTAACGATAATCAAAATGATCCCAAAAGAATGGGTGACCTATTCGGTTACCAAATCAATACAATTGATTATAACGACTTGATAATCAATGGTTAAAAATAGAAGTTCATGTTCCTCCGAGTTCACTTTCTTTTAATTTTCTTTTTTGTTATTTTTAAAAATGCATCGGTGGATTTTATACACATTGTTACTAATAACTATACAAGGTTGCGACTACCCTGAGAACGAAGGATTGAATCCTCAGCTCCAAAACCCAATTAGCCCCATAACAGGTATTCAAAGTATCCCTAATTCTTTCATTTCCGGTAAAATTGAAGGGAAAGTCTTTGATGCTGAGACCAATGAGCCACTCACCGGCGTAAACCTGGAGTATGATGTCTATTACGTTCGCCCCTACGATCCATACCAGGACGGTTTTATAATTGCCTATAATCAATACCCGCTAAGCAGTGGTATCAACGGCAGGTTCAATTTCACCTACAACTCACACTCTATAACAAATAAAAGCGACACTGTAAACCTGGATGTGTTTATTGACGCCACGAAAATAGGTTATAAAAAACGCCGGTTTTATGCAGAAGGACTGATAGATAACCGGGTTAAAAGAGATACGATCCATGCACCAACCTTATCTTATGAAATCTATATGGAGCAAGTAAACTAAGTAACTTCTGTTGCCATAAGTGAGCGTTTTTTAAGTAATTTTTGTTTTAATCATAACAATTGACAATTCCTTTCGTCTTTTATGTGAATCCTGACGACTGGAACATTGATTTGAATAAATTTATCATGAAAAAATATCTTATCCTTCTCGCCTCATTATTAATACTTGCAGCTTGTGACAATTCGGGTGATACCAACAATGAATTAACGGCTAATAAGGTTGTGTACCCCTTAAATCCGGGTACAGGAGCGGTTAGTGGTTCTGTTACCATAACAGAAAAAGCTGGTGGTAATGCAGAAATATACGTAAATGTTACAGGTACCATAAAAGGATATACACATCCTGCACACTTACATCTGGGTGACGTGGGATTTGCTGATGCCCCTATCATAAAATTACTCACACCGCTGGATGGTGAAACAGGAGAAAGTGTTACTGAAGTTAATTTCTTAGCGGATGGGTCAGACATTACTTTTGAGGAGCTGATGAACCTAAAGGCTTCTATTAAAATTCATCAGTCTGATGTAGGCCCGGAAAAAGATATTGTACTGGCTGCCGGAAATATAGGTATGGCATTTGAAGAATCCGGGGCAGCCGCCGGGGATGTGGCTGTATGTACTTCTGAAGACTAATCCTAATCACTTGCTTCGATTATCAGCATTCATTGTTGCTTATTTATTTCTGCTGTCGAAATCTTATGCACAAATTCAGCTCGACAGCTTCGATGACGCTGAGCTCGTCATAGAGGGAGAGCGTTTGAGAAACCCCTGGACAGGTGGTTTAAATGCCGCTCAGGTAAGCACCATGGACATTGATTTTGATGATGATGATGACCTGATCGTTTTTGACAGAGCTTCCAACACCGTTTCGGTCTTTATCGCGGACCAGGGCCGGTATGATTATTCTGAAGATCATGCTTTCCTGTTCCCTGATGATATCACTAACTGGTTCTTATTGAGGGACTACAACTTTGATGGAAAAAAAGATATTTTCACCTTTACCGGTTTGGGCATCCGGGTATTTAAGAACATAAGTGATGAAGGCGAAATTCAATGGGAACTAGTCGCTGACCCTATCCTCACCAAAGGATTTGGTCAGATAACCAATTTATTTTTAAATGCAACAGACATCCCTGCCATTGCTGACCTGAAAAATGACGGGGACCTTGACATACTGGTTTTTAATTTTGCTACCGGTATTACGATTCGTAAATATGAAAACCTCAGTCAGGACAATTTTGGCAATGCCGATTCCCTCGATTTTGAATTGACCGATAATTTCTGGGGCGAATTGCTGGAATGTGACTGTGGTCAATTTGCATTTGGTGATGAAGGATCCTGCGGTACTGATGATAATCGCATTCTTCATGTAAGTGGGAAGTCTATGATGCTGATGGATATGGATAACGACGGAGACCTGGATTTTTTCCTGGGGCATGAAGACTGCATAGACCTGAATATTTTTGAAAATGTTGGCTCCCCGGAAAGCGCACTTTTTGAGTCCTACAACCCTGACTTGATCCCGGTCTTTAATACCATTGATTTTATTGAATTCCCCGGGGCATTTAATGAAGATGTTACCTTTGATGGTCAGAAAGATATCATTGTTTCACCCAATATAGGATTCAACGCCACCGGAACATTTGATTTCAGCAATTCTATCTGGTTATTTGAATCCAATGGACAGGATTATGAGCTCATTTCCTCAGATTTTCTTCAGAAGGAAATGTTAGATGTGGGAGAAACATCCTACCCTGCCTTACATGATTATGATAGTGACGGCGACCTGGATTTATTTGTTGGTAATGAAGGTAGTTCAACTCAACCGGCTAGCTTACAATTATTCGAAAATCAGGGGAATATATTTGAATTAGTTGATGATGACTTCCTCAACCTTTCCTCATATGCTTTTAATCAGCTCCAATCACAATTTATTGATTTAGATAATGACCCGGAGCAGGAATTGGTCATAAAAGCATTGAACCTGAATAATGATGATGGAGAAATATTTTTAATTGACAATTCAGGCCAGGGGTTTTCAGATATCTTAACGCCATTCAATTTCAGTTACAACAAATTTGAGAATCCTCACCTTGTAGATGTTGATGAAGATGGCACAGTTGACGTTTTATTAGGCAAGACAGTTGGTAACATAGAATTCTACAACAATACAGGCACTAATGAAAATCCTTCATTTGAGCGTACCGAAAGATTTTTTCTGGGGATAGAACAAAATGGTATTCTTGGCAATATGCAAATGACCAATGGTTTTATTGATGATGATAATCAAATGGACCTTATCACAACCGATAGGTCCGGCAGAGTCAGTCTGTATTCCGATTTCAGAAACTCGGGTGATTCAACCATTATCAAAAGGTACAATCAACTCAAAGATCAGATGGAGGTTACACGTTATGGCCAGCGTAGCCCTGTGGTTGTGGGGCAACTGTTCGGTGATGAAAGAAAATTCCTGGTGTTTGGTACAGCTCAGGGTGGGGTCAGGATTGCCCAAATAAGTGCCTCAGGAAAAGGGAACCCAAGTCCCCCTGTTGAACAAGTATTATTCAGTATCTATCCCAACCCTGTTAATGCCGATAGATTAATTAAAATACAAACCAATCAACCCTTTGAAGCCAGGATAGTCAGCATTGATGGCCGAATTGTTTACAAAAAACTAAATATCGAATCCGGAATTTCAATAGACCTATCTAATTTAAAGGCAGGTTTTTATCTTCTTGATCCACTCAATAAGCCTGGTGAACCTGTGAAATTCATCCTGAGATAATCAATCATAGACTGACTTCTTGTACTTCCAGCGCTTATGTGACCACAACCACTCATGCGGCCTGGCTTTTATCATATTTTCTGCTTCCTTGACATACCCCGGAAGAACATTCATGTTACTTGCGTCATAGGGTGGCTCTGCAAGTTTCTTGAAGGTTATTTCATAGTGCCCCCGCTTTCGTCGTTCTATATGAAGAAATATTACCGGATATTTTAGCCATCTGGCAAGCTGTTCCGCTCCCATAAAAAATGCGGTGTCCTGATTTAAAAATGATGTCCAATACTTATCCGTATTCTTTCCCGGCACCTGATCTGCAACTATAGCCAGTGCTTTTAATACTTTACTACGCTTCATTATTTCTATCAAAGCATTGCGTTTATTTATCGGCTTCCCCCCGAACCTCGAACGCATTTCCAGCATCAGTTTGTCTATGGTCGGATTTTTTAGGGGCGCATAAATACCATCTATGGGGAAAGGCATCTGTAAACATCCTCCTAAAAGCAGCCACTCCCAGTTACATTGATGAGCCGCAATAACCAGCACCGATTGTTGGGATTCATGATAATCATTTATCAGTTCCATATTTTTAAAATGCACACGCTTTTTTAGCGCCTTTTCAGAAATACTTAAGCCCTTAATGGTCTCTACTATGATATCTGCCAGGTTTTTATAAAAAGCTTTGGTTATTGACTGAATTTCAGATGGTGACTTCTCAGGAAATGAATTGGTTAAATTGGACAAAACAACCGACTTTCGGTAGAAGTGCTGCATACCAAAGGCGAGTAAATCAGAAATCAGGTAAAGAAACCAAAAAGGAAGATGCGAAGCTGCTCTTAAAAAAAATACCATACTCAAAAGATATTTAAAAGAAACATAATTAAAATATTTGAGTCTTATTTAAGAAGTAAATGATAAGTAGCAGATAAATGAATAGCAATTTACAGGTTCTTTATGAAGACAACCACCTGCTAATCCTGAACAAACCGGCAGGAATGCTTGCGCAGGGAGATAATACCCGGGATATATCATTAGTGGAGGAGGGAAAAAAATACTTAAAAGAGAAATATAACAAACCGGGGAATGTATTTCTTGGTCTGGCGCACCGGTTAGATAGGCCCGTTAGCGGTGCAATAGCGCTGGCCAGAACCTCAAAAGCATTAACCCGGATAACTAAAATATTTCAGGAAAGAAAAGTTGAAAAGGTCTACTGGGCAGTAGTGAAAAAACAACCCACTGAATTAATCGGAAATCTCCTGCATTGGATTGTAAAAGATCATGATAGAAATGTAGTAAAAGCATACGATTCCTGGAAAAAAGGAAGCAAAAGGGCTGAACTCAACTATCAATTAATTGGGAAGAGTAAAGACTACACGCTCCTGGAAATAGAACCAGTAACCGGCCGGCCCCATCAAATAAGGGCACAGCTGGCCAAGATTGGCACTCCCATCAAAGGCGACCTTAAGTATGGCTACATCCATCCGAATAATGACAAAAGCATCAATCTTCATTCACGAAAATTGTCTTTTGTTCATCCGGTTAAGGATACCCCCATTGAAATTGTAGCACCCATACCACAAAGTCCTGCATGGCGGCATTTCATGGATTTTGAAGCAAAAGCCAACTGATTATGGGCAATTATATTGACCGGCTTAAGAAAAAATGGAAGTTAAACAGTGGATGGGATTTGTTCATCGTATTGTTAGCTTTCGCCTGCACAGGATTTACTGTTTTATTTATTAAAGAACCGGTAATCGGATTCTTAACAAATGGTGAGCCATCCATCATATTTTCAATCTTTTATTATGTTTTTATCCTTCCCATATATAATGTCATTCTGCTATTCTATGGTGCAATCTTTGGGAGGTTTCAATTTTTCTGGGCATTCGAGAAAAAAACGTTTAAAAGAATCTTAAGGATTAAAGATTGAGCATTTTTGCCAGTTTCAGTAATCCAGCTACACTTAAACCATCCGTGATTTCAGATCGCATGACCATATCTATAGCCTCTTTACAGGTTAGTTTTCTGATTTCTAGTTTTTCTGTTTCTTCAAACTCGGGTGCTCCTTGCCTTAAATCTTTAGCCATATAAACAAATCCTTCTTCGTCAGTAACAGAGTTGCTGGTGTGTATCCTCAGGATCATTTCCCAGTAGTCGGCCTGGAGTCCGGTTTCTTCTTTTAATTCACGCCTGGCAGATTCCAGAATATCAACCTCACGGGGACCACCTCCCATAGGAATCTCCCATGAATATTCTTCCAGAGGGTAACGGTATTGCCCTACAAGCCAAGTATTTAAATGATCATCGACAGGAATTATTCCTATGGCTTTATTTTTAAAATGAACTTTACCATAGATCCCTTCATTACCTGAAGGATTTAACACCTGATGTTCTTCAAGATGTATCCATGGATTGTTATATATGGATTTTTTAGAAAGTGTTTTCCAGGGATTTTCGATAGCCATAGCTTCAAAAGTATTTAAAAAACTACATTTAGAGATTAAATTAGCTTTATGCTAAAGATAAGGTTCAAGGATGAAGGAATAGAAGCAGGTTGTGATGAGGTTGGGAGAGGTTGTCTTGCAGGCCCTGTGGTTGCTGCTGCAGTCATTTTACCTCCGGATTTTTCAAATAATAAATTAAATGACTCCAAGTTGCTCTCAGAAAGCAAAAGGCTACAGTTGGCAGAGGTTATCATAAAAGAATCCATTTGCTGGTGTGTGGCAGAAGCATCCTGCGAAGAAATTGACGAAATCAATATCCTGAATGCGTCTTATTTGGCTATGCACAGAGCCATTGACCAGTTATCCGAAGCGCCTAATCGATTATTAATAGATGGAAACAGGTTCAACCCATACAATGGCATGGAACATCATTGCATAATTAAAGGAGATAGCAAGTATATGTCGATCGCCGCAGCTTCAATTTTAGCTAAAACATTTAGGGATGACTACATGCGGATGTTATCAAGGTGTTTTCCTGAGTATAGCTGGCACACAAATGTTGGATACCCTACGCCTATGCACCGAATAGCAATTAAAAAACACGGTTCTTCACCTCACCACCGAAAATCTTTTCAACTTATTCCTAACCAGTTAGAAATTTTTGACAAACTTTAAATGCTAAGAATAAAATATTTATGGAATTAAAAAAAGTTGCCCTCCACTCAACCCATGAAGCGCTTGGTGCTAAAATGGTACCCTTTGCCGGTTATTCAATGCCGGTACGATATAGCTCAGATATTGATGAACATAAATGTGTAAGGGAAAATGTAGGCGTATTCGATGTGTCACATATGGGGGAGTTCTTTTTAAAGGGACCACAAGCTCTTGATCTAATTCAATGGATATCTACCAATGATGCCTCGAAATTAGTAGATGGACAGGCGCAGTATTCCTGCATGACTAATGAACAGGGTGGTATCGTGGATGATCTGATCATTTACCGGGTCAAAGCAGATGAATATATGTTGGTGGTGAACGCCGCTAACATCAAAAAGGATTGGGAATGGATTAGTCAGCAAACACAATTTGATTATCACATGGAAAACCACTCAGATGAGATTTCATTGCTTGCTGTACAGGGTCCAAAAGCACCGGAATTATTGCAAAAGATGACAGATGAGGATTTATCGTCCATAAAATTTTATACCTTCAAAAAAGGAGCCATTGGTGGTGCCAATGATGTGATCATATCTGCAACGGGCTACACCGGTGAAAAAGGATTTGAACTATACGTCAATAACCAGTTTGCTAAGACCTTATGGAACAAACTTTTTGAAGTTGGCGAATCCTTTAACTTGCAACCTATTGGATTGGGTGCGAGAGATACCCTGAGATTAGAGATGGGGCTATGTCTCTATGGTAATGATATCGATGATCAAACCTCCCCTATTGAAGCGGGTCTTGGATGGATCACCAAATTCACCAAAGACTTCGTAAATGCTGAATACCACAAAAAATTAAAAGAAGAGGGTATCTCCAGGAAGCTTGTTGGACTTAAATTACATGATAGGGGAATCCCCAGGCCCGGATATAATATTTTAGATGAATCGGGTAATCAAATTGGAAAAGTAACGTCCGGTACCCTGTCACCAATGATGAATGTAGGCATCGGCATGGGTTATGTGCCACATGCGCATAGAAAACCCGGCACATTAATTTTTATTGAAGTGCGAAATAAAAAGCTGAAGGCTGAAGTAGTTAAACCACCCATCTACAAAAAATAAAACATTGCCAGAAAGAAAAATCGAAACCTGTCTATCACCGGGGCTAATACACTTACATAACCTGGAAGGAAAAATTGTAGTAATCGTTGACATTTTAAGAGCTACCAGTTGTATGGTAACTGCCCTGGCTTATGGGGTAAAAAGCATCATACCAGTCAGCTCCCTTGAACACAGCAGGGAGCTAAAAGAAGAAGGATGCCTGGCCTCTGCCGAAAGAGAAGGAAAAAAAGTAGAAGGTTTTGACCTTGGTAATTCGCCCTTCGAGTACATGCAACCACATCTAAAAGGTAGGACCATAGCAGCCACTACTACCAATGGCACGCAGGCGATTAATAAATCAAAAAACTCTGATACCATTATCATTGGCGCATTTTTAAATCTGGATGCGCTTGCAAAATTTATTATTAGCACACAAAAAGGTATTGTTATCCATTGCTCCGGCTGGAAAAATAACGTCAACCTTGAAGATACTTTGTTTGCAGGGGCACTGATTGAGAGATTAAGTAATAATTATAGAATAACAGACGATACATCATTAATGTCGATGAGTTTATGGTTGTATCATAAAGATAATTTACTGGAAGGAATAAAGCAGACCTCCCATTTCAAAAGGTTGAACCGATTGGGGATAGAAAAAGATATTGAATACTGCCTGATACAAGATAAATATGATATTGTCCCTTTCATGAAAGGTGATGAACTCGTAATCAGTTGAGGTATACTTTACTTTAAATGATTATATTAAATAACAAAACGTCCAAATATGAAACCACTAATAATCTACATCATTCTAGTCGTTATTTTAATAGGTTGCTCCAATACCGGTGAACGATCAACAGCTGGTTCTGAAAAGCAGACACAAGCAGAACTCAAACCTTTTTTATGGGAAAATGCCAATACTTATTTCCTTTTGACGGACCGGTTCAACAATGGTAATCCCGATAATGATACAAACTTTAACCGCACCAAAGAAACGGCGAAACTAAGAGGTTTTAAGGGAGGCGATTTCAAAGGGATCACTCAAAAAATAAACGAGGGTTACTTTGATAGATTAGGCATCAACTCAATCTGGTTATCTCCGGTAGCTGAACAAATTCATGGAATAGTAGATGAGGGCACCGGCAATACTTATGCCTTTCATGGCTATTGGATCAAAGACTGGACCAGCCTGGAACCCAATTTCGGCACTGAGGAAGAACTTATGGAGATGGTTGAAGCTGCGCATGCTCATGGCATCAGGGTTTTGTTTGATGTGATCATTAACCATACCGGCCCGGTCACCGATAAAGATCCCGTTTGGCCGGATGCATGGGTGAGAACAGAACCTAAGTGTGACTTTCAGGATTATGAAGGAACTGTTAATTGCACCCTGGTGGAAAATCTGCCAGACATCAAAACAGAAAGCGATAAAAATGTCGAGTTGCCTCAAGGTCTGAAAGACAAGTGGGTAAGGGAAGGAAGATTGGAGAAAGAAATAAAAGAACTGGATGAATTTTTTGAAAGAACCGGTTATCCAAGGGCTCCCAGGTATTATATCATCAAGTGGCTTTGTGACATGATTAAAAAATATGGCGTTGATGGTTTTAGAGTTGATACAGTAAAACACACGGAGGCATTTGTATGGGCTGATCTGTATAAAGAAGCTGTAAAAGCTTTTAACGATTGGAAAAAACAAAACCCGGATAAAAAACTAGATGATAATGAATTCTTTATGGTCGGCGAGGTATACAATTATTATATCTCTGACGGGAAAATGTTTGACTTTGGAAATAAGGCGGTGAACTATTTTGACAATGGCTTTAACAGCCTTATAAATTTCCAATTTAAAACGGACGCCAATAAGAGTTATGAAGAAATATTTTCCATGTACTCAAGCCTATTAAGTAGTCCGCTAAATGGAAAGACTGTGCTGAATTATGTCAGCTCTCATGATGATGGTGGCCCATTTGACAAGCGTAGGGAGAAGCCCATGGAATCAGCCACAAAATTATTGCTTTGCCCTGGTGGGGCACAGGTCTATTATGGTGATGAAACGGCCCGTTCGCTGGTCATAGAAGGAACGGAGGGGGATGCAACCCTAAGGTCATTCATGAATTGGGAGGATATAGCTTCCGACGCAAAGCATAAAAGTGGCTATGGTACAAAAGAAATTTTATCGCATTGGCAAAAACTCGGTGTTTTTAGAAATAGTCACCCAGCCGTAGGGGCAGGAAAGCATGAAATGATATCTGAAGCGCCATATTTATTTAAAAGGACCTATCAATCAAATGGTTTCGAAGATGAGGTTATGGTTGGCCTGGACCTCCCGGAAGATATCTATGAGCTGGAAGTAAAGGGTATTTTTGATGATGGATCGATAATTAAAGATTATTATAGTGGTAACACTTACACTGTTGCCAATGGTAAAATCTCACTTACTGATAATCAGGGAATCGTATTACTGGGCATCTAGGGCATATTCAATCTTGAAGTATATTTATTGAATTGAAAAATAAATGGCTCAAAGGAGTGCCAGCATTTAATTTTTATTTAAGTAGATAATCGAAAAAATTAGAAATTCTTCCCCGGACGATGGACACTTATTTTTTTATAAGCTCCATATCACTAAGCTCTAATTCGAGGGCCCTGGTTGAAATCTGAATCTCTCTCAGGGAAATAAACAGGGATATTAAAAGTAAAATCAACGAACCCCCAAATATGTAACTGCCCCAGGTCTGAATATTTTGGTAGATTAAAGTCATACTCAATACACATAAAAAAAAACTTAAAACCCCAAATAATTGCATACTTCGAATTAAGTGAAGCCTATCTCTCAGGTTTTTGATTTGGCCGACCAATACACCCTTGCCGGGGTTTTGTAAATATTTGGTGTGGAGTTGCCTTATCATGGAAGCTATGGCTAAAAACCTATTGGTATAGGCCAGCAATAAAAGTGAGATAGCAGGGAATAATAACGCTGGTGTTGTAAGACTAATATTCAAATGCCCGGCTATTTCAGTTTTTGATTTTGTTCGTGACGATATTTATCACGACTATTCTTTTTTTCCAGATTTTTCTCAAATGCAGTAGTTAAATCAACGCCAGTTTGATTGGCCAAACAAATTACTACCCAAAGCACATCAGCCAGTTCATCTGCAAGTTCTTTTTCTTTATCCGACGCTTTAAAAGATTGTTCTCCATATTTCCTCGAGATAATCCTCGCAAGCTCACCTACTTCCTCGGTTAGGATGGCCATATTGGTTAGCTCATTAAAATATCTGACACCCACAGTTTTTATCCAATCGTCAACTGTTTTTTGTGCTTCTTCTATGGTCATCAATCGGTATTTACCAGGGCATTTTCATCTTCTTCTTTTAACTGAAAGCCTTCAATATCAAGTTTCTGCCTGAAGTAAGCCAACCTGGATCTTTCTAAATTCATTAAGGAATCCATATCCGGATAATAAGGCTCAAAACTTTCGTGAGGAAACGGTTTGTGCGGTTCATAATGATCTGTCCAATATATACAATGGTCTATTTTACCATCTTTATAATAATATTTATATTCAGATGCTTGAGAATGACTTTTATCATTATATAAGTGGCCTGAAAATATAATTTCACCATTCTCAAAATAAAAATAGTCATCTTTTTCAAATGCCGTTGAGTTTGCTACCGATATTATTTTTAATAAAACGCCATCCACCACATAAGCCCTGATTTTATAGATCACCCCTTCGTCTTTAAAATCATCCTCAATAATCTCAACTCTGCGATTGAAGTCTATTAGTTTCACTTTTTCCTCTATTTTTTCTTCCAATTTATCCTTCTCACTCTTACATCCTTCAAAAATAAATAGAAGGAGAATATATGGCAGAAATCTATTCATTTCACGATTCATTAAAATTTATATCAAGTTACAAATTAATACTAAATGGTAGAACTAATAACATCCAAGTTTTTTCGCTAAGCTATTCTGTTCTTTAATTCTTACTTTATGTAAAATTAATTAATCCGTTCGGACATAAATCACAAAGTAAACCTAATATCAACGGGATATTTACTTATTGGGTAAATTGCGAACAATTTAATGAACCACAGCATGACTTCATTGGAAAGTTTAACAGAAATCCTGTTCAGTTACGAAAAATTTCATGAGCGAGGAATTAATTTCATCGACGGGGTTGAAAAAGAAATGAATATTTCTTACGCGGAGCTGCTACAAAGAGCCCTTGGACTTCTTGATTTTTTACAAAAAAACGGCCTCCAACCCAATGATGAATTAATCATCCAGGCAAACAGCAATCAATTATTTCTTGATGCCTGGTGGGCTGCTGTATTAGGTGGGATTGTCCCTGTACCATTATCTATAGGTACAAGCGATGAACATAAATACAAATTATTCAGAATATTTAAGACCTTGAAGTCTCCATATTTAATAACTGATGGGAAAAATGTAGAAAGGTTGCTCCGCTTCGCTGAAAAGAATAACCTCACAAAAGAATTTGATGAAATAAACGCCAGAATACTTCGCATCGAAGACATCAATGCACTTGATCAGGCAGGAAAGCCACTGAAGAGAACCGGTGATGACCGGGCATTTATTCAATTTTCTTCCGGATCCACCAGTGCCCCCAAGGGGATTATCATTACCCATAAAAACCTTATCACCAACATAAATGGCATGATCCATTGCTCAGGATTGCATGAAAATGATAGTTTTCTTAGCTGGATGCCACTGACTCATGATATGGGGCTAATTGGTTTCCATTTAATGCCATTCATACTGAAAGTTGACCATAGTCTGATGACGACCGACCTTTTTATCCGCAGGCCAAATTTATGGCTCGAGAAAATAACAGAGAAAGAAAGATCAATCAGTTGTTCACCAAATTTCGGATACCAGCATTTCCTTAAATTTTTTAATGAAGACCTGGCCTCAAGATTGGAACTTGATAGCTTGCGAATAATTTTTAATGGTGCTGAACCCATATCAGTCTCACTTGTACGCCAGTTCAATACATCACTTGCACAATGTAGATTAAAATCCCATGTGGTGTATCCTGTCTATGGATTAGCAGAAGCAACGCTGGCTGTTGCTTTCCCTACTCCTGAAAAAGATTTTGATAGCATCAAAGTGGATCGTAACTATTTAAAACCAGGTGATAAAGTAATACCAGATGAAAATGGATTGGAATTCATTTCTGAAGGCTATCCCGTAAAAGGTGGCCGGTTCAAAATAGCTGACCAGGAACTAAATGACTTACCTGAAATGACTATTGGAAGCATCTGGATTACGGGAGATTATGTCACCTCCGGTTACTATGATTTACCAGACATCACCCATGATACCATCAAAGATGGCTGGTTAAACACCGGGGACCTGGGTTTTATTATGGAGGACAAGCTGGTAGTCACCGGAAGGTCCAAAGAGATCATTTTTTTAAACGGACAGAACATCTATCCGCATGATATTGAAAACATCCTCATTGACAAATCAATTGTGGAAGGAGGAAATATTGCGATCGCAGGGATCAGAGAACAGGATGATATTGATGATGAAGTTGTTGCATTTATTAGACATAAAGGCAAGCTGGAGGAGTTTATACCAACACTTAAAGAAGTATCTTCCCGCGTTAATGAGCAATTTGGCATTCAAATAAATAAGGTAATCAGGGTCAGAAATATACCTAAAACTACCAGTGGAAAAATCCAGCGTTTCAAGCTAATTGACAAGTACAAAACCGGAGATTTTAACGGAGAAATTGAAGAGATAACAAGGCTTCTAAAAAAATCAGGTGATGCACAAATCAATGAATCACAAAACACTGTGGAGCAATCAATCAAAGATATATGTGATGAAATTATTCCAGATATAAAAATTAAACCTGATGACAATATTTTTGAATGTGGAACCAGTTCACTATCCCTGGCGCTCATACATGAGAAAATAGAAGAAAAATATCCCGGCAAGGTGGAGATTACTGATTTCTTTGATTACCCCAGCATCAGGGCAATATCCGGTTATATTCAATCTAAATTGTAGGATATCAAATAAGGGTCTGACAAATGTCAGCTTCACCCGAAGCTTTTCAATATAATTTTAAACATGCTTTCTGTTAATCAGACTAAATCCAAAGCAAAGTGCTTTCATTGTGGCGATTATTGCGATGAAGAAAATATTCGGTTTGATGATAAAGCCTTTTGCTGTCATGGATGCAGGTCTGTTTATGAAATATTATCAGTTAATCAACTAACCGATTACTACAGTTATCAGGAAAGACCCGGAATAAAAGTCAACTCTGAAAAAGAGGCTACTTATAATTTTCTGGAAAATGAGGAGATCCAATCCCAGCTACTTGATTTTAAAGATGAGAACACAGCCAAAATCACATTGAGTCTACCTTATATTCATTGCAGTTCATGCATTTGGCTATTGGAAAATCTGGCCCGACTAAATGGGGGGATTATTCATTCATCGGTCAATTTCGTAAAAAAAGAGGCATCGATAATCTATAAACCGCAAAAAATTACCCTGGCCCAACTGGCCAACTTACTCAACAGTATCGGCTATCCTCCGGACATTTCTTTATCATCTTCAAAAGGAAAAACTAAACCACAAAGTAATCAAATAATCGGGAAGCTGGCTGTAGCCGGTTTTTGCTTTGGCAACTCCATGTTGATAAGCTTACCCGCTTACTTCGATAATCAACAGCTGCTAACGAGTGATTTTAAGTGGCTCTTTGGAATTTTAAACATTCTTTTGTCGATACCGGTGGTATTTTATTCTGCACAAGAATATTTTATATCAGCCTGGAAAGGCATCAAAAATAAAATCATCAATATTGATATTCCGATAGCACTGGGAATATCTGTTTTGTTTATTCGAAGTGTAAGTGAAATATTGTTTTTCTCCGGGGAAGGTTATGTGGATTCGCTATGTGGCCTGGTTTTCTTTCTTTTAATCGGTAAGTGGTATCAGGGCAAGACTTACACCGCGTTATCATTTGACCGGGATTACGAGTCATATTTTCCGATAGCGGTCACAAAATTGAATGGCGGCGTCGAGCAGTCCGTTTCCGTTAAATCCGTTCGGCAAGGAGACAGGATATTAATCCATAATAAAGAACTGATACCAGTTGACGGAACACTAGAGGAGGGTAACGCACATGTCGATTACAGTTTTGTTACCGGTGAATCACTACCGGTAGATAAATCTGTTGGTGATCTGATTTACGCTGGAGGCAGGCACATGGGAACACCAATCACATTAAAAGTAAAAAAATCAGTAGATCAAAGTTACCTCACACAATTGTGGAACCAGGACATATTTTCTAAACCTGATGAAAGCCATCTAACCAACCTTATTAATAGGGTAAGCAAGTATTTTACCGTTGTAGTGATTCTTATTGCCCTGGTGTCCGGTGGTGTGTGGTATTTTATCGACCTGGGTCAATCATTGAGTGTAGTCACTTCTGTCCTAATTGTTGCCTGCCCCTGTGCCCTGGCTTTGTCCGTGCCATTTACTTATGGCCATACTTTAAGGATTTTTGGCAGGAAAAATTTTTATCTTAAAAACTCGGCTGTTGTTGAAAAGATCGCTTCCATAAAATCCATCATTTTTGACAAAACAGGCACTTTGACGCATGCATTGCCTGAGAAATTAAATTACCAGGGGGAAAACCTAACTGGTGATTTTTGGCGGTTGGTCATGACAGCCTGCAGGAATTCAACCCATCCTTTGAGTCAAATTATATACAAAAACCTAAAAGGAAATTACAATTTACTGAAACTGGATTCATTTTTTGAAATTGAAGGTAAAGGCATAAAAGCAAAGGCGGGTAGTAATGAACTGCTATTAGGATCAGCAGCATTTGTGAAGAATAATAGTCAAAACATTAATGAAACTATTGTATTCGTCAAGATAAATGACGAGATAAAAGGCGCTTTCACCTTTGAAACAAAATACCGAAATGGTTTCGACCACTGGTTAACGGCGTTAAAAAATAAGTATGATATCCATCTCCTTTCCGGAGACAACTCCAGGGATGGTGAATTTTTAAAGCCTTATTTTAAATCAATGAGTTTTAACCAGTCACCGGAAGATAAGCTCCAATACATCAGTAACGTCACTGATGGGCAAACAATGATGGTAGGTGATGGTCTTAATGACGCCGGTGCACTCAAAAAAAGTGATGTGGGTATTTCCATAACAGAAAATGTAAGCCAATTTTCTCCGGCTTGTGATGCCATTATACAATCCGATTCGATATCAAATCTCCCTGAATTTCTGAGATTTTCCAGGATGAGTAAGGTTGTGGTTACCTTAGCGATTATTGTTAGTTTGTTGTATAATGTTGTAGGCTTATCATTTGCAATCAGTGGTTATCTTACCCCACTAGTAGCTGCTATTCTTATGCCAATTAGCTCCGTAACCACCGTGGTATTTATAACTTTGATGATAAACTATCTATCTAAAAGGCACCTCCAGTAATAGATTTCATATTTGATTTTGTAAATTGTTGATTAAATAGCTGGTGATGATCAAAGAGAAAATATATTCATTAGAGGACTATTTTTTTTTTACTGAAAGATTTACTGACGGCCGTTTTGAATTGGTCGATGGTCAGATAATACCGCTTTATGAAAGCAAGCCGGTCGATCCTTCATTTGTTGAATACGTTCTAAGTCCTGACTATGAGGAAAAAGAAATAACCAAGCAATTCCAGATGCCCATAAAGATTCATGGCCTTATTGTTTCAAACCTGCATGGGTTGTTATTTTTTCTATTGAAACAAAAAGGTTTAAGGGTATATTCCCAATCAACACATGTTTCCACTGAAGGTCAAAATGGAAGGGTCCCTGACCTTGTAGTTGTAAATGCAGAGACCGAAAAAAGAAATAAGATGCATCAGATAATCAATCCAATAATATTAGGTGAGGTATTATCACCTTCCACTCAATACAAAGATAAGGTGGATAAGCTTGAAGAATATCAGTCCATCAGCTCATTAGAAGAATATGTGATCGTTTCGCAAACTGAAGCTTATATCACGATGTATAGAAAAATTAGTGAACTAAAATGGGAGCAGGAAATCATAAAAGGCTTCGATAAAAAACTAATTTTAAAAAGTATTAATCAGGAGATAAACCTGGCTGGTATTTACGATGGCACTGAATGGGATAATAAATAATTAAAATTCAACAATAGCTTTGGCTTGTTCATCCAACAATCGCATATAAAGCTCATTAGTAATCTTCCCATCATTAATATTTTGATTGATCTTCGCAAGCTTTGGTTTTAAGGCCAACACATGCATTCCGCAATAATTAAAGATATCAGTCAAATGGCTTAAAGCTAATCCGCCACCCTGAATACCGGAAGAGATGCCTACAAGCGCACATTTCTTATTCGTAAAAGTGTTTGGGAACTTCAAACCATCAATAAATGCTTTTAATACGCCCGGAAAGGAACCATTATATTCCGGGACAATGAATATATATTTTTGGGCTTCCAGCATCAGTTCACGAAAAGGATTGAATGATTCATTTTTTCCACTATTTTCATAGAGGGCTGTTACCACAAAATCCATTGGAAGCTCCTGAAGATTTATCAATTTAGACGCTGTACTGTATTTATTCAGTAATTCTTTATAAATGTCGGAGATAACCAGGGAAAGGGAGTTGTTTCTATTCGTTCCTGAAATTATTGCAATCATGTAAATTGGTTTTCAGATAATAACCGCTGAATATTACCGAAGTTTAGTAAAAAGAAATAAAGTCTGAAAAATTCTAATCGCATGGTTCAGGGAAGAATTTTGACGTTCCTGTTAAATAACTGAATATTGCACCCTAAATCTAAATTATGGAACTAAAAGATAAAATAGCTGTAGTTACCGGCGTAAGCAAAGGTATCGGCAAAGAAACTGTGTTAGCATTATTAAATAACGGTGTAAAAGTTGCCGGCTGGAGTAGATCTAATCCGGAGATCGATCATGAAAATTTCAGGTTTATACAAGCAAGCGTCTCCGATTATGATTCTGTGAAAGATGCATACGAGAAAACCAAAAGTCATTTCGGGGAAAATATTCAAATACTAATAAATAATGCCGGAATTGGATTTTATGGCCCGGTTGAGGAAATGCCCGAAGAAGAATGGAAAATGATGTTCGACACCAATGTTCACGGGGTATTTTATTGCACAAAACTAATGGTGCCAACAATGAAAATATTAGATGAGGGCCATATAATCAACATAGGATCCATAGCAGGGAGGAACCCGGTAAAAAATATGGTGGGTTATGCTGCCACAAAACATGCCCTGACCGGAATATCTCACTCGCTTTACCAGGAATTAAGGGCGTTTGGGATCAAAGTAACCTGTATATATCCCGGTTCAGTGAGGACCAACTTTTTTGATCATATTGATTCTATGTCTGCACATGAAAATATGATGCGACCACAGGATATCGCTCAGAGCATAATCGATTGCCTGGAGACCCATCCTAATTACCTTCCTGTTGACCTGGAAATTCGCCCATTGAGGCCAAAAGGGAAATAACAGACCAACCAATGCGTTTAATCTATCTGATATGAGCATTGTTATTAATGGCTTGACAAAAAATTTCGGAAAACAAAAGGCTGTTGACAACATCAGTTTTACAGCGGAAAAAGGTAAAATAATGGGCTTTCTCGGACCTAATGGTGCCGGGAAATCCACTACCATGAAAATACTGACCGGCTATATCCCACCCTCATCAGGGAATGCAATGATTAATGGCATGGATGTGGTTGCTGACTCCCTCAACATCAGAAAAATCCTTGGGTATTTACCTGAACAAAATCCACTTTATCTGGAGATGTATGTAAAAGAGTACCTTGGGTTTATAGGTAGTCTTTACAGGTTGAAAGGAAAAAATTTGAAGTTCCGGATAAAGGATGTGATTGATAGGTGTGGCATAAGCAGTGAACAAAACAAAAAAATTGGTGCACTGTCCAAAGGATACAGACAAAGAGTAGGTCTTGCACAAGCTTTTATTCATAATCCTGATGTTTTAATCCTTGATGAACCTACCACTGGATTAGACCCTAACCAACTCCTGGAAATACGAACACTTATTAAAAAGATCAGCAAAAATAAAACGGTTATCATCTCTACACACATCATGCAGGAAGTGCAGTTTCTATGTGACCATGTCGTCATCATTAATAAAGGAAAAATTGTGGCTGATAAACCGCTGAAGGATTTAATGCAACAATCCGGGGATGCAAGAAGTATAGCGTTTACTTTTTCTACCCCCGTTGAAAAATCATTATTCGAAAAAATATCCACGGTAAAAGGGATTGCTACCTCAGAAGAAAGCAAAAACCTGACTTTTCATTATGATAAATCAAACAACCCAAAACCCGAAATTCTAAAAGTTATTGCGGATAACAATTTACCCCTGGATCATTTTAAGGAGGTTTCCCAATCACTGGAAGATGTGTTTCACAAGCTAACCCAGAATTGAAATGAAATCAGTTTTCATCAAAGAATTAACCAGTTTCTTCAACGCGCTTACAGCATTTTTGATCATTTCCTTATTTCTGATAGCTATTGGTCTATTGATGTGGGTTTTTCCATCTACCAGCGTTTTGGACTACGGATTCGCAACTATGGATACTTTGTTTGCATTAAGTCCGTATGTTTTGATGTTTATTGTTCCAGCCATAACCATGCGCTCTATCGCAGAGGAGAAAAAAGCAGGTACACTGGAGCTACTGCTCACCAAACCCATTACCAGTTGGGGTGTAATCTTAGGGAAATATTTAGCCATAGCCGTAGTCCTTTTATTTACCCTATTTCCGACGATCATCTATTATATTTCAATCCATCAACTGGGCAACCCAATAGGTAATATTGATACACCCGGCGTCATTGGATCCTATGTGGGCCTCCTGCTTTTAGCATTAGCGTATTCGTCAATTGGTTTATTTAGCTCTTCATTGACCGACAATCAGATCATCTCTTTCATTATAGCAGTATTTATTTCATTTATTTTCTTTTTAGGCTTTGATTCACTGGCTGAAGTAAATGTATGGGGGACAACATCTTTCTACCTGGAGCAACTGGGTTTTGTCGTACATTATGACTCACTTTCAAAAGGCCTGCTTGACTTAAGAGATGTCGTATATTTCTTAAGTGTAATTTTTGTCTTTCTGTTATTCACACATTTAAACCTTAACAGTAGAAAATGGTGAATTGGAAAAGTAAAAAACTGGAAGACATACTTTTTTTTCTCATCGGAGTGAACCTGGTCATTTTATTAAATCTATTCATCAATAAAGTTCCGCTACGGTTTGACTTAACTGAGGAAAAGAGGTATACCATCTCGCAATTCAGTCGAAACTTTCTGCGAAATATTGAGGATCGGGTATTTATCGAAGTATTTCTGACCGGGGAGTTACCCAGTGGTTTTAAACGTCTTAAAAATGCTACCGAGGATATCCTGGAACAACTAAGGGTTTATTCAGATTACAAGATAGATTATAAATTCACAGACCCGTCTTTCGCGAAAAACGATCGGGCTAAAAATCAGTATTACAGGTACCTCGCAGAGCAAGGAATTCAACCAACCAACCTTTCATTCAAGGAGAAAGGAACTACAAAAGAAAAGCTCATTTTCCCCGGGGCAATGGTTTCATATTTCGGAAGTGAGGAAGGCATCATGCTGCTGAACGGTAATCGCGGTGCATCACCAAATGAAATATTGAACCAATCCATCGAGAACCTGGAATATGAGATTGTAAGCAAGATCGTTGACCTCTCCAGGGATGTCCGCAAAAAAATTGGCTACTTATCAGGTCATGATGAATTAAAAGGTAAAGAAATAGCTGCTTTTAAAGCTTTACTCCAGGAACGCTATGATCTATTTGAAACAAATGCCAGTGAAGGCCTTATAAAATATGATGCCGTCGTGATTGGAAAACCTACTTCAAAGTTTTCAAAAAAAGATAAATATTACCTTGACCAGTACGTAATGCGAGGTGGTAAAATCTTGTTTTTTGTAGATGCGCTACAGGTCAAAATGAGCGATGCTTCAGGGGAAGGGACTGCTGCTGTGCCCTATAAATTAAACCTGAATGATCTGCTATTCAATTATGGTGTGAGGATTAACCAGGATTTTGTCCAGGATGTGAACTGTGGCAACTATCCGGTAGTCGCTGGAAACATCGGAAATCAACCTCAGATCAGGCTGTTACCGTGGCCGTTCTTTCCTGTGGTAAATAATTTTGGCAATCATCCTGCTGTGAAAAATTTGGATGCCATTCAAATGAAGTTTGTTTCCTCAATTGACACGGTAAAAGCCGTAGGCATCTTAAAGACCCCTTTATTATTTACTTCCCCCTATTCAAAAATTTTAAAAGCCCCGGTGATGGTGAGCTTCAATAGTTTGCAAAAGGATTTAGACCCTCAAAAATATGATCAGGGAAAAATACCTGTTGGTTACCTGCTGGAAGGCAAGTTCGAGTCTTTATTTAAAAATAGAATCCTACCGGAAGGAGTAAAAAATAGTGATTTTATAGAAAGAGGGCCTGATACTAAAATAGTGGTAATCTCTGATGGAGATATTATCCGAAGCGAAATTGACCCGGAGAATGATCAACCACTTGATATAGGTGTGGATCCGTTTCAAAAGATAACTTATGGCAATAAAGATTTCATAAACAAGGTCATAGCCTATTTATTGGATGACCAGGATATGATGATGGCCCGCAATAAGGAAGTGGTTTTAAGACCGCTGGACAAGGTGAAGGTTGAACAAGAAAGAACAAAATGGCAGGTCATAAATCTTGCCGCCCCGCTTTTATTGATTTTAGTCTTTATGACGATCATTTTCTATCTCCGTAAAAGAAAATATACGCAATGATCAGAAGCCAGAAGCTATTAATCCTATTGATATTACTAATTGCGGGTAATGCTATCTTCATTTTTACCGATAATAACAATGAAAGTTTGTCTTATGATCGTGATCAATTTAAAATAGAAGATACAGCCTCAATAACACAAGTTATTATAACAAACGGCAAACTCAAAAACCAGCTGAATTTTGAGGGTAAATGGAAAGTAAATGATCGTTATGAATTGGATGAATCATTTGGTAATGTTATGCTCGCCATTTTAAACCAAATAAGGGTAAAAAAGCCTGTCTCTCAACGTTACCAGCAGAAAATCGACAGTCTATTTGAGGTAAAGGGAAAATCAGTGGAAATCCTAACTGATGATGACCAATTGATGAAATTTATGATTGTTGGTAACGAAGCCAGAACCATAAGCTATGCCAGAAATGAAGCGAATGAATCTTATATAGTAGAAATCCCCGGATACAAAGATTATGTTGCTGCAATATTTGAATTAACGGAAAATCAATGGCGTGACAGGACACTTTTTTCCAGTACATGGCGAACGATTCAGTCCCTTACCATTAAATACCCAAAGGATAATGCGTTTTTAAATATTGAATACAATAATGATTTTTTCAATGTCGAGGGTGTGAATCAATTAGATAGTGCAGCACTGGATGAATACCTGGCGCTTTACAATAATTTTAAAGTTAATGAGATTGTCGACACCTCCATGATACAGAACTTAGACAGTATATTGCAAATGCCCCCGCAAGCCATAATCGCATTGGTTGATATTGATAAAGAAAACAGCCTTAATGTTGAATTATATCCCTCCGTACCGGATGAAAATTTCTATCTCTTTAAGAAAGCAGACGGTTTGCTATCAATTGTTGATACCAGAAGATGTCAAAGGCTACTAGCCCGGCCATCTGACTTTACGAAATAAGCCAGGCCTCCTGTAATTTACCCATTGATCAACCGCTACTGCTATTGTTTGATAAGTTGAAATGTTTAAATTTACTTGCATTATATGAACCACCTATGATTGATGGCATAAGTACTTTTAAGCCATTATCATAGTTTAAATACAATATCAGAATGAAATTCATTGTCTCATCATCATATTTATTAAAACAGCTTTCGGCTATAAATGGGGTCATCACAACAAATCCCGTTGTACCTATTCTTGAAAATTTCTTATTCGAAATTAATGATGGCACCCTCACGGTTACCTCCTCTGATCTACAAACTTCTATGATTACTGAATTGGAAGTTGAAGCCAAAGAAAATGGAAGTATTGCTATTCCAGCTAAAATATTGATAGAGACATTAAGAAATCTTCCCGAACAACCCGTAACTTTTTCAATCGATCCAGAAACCTACAGCATAGAGTTAAGCTCGGACAATGGCCGCTATAAACTGGCCGGGGAAAATGCCACGGATTTCCCAAGAGTACCTACAGTATCTGATGGGTTTTCAGTTAATATGTCATCAGGTATTCTCGCTACCGCAATTAACAATACCATTTTTGCAACCAGCAGTGATGAACTGAGGCCTTCCATGACCGGCGTATATCTTAAATTAGATGATACAAATACTACTTTTGTTGCCACAGACGGACATCGGTTAATACGCTACCGCCGGGTAGATATCGCTTCAGAAAATGAAAACTCGATGATAATCCCTCGCAAAGCATTAACTTTATTGAAGTCAACACTTCCGGCAGAAACTACCAATGTCGCGCTGGAATTCAATGTTTCAAATGCATTTTTCAACTTTAACAATGTCAAACTTATCTGCAGACTGATAGACGAGCGATTTCCGGATTATGACAATGTGATTCCTCTGGATAATGAAAATATCGTAACCATCGATCGGATGGAGTTATTAAGTTCATTAAAACGTATTGCTATATATGCTAATAAAACCACCCACCAGGTAAGGTTAAAAGTAACGGGAAGTGAACTTCAAATATCTGCCGAGGATCTTGATTTTTCGAATGAAGCCACTGAAAGACTTTCTTGTGAGCATGATGGTGATGACATCGAAATTGGCTTTAATGCCCGGTTCCTAATTGAAATGCTTAACAACAGCCCCTCAAGTAATATTTCCTTAAAATTAAACGCCCCTAATAAAGCAGGTCTTATCATCCCCTCCGAAAAAGAAGAGGATGAAGACATACTTATGTTGGTGATGCCGGTAATGTTAAACAACTAATCCTGGTTACAATATATCTTTTTACCCGGGTAAATTTTAAAGGGATGTGATTTCCGATCCCTTATTATTTCTTGATTGTGTTTTCTTTCTTCGCATGCCGCTTTGAATTCATTTGAGATTTTCATGACGCTTATTGTTTATTGTGGACTGCAAAACAAAAGCAGCCAGGCAAAGACTTTTATGACATCAATCATATTCCTAAAGTATCTTTGATGTTTTTTAAGAAACCCTTGGATGGATGGGGGTTAAGGTATCTTTTATTTATGATCAGTTTTTATTTTCCCAAATAGGGTACCCTGGATTCTGTAGTTCACCATAATCTTCTTTTGCAGAATCGACCATTAGCCTTACATCTTTCAAAAGGGCACGTGCATCATAAACAATACCATCTTTAATTGTGAGTTCAACCCCTCCAATCCTTTTTATTTGGTTTTCCGAAGTTAATTTAATTGCACCGGTGCCATAAAGCACTTTTAAATTCTCCAAGGGATTTTCCTCTAAAATGATAATGTCTGCCAGCTTGCCAGGCTCAATTGTCCCAATTTTATCATCTGCTCCTAATGCTTCTGCTCCCATCAGGGTTGCTGCCCGAATAACTTCCAGCGGATGAAATCCTGCTTCACGAAGTAATTCAAGTTCCCTGATGTATCCAAAACCATATAACTGGTATATAAATCCCGAATCTGAGCCTGCAGTAACCCTTCCTCCCCTGTTTTTATACTCATTTACAAAAGTCATCCACAAACGATAATTTTTTTTCCAGGCGACTTCCTGTTCTGTGCCCCAGTAGTGCCAGTACGATCCATGGGAAACTTTACTTGGTTTATAGAATTCCCATAGCGACGGCAATGTATAATCCTCATGCCATTCAGCCCTGATAGCCCGCATCAGGTCCCTGCTGGCTTCATAAATATTAAAAGTAGGGTCTATTGTGAAATTTAAATCCAGTAGCCTGTTCATCACTTCATTCCACTTTTCAGAATATGGTGCTGCGGCTTGTTGCCACAATTTACCCGCTTCACTAAATCTGTCCTGTTCATTTTGATAGTTATAATCCAGGGGATAATCCTGGATGACCTTATCCGTAAATAATGCCTCAGGCAATCCATACCAATGTTCCATGGTGGTGAGGCCGGCCTCAGCTGAGTTTAATGCATTCCACCAGGTCACATTCAATTGTGCATGGTGACAAGCAGACCTTAGACCGATACTTTTATTCTCTTCAATAGCTGCCTTCATTATCACAGGATTGGCCCCAAAAAATTTTATTCCATCAGCACCTTTTTTTTTATTATCCTGTACCCATTGCCGTGCCTCTTCTTCCGTTTGAATATCATCGCCCATTCCGAAAGTTGTATAAGCATAAATCCTGGGTGCTGTAATCTCATTATTGAGGCTCTTTTTTTTATGGTCTAATGTCCATTTTCTTCCATTGAAGCTGCCAGGTTCTCTTATAGTGGTGATACCATGTCCCATCCATAGTTTAAAAACATACGCAGCAGGGGTTTTCTGACTTCTGCCTCCAATGTGCCCATGCATATCAATGAAGCCAGGAAGTATATACTTGCCATGAGCATCAATTTCCCTACCTTTTGCTATTCTCTGTGGTCGATTTTTATCCTCAATTTTTACTCCTGGATAACCGACTGTCTTGATTTCCTTGATAACATTTTTTTCAATAACAATGTCCACCGGGCCTATGGGTGGTGCACCATTGCCATTGATCAGCGTGCCGCCCCTTATAATCAGTTGTTCATAGGGGCCTTCACCTTCAACTCTTGGAGGCGCTGGGGTAACCTGGCCCAAAACCTTTAAACATGTAAAGGAGAATATTATTAAAAAAAAATACTTCATCAAGCTTATCAGGCCAGGCGCAAATTATTCCTTATTACTCGTTTTACTTTTACCTGAGTCGCCAGCTATCGAATCCCTCATGTCGGTGTCTGCCTGGATATTCTGAAATTTGTAATAATCCATAACACCTAAGTTTCCGGTTCTAAATGCTTCTGCCAATGCCTTGGGTACCTCTGCCTCAGCCTCAATCACTTTTGCCCTTGCTTCCTGGGCTTTTGCTACCATTTCTTGTTCTTCTGCCACTGCCATCGCCCTTCTCTCTTCGGCCTTAGCTTCAGCTACTTTCAAATCGGCCGATGCCTGATCGGTCTGAAGTTTTGCACCAATATTCGCGCCCACATCCACGTCCGCAATGTCAATGGATAAAATCTCAAAAGCAGTACCTGCATCTAGCCCCCGTTGCAACACCAGTTTAGATATCTTGTCAGGATTCTCTAACACTTCTTTGTGGGTGGCGGCTGAGCCAATAGAAGTTACAATCCCTTCACCTACCCTGGCAAGAATGGTGTCTTCTCCGGCCCCTCCAACCAATTGTTGGATATTTGCCCTCACTGTTACCCTTGCCTTAGCTACTAACTGAATACCGTCTGCTGCCACCGCAGCTACTGAAGGTGTATTGATAACTTTCGGGTTAACGGAGATCTGCACCGCCTCGAAGACATCCCTTCCGGCCAGATCTATGGCTGTAGCCTGCTTGAATGTCAGGTTAATATTGGCTTTCTCCGCAGATATTAATGCTTTAATAACCTGAGGCACATTACCACCCGCAAGATAGTGGGTCTCAAGGTCTGTTGTTTTTAATTCCCTTTTGGGCTCATCTTCTTCTTTAATCTTTAGTCCTGCTTTTGTGGCGGTTATCAATGAATTAACAACAATTGATGGTGGCACTTTTCTTATTCTCATGAAGACAAGCTCAATCAGTCCCACCCTAACACCAGAGAATATAGCGGTGATCCACAGGTTTATGGGAACGAAATATAGAAAAACAAAAAGACCGGCAATTATTGCCAGCACGATCAAAATCAAGGTTATACCAGACATTATTTATCTTTTAATGGAATGACGAAAATATTTTTATTATCAATTTTTTTAATCTTTACTTTAGTTCCTGCTTCGGCGAAATCTCCCAGTGTCTTTACCTCATAATCACTTTCAAAAAACATTGCTTTTCCATACGGTCTGAGTGATGACACAGTTTTTCCCTCGTCTCCGACCTTTAAATTTAGGCCTAAATCTTCATTTACTTTTGACGCACTTTCATTTTTTAGGGAAAACTTTTCCCAGGATTTATTTTTAAAAGCATAGATGGTCATCACAACTGTAAATAACAGGGTTGCTGTTAACACCAAACCTCCCTCCAAGGCTCCTTTTTCGAAACTTAAATAGTTTCCATATATCAAAAATAAAAATCCAATAATTCCTGCAACTGTTGTTCCGGGTATAAAAATTATTTCGAGAATGATTAATGATAGCCCTGCTACGATGAAGAAGATTATTAGTACCCAATCCATGATCAATATGCTTTGGCGAAAATTACTTTTCTGTAAGACGGTTTACCACTATAAATACACTGGCCTTCCTCCTCTTTACTATCAAACGGTATGCACCTGATGGTAGCTTTGGTTTCTTCTTTTATTTTTTCTTCTGTTTCCGGTGTGCCGTCCCAATGCGCGTAAACAAATCCACCCTTTTCATCCAGCGTCGATTTAAAGGTATCATAATCACTTGGGTGATGTGTATTTGCTTCTAAAAATTCCTTGGCTCTATTGTATATTTTTTGATGGATATCCACCAGTAAATCATTAACATATGATCCCAGATTATCATCATTAGGAATTATTTCCTTAGATTTTATATCCCGACGCGCTAACTCGAGGGTATTATTTTCAAGATCTTTTGGGCCAATGGCGATTCTTACGGGCACACCCTGAAGTTCATATTCTGCAAATTTCCATCCCGGTTTGTGGGTATCTCTGTTATCGTACTTAACTGCCACTCCCAGCTTGATGAGTTGGCTTTTTATTTTGTTTGCTACTTCATTTATTTGTTTTAACTGTTCTTCCCCTTTGAAAATAGGCACGATCACAACCTGAAAAGGTGCCAATCGGGGAGGTAGTACCAGCCCGTCATCATCCGAATGTGCCATCACCAGTGCTCCCATAAGCCGTGTACTCACACCCCAGGAAGTACCCCACACATAATCAAGTGCCCCCTTTTGATTTGAAAACTTAACATCAAATGCTTTGGCGAAATTTTGGCCTAGAAAGTGTGAAGTCCCTGCTTGCAAAGCTTTGGCATCTTGCATCAATGTTTCAATACAATAAGTATTAACTGCACCTGCAAACTTTTCACTTTCGGTTTTGGTGCCTTTTATAACAGGTATGGCCATATAATTTTCAACAAAATCAGCATACACATGAAGCATCTTAAAAGCTTCTTCCTCTGCTTCTTTTTTTGTGGCGTGGGCCGTATGGCCTTCCTGCCACAGGAATTCAGCAGTCCGCAAAAATAATCTGGTCCGCATCTCCCACCTTACAACATTTGCCCATTGATTTAAAAGGATTGGTAGATCCCGATAAGATTGTACCCAATTTTTATAAGTATCCCATATAACAGTTTCAGAAGTTGGTCTTACAATAAGCTCCTCTTCAAGCTTTGCTTCCGGATCAACCACGACACCGCCTCCATCTTTGCTGTTCATTAATCTATAATGGGTAACAACAGCACATTCTTTAGCAAATCCTTCAACATGATCTGATTCCCGGCTGAAATAAGATTTTGGTATGAAAATTGGAAAGTATGCATTGTAGTGGCCGGTTTCTTTAAACATCCTGTCCAGTTCGCTTTGCATTTTCTCCCAAATCGCAAACCCATAAGGTTTGATGACCATGCATCCCCTTACGGGGGAGCTCTCAGCCAGTCCGGCTTTTCTTACCAGTTCATTATACCAATTTGAATAATCCTCACTTCTTTTTGGTAGTCCTTTGCTCATTTTTGGTATGGATATTGCAGTATTTTAATAAAAAGCAAACATAAAATATTGAAGAAATTTTTTATGGAATTTTTTTATTTAATATTAACTTAACTAATAAAGGAGGAATCATGAAAACGATAATAATTGGGCTCTTAAGTTTCTTAATATTTAATAGTTCTTTCGCCCAGAGGGAAACGGACGATCTATACTTTAATAAGTCCGATCGTAAAGTTTACAATTATGATTTATCCTCAAAAAGCAACGATGCCAAAGAAGTATATACGAAGTTTAAAAATAATAATTACGACAACCCTAATTATTCAGCCAAACGGGTTAATCCTGAATACATAGAAAAATACAAAAAAGCCTCCCGGGAATCGCTGAATGAAGGTGATGTATCAACTTCTGATAGTAACCAACCGCTAGATTACTATGAAGAGCCAATTGATAACTTAAATAATTCCAATAATCAACCCGCAAATACCAATATCTACAATAACTATTATGGGTATGGTAGTCCTGGTTTTTACGATCCTATGTTTAATAACCGGGGATGGAACAGATGGGGTTGGAATGGCTGGGGTCTTAATAATCCATGGATGGGTGGTATCAGGCCTGGTTTGAATTTCGGTATATCCTTTGGGTTTGGAAATTGGTTTTACGATCCCTGGTTATATGATCCATTTTTCTATAACCGCCCTTTCAGATCACCTTATTTTGCCAGAGGATTTTATGACCCATTTTTTGGTCCTTTCTACCCAGGCGGATTTTATAGAAACCCCGTTGTTGTAATCAATAATGAAAGTCCTATTACCAACAGAAGAATTGTTAGTGGAAGAAGGCCTACTTACGGTAGAACTATCGGAATAAATAACAGCGATAACATTAATAGTAGATTAAATTCATCCCAATCAACGAGAAAGTATCCGGTTAAAGGTTCAACATTAAATGACACGAGGGATTTCTCCACTACTCAAAACGAATATTTCAATCGCTCAAGGAGTAATTATCTCACTTCATCATCAGTGGAGTCAAGAGATAATGGCAGGATCAATGCTTCTGACAATAACCGAATACAGCGATACAGCACAAGACAGGGCAGGTCGTATCAAAGCAATTATAATGAAAGAAGTAACCGTTCTACCAATCAGAATTACTCAAGGAGTCAATCCAATAGAAGATACCAAATTAGTAATAGAGATTATAAAAACGGGAGCAACAGAGGGTATCAAATAAATAATAGTAGCAACAGGAGGTATAATTATTCAAATTCCGACGATAGAAATTATAATTCCAGAAGCTACTCCCCCAGTCGCTCAGGATCTAATAGAAGCAGAAGTTTTTCACCAGGGCGTAGTGGCAGCAGGTCCGGGAGTTATACACCAAGTTCCAGGCCAAGCATGAGAAGTGCTCCATCACGCAGTGGTGGTGGTAGTAGAAGTCCTTCCAGAAGCAGTGGGTCATCACGTTCAAGAAATAGAAATTAAAAGAAAAGCTCATGGTTTATAAGCTAATCTTTGTCTTGGTTGGTTTGGTATGTCTAAATTTTCAATCCACCGCTCAGATTTATCTTGAAAACGCACTGGATCTGAACACAAATAACTCGGGGTATAGTGCGAGGTTTCAGGGTATCGGAGGCGTTTCCACAGCATTAGGTGGTGATCCTGCATCCACAACATTTAATCCTGCCGGACTGGGATTTTACAATAAATCAGAATTTTATTTTAGCCCAGGATTTGACTTCTCCTCCTCCACCATCGATTTTTTGGATAACTCCAACAGTGAGCAAAAAATTAACTTAAATTTTCAAAATTTAGGTGTTGTACTGAACCAATCAAAGTCCGATATTGAACAGGGTGGTTGGCGAGGTGGTTCCTTTGGCATTGGATTTTCCAGAACCGGTAACTTCAATAATGAGATCTCATTTAACGGGCTTAATAATTCCACGGATTTTATTGATGTTGTACTGGATAAGACATACGCCGGGAATGAGGATGTATTCACCAATTTAGCATTCAATACATTTTTGACAGAAGAGTTTTTTGTTGTTTATGAAGGACAAGATGTAATCAATATAAACGGTGTACCTCAGGATATTAATGATATTTTTGGCGACAACCTAAATTTTGGAGACTCCTTATTTTTTATCGATAGAAATATTTTCGCATTTGAAAACGGGCAATTTGTCACAGACGCTGATGGCAACTTGATCCCGGCTTTCCCGGAAGAAGGATTCCCTACTGGTCAGTTTGAAACCATCAGAAGGCAAGGTGGGAAATACCAATACAACTTATCATATGGCGGCAACTTTGACGATAGATTTTATTTCGGGGCTTCGTTGAGCTATATAAGGGTAAGAAAAGAGGAAACAAGAACATACAGGGAAGAACCCACAGCGGCAGACCTGTTAAATTTCGAATTAAGGGATGAATACGAATTAACAGGGAATGGGGTAAATGGTACACTCGGATTAATATACAGGCCGGCATTACCATTAATGTTTGGATTAACTTACACTACACCTACCTTTTACTTCATGCAAGAAGAAAGTTTGATCAGTCTGGAGTCCAATTTTTTTGATGAAACATTCTTTGATGAAACACTATTTACCTTTGATTATAATTATAGAAGCCCACAAAGACTCAATGGCGGGCTCACCTACTTTTTTGGAAAAAGTGGATTCATAAGCGGGGAAATTGAATATGTCGATCACTCGGTATCAGAATTTAGCAACGCAGATGCTGACCCTGTTTTTGAAAGCGAAACCAATAATCAGATTGATGAATTGTTCGAAGCGGCCATTAATTTAAGAATAGGTGGGGAGATCAGGATTGGCGATCTCAGGTTCAGAGGAGGGTATTCAAGAATGCAAAGCCCAATTGATGATGACCTAAGCAGGGATGTCAATCAAATCAGTTTCGGAGGAGGATATCGAAATGCTGATTATTACCTCGATTTAAGTTATACGCATCAATTGGATCGTGAATCCATAGTTAATTTTACTTCCGGACTGGGCAATGGTGTCGTCAACACCAATCAAAGCAGGTTTACAATATCAACAGGATTCTTTTTCTAAAATAGTTAACAGGGCACTCACATTGATATTTTCAGATTTCAATATGTATGTAGCTTGTTCATAAAACTGTTTTCTGGAATCAAGTAATTCGTTCAGCCTATTTTCAATATTAAATACATTTTTTAATAAAGGTCTTGAGTCATCTTTAATCCTGGTAGCAATCTTATCAATAGATTCATCGAGGTAAATTGTAATTCCATACTGATTCATTAGATCCATATTTTCACCGAAACAGGGTGTCCCACCTCCGGTAGCCATGATGAATTGATCATTTTTTAGCATCAACATCCTTAATATTTCAGATTCTTTATTTCTAAAATACTTCTCCCCGTGGGATTTAAATATCTCGGTTATCCGTTTCTGTTCCTCCCCTTCAATACTGGAGTCCAGATCAATAAATGTCCATGTTATAGTTTGAGCAAGCTGTTTGCCCAGTGTGGATTTACCTGAACCGGGCAGGCCTATCAAAAAGATTTTGCGATCTTTCAATTCAAAAGGTTTTCTACTTCCCAGGCATCTGGCACATCATTGTAGTGCCATTTTCCTTTTACAACTCCATCCTGCATCAACCATATACCAGGGTTAGACCTTACGATTGTTTTTAATACTGTGGCATCAGCATAGTAATAAGGTACTGCCAATTGCACATCGTTTCTAAGATTTTCCATTGATTGATAATCCGAAGCAGTTATAGCAGCCACAAAGACATTTTCAGCCAGATTTTTTATAAGTTCATTGATATCCTCAAAGGATGAATGGTCCGCCGTATTGGCATTATGAATAATGACATACAGTTTGTTCCCTTCAAAAGAATCCTCCGTAAAGTCACCCTCATCATTCCATAAATTATAATCGGTGATCTTAGGTTGTACTTCGGGGTTTAATATCACCATTTCTTTAAATTTATAGGATTTATCCGTAGGATATTCTGTCATCCTGTATTCCTTACCATCCTTTTCCATGATGTATTCATATGCTAACTCACCAGAGGGTTGCATTAGTTTTGATATATTATTTCCTACCTTATACGACCTAAAATCAATATAAGGAAGATGTTGAATGGCATAAATGCTTAGAAAAGTAAAAACTACGGTAAGTGCGGATACTATAATGTCTGACAATCTTCGATCAAAGATTGAAGCAAAGCTCTTTCTGTAAATAAATATAACGGCGATAAATATCAACAAGATAATGTCTTTATAGAAAGATTGCCATGGTGTTAATTTAATAGCATCTCCAAAGCATCCGCAATCCGTGACCTTATTAAAATATGCCGAGTAGAAAGTTAAAAAAGTAAAAAATACAATGAGTAACAATAAAACCCATGCTGTAATGCGCATTCTGTAGTTCAACAAAAGTGCAAATCCCAGTAAGACCTCCAAAACACATATAAAAACTGCCAATGGCAGTGACATTGGAACGAAGACATGAAAGAATGAAGCAAAATCTGCCGCAAATACCTCAAAATATTCCTTGAGCTTGATTGAGGTTCCAACGGGATCATTAACCTTGATTATTCCCGAGAAAATAAATAAAACACCAACAAATAACCTTGATACTTCCTTAATTATATACACCACTAAAAACCTTCAATTTTTATCATAGAAAATACAGCGTAGTTTATAATATCCTGATAATTTGCTTCCACACCTTCTGAGATTAATGTACTCCCTTCATTATCCTCGATTTGTTTTACCCTTAATAACTTCATTAATATTATGTCTGTTATCGAACTCAACCGCATAGATCGCCAGGCTTCACCGTAATCATGATTTTTGTTTTGTAAAAGATCTAATGTTTCTGATGCAAAACGATCATAATGCTCTTCAAGTTCTTCAAAAGAAAGCTCCATTCGATTATCACCATGTAATTTATTTTGAATTAAGGCTATGATGCAGTAATTAATTATTCCAATAAACTCACTTTCCATACTATCTTCTACTTTTTGTGCTCCTTTTTCCTGAATTGACCGGATCCTTTGCGCTTTAATATAAATCTGATCAGTTATCGAGGGAAGCCTAAGAATTCTCCATGCCGTTCCATAGTCACTGGTCTTTTTTTTAAAAATCCCCTTACACTTTTCGATAATCTCTTTGTAAGCAATAAGCGTATCTTTATTCAAGGCTATTAGTTTTGGCCAAAAATAAGTTAGATTTTATAAGCCTTGGATTTTATTAAGAAAAAAACTATCAGCATAAAAGGAGGATTGATCTCATTTCAAACGCCTAAAGTTATGGGGGTTATAAACCTAACGCCAGATTCCTTTTACTCAAAGAGCCGGTTGGTTACGGAAAAAGAGATACTGTCAACTGCCGAAAAGATGCTTGAGGATGGTGCTGATATTTTAGATGTTGGTGGTTACTCTTCCAGGCCGGGTGCCGACGATGTACCCATTGAGGAAGAGGTCGAAAGAATAAAGCCTATTGAATTAATAAAAAATAAGTTTCCTCAAGCAATAATTTCTATTGATACTTTTAGGGTTCCGGTGGCAAAAGTTGCCTTATCACTAGGAGCAGATATTGTAAATGATATCTCCGGCGGAGATTTGGATGATGGGATGTTTGAATTCATAAGTAAAATTAAAGTTCCTTACATTCTAATGCATATGAAAGGAAAGCCTCAAAATATGAAGTCACTGGCGCAGTATGATGATTTGTTAAAAGAATTATTTGTCTATTTCAAATACAAAATAGATCAATTAAAAGCAGATGGTGTGAAAGACATTATCATTGATCCAGGATTTGGATTTGCCAAATCAATTGCTGACAATTTCCAATTATTGAATAACTTGGAGATGTTATCGTTTCTGGACACCCCTGTTTTGGTTGGATTGTCTCGTAAGTCCATGATTTATAAGACTTTAAAAATAGAGGCAGAGAATAGTTTATTTGGTACGGTATCATTAAATACAATCGCTATTTTAAAGCAGGCAGATATATTGAGGGTTCACGATGTAAAAGAAGCTGTACAGATTATTAACTTAACTAACTGCTTGAAAGATTGATATTACTTTTTAACATAGGTTTCCTTGACATCAAATGGGTTGATATAGCTGATATACTTTTGGTCAGTATATTCATATACCAGGTATACAAGTTGATGCGTGGTAGTATGGCCATCAAGGTTTTCCTGGGATTTCTTTCATTATACCTGTCTTATTTGGTTGTTAAGGCTGCTGAAATGGAATTATTAACCAGCATCCTTGGGCAGTTTATGGGATTAGGGGTGCTGGCTGTGATTATTCTATTTCAACAGGAGATCAGAAAATTCTTGCTCCTGCTAGGTAAAACAACCATATTCGAGGAAGGTAATCTTATAAAAGGTATAAAATCTCTTTGGAATTCAGATTCAACTAAAAAGTTAAACGTTACAGGTGTGCTGGAAGCAGTTAAAGTATTTGGCGGCAGCAATACCGGTGCTTTAATTGTTTTTTCCAGGAATTCAGAATTAAAATTTTATGCAGAATCGGGAGATCGTCTGGATGCTTTAATCTCGAAGCGACTTATCCAGGCTATTTTCAATAAATACAGTCCCTTACATGATGGCGCTGCAATTTTATACCAGGGAAGAATAGTAGCTGCAAGGTGTATACTGCCTGTCACTGACCGGGATGATCTGCCTGCAAGCTTAGGACTTAGACACAGAGCAGCCGTGGGAATGTCAGAAGCTACAGATACACTAATGCTTGTTGTTTCTGAAGAAACCGGTCAGATATCAGTCGTTAGGAATGGTAATATCCACAAAAACCTGTCAATCAAAGAAGTGAGGAAAATGATCAACGAGTACTTAAAGGAAAAAGATACCAAGTCCAAAAATGATAAACCCAAATCCGACGACGGCGTTAAAAAAATTTTAGATGAGGCTAAAAAGAAATCTGCGGAGAAAGCGCCAACTGCCACTGCTTAACTATTTATATCACTTGTAAGCTTTTACCAATCTCTTCAAATGCGTTAATGGCCTTATCCAGATGTTCTTTATTATGCACTGCCGATAATTGAACCCTTATTCTAGCCTGGCCTTTCGGAACCACTGGATAATAAAAACCAATTACATAAATACCCTTTTCCAATAGCTCCGAGGCAAAATCCTGTGACAACCTGGCATCATAAAGCATAACCGGGACAATTGGATGTTCACCAGGCTTGACATCAAAGCCTAAGACTGACATTTTCTCCCTGAAGTATTTTGTATTCCACTCCAGTTTGTCCCTCAATTTAGTTGACTGGGACAATAGATCAATGACTTCAATAGAAGCGCCGGCAATAGAAGGCGCTAATGTATTAGAGAAAAGATAAGGCCTTGATTTTTGTCTCAACATGTCGATTATTTCTTTTGGTGCACTGGTAAACCCACCAGAAGCTCCACCAAGTGCCTTCCCCAATGTACCTGTGATGATATCAACCCTATCAAAAACGCCTCGGTATTCATGTACACCCCTACCTTTTGTGCCCATAAAGCCAGTAGCATGGCATTCATCAGACATCACCAATGCCTGATATTTTTCTGCCAGGTCGCAGATTTTGTCTAGTTGGGCTATGGTCCCATCCATTGAGAAAACACCATCGGTTACTACTATTTTTTGATTGCAGGTGGAAGCACCTTTCAGCTTTTCTTCCAGGTCTTCCATGTCATTATGCCTGAACCTTAACCGCTTTGCCTTACATAATCGTACACCATCAATGATCGATGCATGATTTAATTCATCAGAGATTATGGCATCCTCAGGACCAAATAATGGTTCGAATAAACCGCCGTTCGCATCAAAGGCAGCAGCATAAAGGATGGTATCCTCAAGGCCTAAAAAATTAGAAATCTTTTGTTCCAATTCTTTATGGATATCCTGTGTTCCACAAATAAAGCGTACTGAAGACAACCCATAACCGTGAGTAGCTATCGCATTTTTAGCAGCATTAATAACGTTTGGATGTGATGACAACCCCAGGTAGTTATTAGCACAAAAGTTTAAAACCTCACGACCATCTTTTAATTGTATCTCGGCACTTTGGGGACTTGTGATGATCCTTTCCTCCTTATATAGCCCTTCATTTTTTATTTCCTGGATATGATTGCTTATTCGCTCTTTAAACTGACTATACATATTATTTTCTTTTTATTGGAATTTTGGGTTTAGTTACAGACTTATTCAAAATATTTTTATTGGGATTACTTTCATGCAAAGGGTACCGTCTCCTAAGCCCATTGATTAAATATAATTTTTGAGCGGTAAAGCTCTTAGGGTGCATTTGATCAAATTGCATTTTAAATGCATCATATCGATCTATTTCACCCTTTTTAAATTTAGCCGGGTCAATTTTTTTATTCTCAAGATAAGCTTCAAAAGTCATGGAGGCAAAGATAAATTTAGAATACTTGCTTTGCGAAACTTTTCAGGCGGATCAGGGTATTGTTATCTTTGTATTAACAACAAATCAAACCTCTAAATGACAAAAGTATTAGTTACTGGTGCCAACGGACAATTAGGATCTGAAATAACATTAGCGCTCCGAGAAATTTATAGCGAAAATTCAGTGATCGCAAGCGATATAAATCCGGTTAGGGACATCCTTTCCAATGGGCCATTCAAACAATTGAATGTTTTGGATCAAAAAGCAATTAGTGAAATCATTCTGAAAGAAAAAATAACTGAAATATACCATTTGGCAGCCATTCTTTCCGCAACTGGAGAACGCGCTCCACTCACAACCTGGAATATAAATGTGCAAGGTTTATTAAATATTTTGGAGAATAGCAGAAAGAATCAGATCAATAAAGTATTCTGGCCCAGCTCTATAGCCATTTTTGGAAATTCAACACCCAAAAACCAAACACCTCAGAAAACCATAATGGAACCAGCCACCGTTTATGGAATAAGTAAATTAACCGGTGAAAGATGGTGCGAATATTACCATTTGAAATATGGCCTTGATGTACGAAGCATCAGATATCCCGGATTAATAAGCTATAAAGTGAAACCTGGAGGTGGTACCACTGACTATGTAATGGATATGTTCAACGCATTGAAAAGTATTCCTCATGATTACGAATGTTACTTAAAGAAAAATACCGAACTGCCCATGATGTATATTGACGATGCTATCAGGGGAACGATGGAACTTATGGAAACAGAGAAAAGTAAACTTTCTGTACGGTCAAGTTATAATCTATCAGCGATGAGCTTCACTCCTGAAGATTTGTACATGGAGTTGTTGAAATTTGAACCAGCATTTAAAGTAAAATATTCACCTGATTACAGACAAAGCATTGCTGATAGTTGGCCTGATTCAATAGATGATAGCATTGCCCGTAAAGATTGGCGTTGGAATCATTGCTTCAGTTTAAGCAAAATGACAGAGGAAATCATTAAAAATAATATGGTTTCATATATTTGACATTGTAAATTTAAAGAGGCTACTTCGTGTTTGAAGAACCGAATTGATGAAAGACCTAAAAAATATAAAATTTTCTTTCGAAAATTCAATTTTGACCCTCACTATAGATCGTGAAGAGAAATTAAATGCCTTAAACTCAGAAACCCTGGAAGAATTAAAGACCAGTTTCCAGACTATTTATGATGATTCGGACATAAAAGGCGTTATCATCACTGGATCCGGTCAGAAAGCTTTTGTTGCGGGGGCAGACATTACTGAGTTTTCAAAGCTTAATGAAATGAATGGGCGGAAATTTTCCGAACAAGGTCAGGAAGTCTTTGAGCTTATTGAAAATTGCCATGTTCCGGTAATAGCTGCAGTTAATGGTTATGCATTAGGTGGTGGTTGTGAGCTTGCTATGGCTTGTCACCTCAGGGTTGCTGTAAAATCTGCGAAATTTTCGCAACCGGAAGTCAATTTAGGAATTATACCGGGGTATGGAGGTACTCAAAGGCTCACCCAACTGGTAGGAAGAGGTAAAGCTATAGAATGGATGATGACTGCTGAGATGGTGTCCGGTGTGGATGCGCTCAAATATGGCCTGATCAATGATATGGTAGAAAGCCACGAAGAACTTTTTAAAAAGTGTGAGGAATATCTGCATAAAATAATTGGTAAGGCACCCCTGGCAATCGCAATGGTGGTTGATTGTGTTAATGCCTTTTATAATCCCACAGAAAATGGATATCAAACAGAAGCTAATTCTTTTGCCCGCTGTTGCGGATCAGAAGATTTTAAAGAAGGAACTTCAGCATTTATTGATAAAAGGAAACCAAACTTTCAGGGTTCATAATCAAAATGTAGCATGGGCCGGCTTCAAAAATTAGCTGGCGATACTGCCCTTTACGGGCTGAGCAGCATAGTTGGCAGAACGCTTAATTATTTTTTAGTCCCTTTATACACATCAGTCTTCCTGCCTTCAGCATATGGGATAGTCACTGAGTTGTATGCTTTCATGGCATTTTTAAATGTTATTTACCTCTATGGTTTAGAGATTGCTTATTTCCGTTACTCCACTTCAGCAGGGCATAATGGTAACCAATATTTTAACCTTGCGCTGAGTTCAATACTTACTACCTCAATCGTCTTTACCAGTTGTATTTTTTTATTCAGTGATAGCATTAGTGAAGCGCTTAATTATAAGGATCAATCCTCGATAGTTAAGTATGTAGCTGTTATCCTTGCTATAGATGCAATCATGGCAATTCCCTTTGCCCGTCTCCGACTGGAAGGCAAGTCCCTGAACTTTGCAAAAGCTAAGGTCATCAATATTTTCACGAATATTTTCTTTAATATATTTTTTTTGGTTTTGTTACCCCTGTGGGATAAAAGCATTATCGATGATGAAAATAAAGTTCAATATGTTTTTATATCTAATCTGATAGCCAATGCATTATACTTTATTTTATTGAGATATCCTTTGAGCACTTTTAAATTTAGATTATCCTTTAATCGTTTAAGGCCTATGCTTATTTATGGTTTGCCGTTATTGTTAACAGGTCTGGCGGGCGTAACTAATGAGATGCTTTCCAGGGCTCTGTTAAAATATTTGCTCCCGAAAGGTTTCTACAGTGATATCTCAAATCAAGCAGCGTTGGGAATTTTTGGAGCATGTTATAAACTTTCAGTGCTCATGAATCTTGGTGTACAGGCATTCAGATATGCTGCGGAGCCATTTTTTTTCTCAAACGCAAAAGACCAAAAATCCCCTGAATTATTCAGCATGGTAATGCATTGGTTTATAATTTTTGGTTCACTATTATTTCTAGGCGTAAGTGTAAATCTTTACTGGATCGCTCCTATCTTCCTGAGAAACCCACTTTATTTGGAAGGTTTGGATATTGTTCCGTATTTGCTAATAGGTAGTTTATTTTTAGGGATCTACTATAACTTGTCGGTTTGGTATAAACTTAAAGATAAAACGGAATATGGTGCTTATATTGCTACCTTTGGCGCATTACTCACGCTTATATTAAATATCATGCTTATCCCAAGGTTTGGATATTTTGGGAGTGCACTCGTACCGTTTATGGTGTATTTTATAATGAGCATGATTAACTATTCCATTGGACGAAAACACCTACCAATTCCTTACAAGGTCTGGAAGGGTTTACTGATCATAACACTTTCCATCGTTTTATACTTAGCCGCAATTTCTATAGAATCCTATGGCCTTATTAAATTACTTATTCGTAATCTTGCAGTACTTTTTTTTATAGGACTGATATTGATGATGGAGTATAAACAGATTACCAGGTTCAATACCATTAAAAATTACTTAAACACATGAATTTGATTATACCAATGGCTGGAAAGGGTAAAAGGTTAAGACCTCATACCCTCACCGTACCAAAGCCATTGATCCCAATTGCCGGCAAGCCAGTTGTTGAGCGCTTGGTTCAGGACATTGCTAAAGTTTGTCCGGAACCCATTAAAAAAATTGGATTTGTTATTGGAGATTTTGATGAATGGATTAAAGCCGCCTTACTATCCATTGCAAAAAGTGTAGGTGCTGAAGGCGTGATTTATAATCAAAAAGAAGCACTTGGCACAGCTCATGCTGTATTCTGTGCTAAGGAATTAATGCAGGGGAAAACGCTGATTGCCTTTGCTGATACATTATTCAAAGCAAATTTCACCTTAAACACTGAGAGTGATGGAATTATTTGGGTAAAAGCTGTGGATGATCCAAATGCTTATGGCGTTGTTAAAGTAAATGATGAAGGTACTATCACCGATTTTGTTGAAAAACCTAAAGATTATATTTCTGATTTGGCTATCATCGGTATTTATTATTTTAAGCAGGGTGAGAAGCTCGCGCAAGAGATTGATTGGTTAATTAAAAATAAAATCCTAAAAAAAGGAGAATACCAACTCACAGATGCCCTTGAGCGGCTAAAAGAGAAGGACACCAAATTCACAACAGGTAAAGTTGAAGCATGGCACGATTGTGGCAATAAAAATGTGATAGTAAAAACAAATAGTATCTACCTGACTTATTTGAGCGAGGATAAACTCACCTCACCCGAAGTGGAGGTTGTTGATAGTATAATTATCCAACCGACTTACCTGGGCAAAGGTGCTAAAATTGTAAATAGTATTATAGGACCATATACATCCGTCGGGGATAATACCACAGTTGAAAACTGCAGAATTGACCGGTCACTTATTCAAAACAACACCAATTTAAATGGTGTTTATCTGTCTAACTCAATGGTTGGTAATTTCGTAGAATATTCGAATATTCCGCAAGATGTCAGCATTGGTGACTACGTAAACGTGAAGGGATAAAATAATATCACATGAATAAAAACCTGGTCTTTGCTTGTTCCTTTCTCATTGTATTTTGTGTCTCGGGAGTGGTTTTATGTCAAAATGACAACGAATCGGGAAAGAAAATGGAAGACATACTCGAAAAAGAGGATCAAAAATTCAAGTTAGACCATTATTTCATAGAAGGAGAAAAGTATTTTATTCTTGAAGACTACGCAAAAGCATATGAGTTTTTTTTAAAAGCCTTAGCGTTGGACCCAGAGAATGCTGCAATAAATTTTAAACTGGCTGAGGTTTTATCTTTAAATGGTGATTCGCAAAAAGCTGAGGCTTATGCCAGCAAGGCGAAAGAACTACAACCTGAAAATAAGTACTATTACCTCCTCTTAGCGCAAATACATACTTCTAATTCTAATTTTGAGGCAGCTGCTGAAACCTATGAAGCACTGATCAAAAAAATCCATTCTGCCAAAGAATATTTATTTGAGCTTGCCGCCATTTATATGTATATGGATAAGAACAAAAAGGCATTAGAAACTTATAACCGGGCAGAAGAGCATTTTGGGATAAACGAAGATATTATTAGTCAAAAACAAAAAATTTACCTGGAAGAAAATGACCTTGACCAGGCATTGGCAGAAGGCCGGAAATTAATTAACAGTTATCCGGATAAGCAAGAATATGTGATTGCCTTAGCCGAAATGATGATTGTAAATGATTTATATGAAGAGGCAAAACAAGTGTTAAAAGCATTGATCACTGAACATAACAATCCCAGCGCTAAAGTCTTGTTATCAGAGGTCTACAGAAAACAAAATAATTATAAGAAAGCGATACCACTGCTGAATGATGCTTTTTCAGATCGTGAGTACAATCTATCGGCCAAAATTCAAATGCTTTCGGGATATATGTCCCAATTACCAAACCCTGAACTGGATTCATTCACTATCGTTCTGTCTGAAAAACTCATCGATGCCCATCCCGGGTCATTTGAGGCACATGCCATGAGCGGCGACATGTATTTTACGCTTGGAAATAAAAAGGCAGCCTCCGATTCATACTTAAAAGCACTGGAATTGGATAAATCAAATTACTCAATTTGGAGAAATGTTATAAATCTTGAATTTGAAAGGAAAAAATATGATCTGACGGCTAATCATGTTGAATCAGCGCTTGAATACTTCCCTAACCAGGCTGAATTATATTATTTAGGGGGGGCATCATACTATTCATTAAAGGAATATAAAAAAGCAATAAGAAGCTTGGAGCAGGGAAAAAATTTAGTGGTCAATAATCCAAAGCTCAAAAGCTCTTTTCTGGGTTTGTTGGGTGATGCATATAACGGAATAGAGGATCACAAAAATTCCGACGAAGCCTATGAAAAAGCCCTAAAAGAAAATCCTGATAATGATCACGTGTTGAACAACTACAGCTATTTTCTCTCATTGAGAGGAGAAAAATTGGAACTTGCTCTCGAGATGTCTTCGAAATTGGTCGAAAATTTTCCAGATAACTATACTTACCTTGATACCCATGGTTGGGTACTTTATATGCTGGAAGAGTATGAAAAAGCCAAATCATATCTCGAAAAAGCCATTGAGATAGGGCCGGAGGATGGCACTATACTTGAACATTACGGCGACATTTTATATCAACTAGGGAATATTGATGAAGCAATTGAAATATGGAAAAAAGCCAGTGAACATCAAGACTCATCAGATTTAATTCTTAAGAAAATTGCTGATAAAAAGCTCTATGAATAAGCGCTATGCTTTAAGCGTTATTATATCCTTGGTTCTTTTTAGCTCCTGTAGTAAAAATATATTCGTCCCTTCCAAAGACGATAGACTCATTGCTGTTGACAAGATCAATTTTCAGTATTTTAAATCAAAAGCTAAAATAAAATTCGTCAATAATAACAAAGACTTAAAAGCTAAGGTCAATCTGAGGATAAAAAAAGACAGCGTAATATGGGCCTCAATCAGTGCAACGTTAGGAATTGAAGCTGCAAGGATAAATATTACCAATGATAGTATTAAAATTATAGATCGGTTAAACAAAAAGTATGTCTGTTGGAGCCTGAACCAACTAAGTGATCATTACGGTTTTAATTTTACGTACTCAATGATCGAATCCTTGCTCGTTGGGAATCCTCCATTTGATCTGAAGAAATCTGATAATATAGAAGCTGAAAAAGAATACACCAGGATTACAAAAGAAATTGGACCATTAAAGATCGAAAATTTCATCAACAACAATTATAACAAACTCTTCAAACTGGTAATAGACGATCTACAAAAGAAAAACTCATTAAATATCGATTACAACAATTTTGAAATTTTGGAAAAAGATATTTTTCCAATGGAATATTTCTTAATTTTGTCTTATAACAAAGAATCTGGAAATAACACCACCACGTTAGATCTTAAGCATAACAAAGCTGAGATATCAGATAAAGAATTAAACTTTCCTTTTAAGGTACCTGACAAATATGAGAAAATCTAAGTGGCTGGTTTTAACACTATCAGTAATTTTCATATTTAATGATTGTCTTTATGGGCAACATTCAAGAGATGCATTAGAGCGAGAAAAACAGATAAACCTTCGTAAGATCAGGGAAGCGGAAAAAATCCTGGCAGAAACACGATCTGAAAAAAAGGCTACCATCGGTGAGCTAACTGCATTAAACCAGCAAATTAAATCCCGAACTCAACTCATTGAGTCTTTCTCCAAAGAAATCAAATTCCTCGATGAAGAAATAAGTGACCTCTCTATTGTTGTACGTGCTTTAGAAAGAGACCTTGTGCAATTAAAAGATGAATATGCAGACATGATCTATGCAGCTTACAAGTCCCAAAGTGGTTTTAATCGACTCACTTTTTTATTTTCAGCTTCCTCTTTTAACCAACTCCTCATGAGATTAAAATACCTGGAGCAATACACCAAAGCCAGAAAAGTACAGGTAGATCAAATTGAAAAAGTTAGGGACGAACTGAATATTCAACGAACAACGGTGAGCAATAAGCGAAAGGAACAATCTGCCTTATTGGATGAGCAAATCGTAGAACAAAGGAAGCTTATTAAACTTAAAAAAAATCAAAGTAAATTAATTGCTGAACTCTCAAGTAAAGAGAGTGAACTTAAAAAAGAAGTGCAGGCCAGAAAGCAGTCCATCGATAAGCTGGACAGACTGATAGCTGAAATATTAGAGGCTGAATCCATCGTTGATGATAATAGCAACACTGCCAACATGGCTAACCTCAATTCTTCTTTTAAACAAAAAAAGTCAGCATTAAAATGGCCTGTTGGCTCTGGTTTTATTTCATCTCCTTTTGGCAGGCAACCTCACCCGGTCATGAAGAGAATTGTTATTGACAATCCGGGCATAGACATACAAACCAACAGAAATGAATTGGTAAAAGCAGTTTTCAATGGTACCATTGCCACCATAGCGTTCGTTCCGGGCATGAATAATGTTGTAATTGTAAAACACGGCAATTATTATACCTTGTATGCTAAGTTGAGAAAAGTGAATGTCAAAAAAGGACAAGTTATTAAAGAGAACGATATTATTGGTGAAGTATTTACTGATAGTAAGGGTAAATCTGAAGTTCATTTTGAGGTATGGGAAAAGAATAAAAAGTTAAATCCAGAGAACTGGTTAGCTAGCCGTTGATGGATTCATTACGTAACTTTAAGTGTATATGAACGATAAAATCATTAATAATTAATACTTTTGAAATTAAAACTTTAATAATATGAAGGCATTGTTAGCTTTTGGAATACCTGGTGGATGGGAATGGATCATCATTGTTTTATTCGTAGTGATCTTCTTCGGAGCCAAAAAAATACCTGAAATCGCTCGAGGTTTAGGTAAAGGTATCAGAGAATTTAAAGACGCTACTAAGGATATTAAAAACGAAATAGAAGATACCAGCAGTAGTGTAAAAGGAGATAATACCAGCAAGAATTGAATAAATACTTTTCTTATTCTCAATTAAAGAGTGACCTTGAGAATGGAGTGGTAACCTGTCAGGAGGTAGTTGAATATTATTTATCCAACATTCATAACAAGAAAGACCTCAATGTCTTCCTGGAAGTTTACGACGGGGAGGCAATTTCACGAGCTCAGGAGATAGATAAAAAACTCAGGGAGGGAACTCAGGGTCGTCTGGCAGGTATGGTCATAGGAATAAAGGATGTCTTGGCCTATAAAGATCATCGTCTGCAAGCCTCCAGTAAAATTCTGGACGGCTTCAAGTCTCAATTTACGGCAACAGCAATTCAGCAATTGTTAGATGAAGATGCCATTATAATTGGACATCAGAACTGCGATGAATTTGCTATGGGCTCCTCAAATGAAAATTCAGCCTTCGGACCTGTTAGAAATGCGTTTGGTGAAAACCTTGTCCCGGGTGGTTCCTCCGGAGGTTCGGCGGTTTCGGTTCAGGCAGATATGTGTTTGGTATCCCTGGGCACTGATACCGGTGGTTCTGTAAGACAACCAGCTTCTTTCTGTGGCATTGTAGGCCTTAAGCCCACATACTCCCGAATATCTAGATTCGGATTAGCTGCCTATGCCAGTTCATTTGATACAATTGGTATTTTAAGCAACACAGTTGAAGATGCCGCGCTGGTACTGGAAATCTGCGCTGGTCACGATAAATTTGATAGTACTTCCGCTACTGTTGCGGTACCCAATTATTCTAAAAGAAAGGATTTTGGGAGAAAAGCCCGGGTGGCATACCTCAAAGATACGCTGAACAGTGATGGACTCAATGAAGAAATTAAAAATGCAACCATCAGAGCGATAGAAAGCATTAAATCGATGGGTCATGAGGTAGAGGGAGTAGATTTCCCGCTTTTAGATTATATTTTACCCACTTACTACATCTTAACCACAGCTGAAGCCTCATCTAATTTATCCAGATATGATGGAGTGAAATACGGCTATCGATCGGATAATGCCAAAAATATGGAGCAAATGTATAAGCTTACACGCTCAGAAGGGTTTGGTGAAGAAGTTAAAAGGAGGATTATGCTTGGCACATTTGTACTGAGCGCAAGGTATCATGATGCTTTTTATACCAAAGCCCAGAAAGTTAGGCGCATGATAAAAGAAAAAACACAGGAATTTTTAAGAAATTATGATTTTATAATTTGCCCAACCACACCTACACCACCTTTTGAAATTGGTGCTCTAATGGATAATCACCTTGAGATGTATCTTGCAGACCTGTTTACTGTGCAAGCCTCAGTTTCAGGTATTCCAGCAATCTCTGTACCAAACGGTGAAGACAAAAATGGCCTGCCCATTGGATTACAAATTATGGGAGATTATTTCAAAGAAGATGACTTGCTTGCTTTTTCAAAAGAATATTGTTTAAAGACAGCTTAAAATGAGATTTCTGTTAAGCATTACATTCATTTTATCAATAATTACATTATCTGCTCAGGAATTTAAAAGCAAAGAAGACTCCTTAAAATATTATAATGAATTCATTCCTGAAACCCACTATGAAGAGATCGAGGATAGGATGAGTTGTTTATCAACTACCATCCCGCTTAATTTTAACGATCGGGTAAGAAGCTTTATAGACTATTTTGTTATTCGTAATAGAGCTTATACCAGGGGAATTCTCAAAAGAAAGAGTTATTACTTCCCAATTTTTGAGGAAATATTAAAAAAATACGACCTGCCCGATGAACTTAAATATCTATCGATTATTGAATCCGGTCTCAATCCTAACGCAATTTCATGGGCAAGTGCAGCAGGGCTATGGCAATTCATACCCTCTACCGGAAGGTTATATGGACTAGATAAAGATTGGTACATCGACGAAAGAATGGACCCTTATAAATCTACAGAAGCAGCTTGCAAATACTTAAAATCATTATACCGATCATTTGGTGACTGGGAGCTTGCCTTAGCGGCTTACAACTCCGGGCCCGGGAAAGTTAGAAGGGCAATTAGAAGATCAGGATATAAGAAAAGTTTCTGGGAGATATACTGGTACCTACCCCGCGAAACAAGATCTTATGTGCCTCAATTTGTAGCAATGATTTATGTGCTAAACTATGCTGACTATCACAATTTTTATGGAGTGGATGAAGAATTTATGATGGATACCGACACCATAAATATCAAAAACTATTTTCATCTGGAAACATTTACCAACCAAATAAATATCTGCGAAGAGGATATACTAAAATTAAATCCTGAGATAAAAAGAGGAGCACTACCTGATGAAATCATTGATTATTCGTTAATTATCCCGGCAGATAAAAAAGATTACATAGTTTCTAACAGAAAGTTACTTTATGATTCCGCTTCAAAAGTTGGTAAAAAAACGTTGGAGTACCTTGCCAGAAATATGCCGGGAAGTACCTATGGAAGAACTAAAATAAAATACAAAGTGAGAAGCGGTGATTTCCTTGGAAGAATCGCTAGAAACTACCATGTGAGGATATCTGACCTTAAAAGCTGGAATAACCTAAGAAGTAATTTGATCCGTGTAGGACAATACCTTGACGTCTGGGTATTACCGCAATACAGTGCTAAAACGAAAAAATTATATCAATCAACATCGGGAAAACTTTCCGGCAATGCACTAGCCCATGCATCCGGCTCTAAATCTTATGAGGTGAAATATGGTGACACACTATGGGATATCTCCAGAAAATATTCAACCTTGAGTCCTGAAGAATTAAAAACCCTGAATAATTTGAAGTCTAATAAAATTAAACCAGGTCAGAAGTTACTACTCAGCAAATAGGCTTTTAGATTTTTGATTAATTTTAGAGTTAAATAATCTTTTACCGTTTTGAAGATCACATCCATCCTGCGCTTAATTTTTATATTTTTCATTGCTTCCTGCTCATTAAAGCTAAAAGATAATGACAAGAGCCTCATGCAACCGGCCAGAGGAGATATTGGAGAAATTATATTAGTCATGGACTCGGCCTCCTGGCAAGGTGAGCTTGGAGATGAGCTTATACGGACTTTCAGAAAGCCGTATCCAGGATTACCACAGGAAGAGCCTTATTTTAATGTGAATTATGTCAATCCGCTAAGGTTAAACAGTGTGCTGAAAAGCGCTAAAAACATGATATTCGTAACCACATTTGATAAAAAAAACCGGGCTAGCCGGGTTTTACAGTCCAACTTCACCCCAGAATCTGTAGAAAAAATAAAAAATGACAGCTCGTATTTTATGTTTACCAAGAAAGATGAGTTTGCGAGAGATCAAAGAATTCTTCACTTATTTGCTAAAAATCAAAAGACACTGATACGAAAGATCGCCGCTAATAGAGAAGGCTTAAGGAACTACTTTGAACAAATAGAAAAAAAGAGAATAAATAATAAAATTTTCAAGAACTCAGAAAAAGATATTGAACAAGTTATCGCTGACAAGCATGGTATTGAAATCAAAATTCCCTTTGGGTTTATGTTGGCTAAAAATCTCAAAAACTTTGCTTGGGTAAGAGTAAAAGATGCTGCAATTGAAAAAAATATATTTATATACCATCAGCCTTTTTCTTCATTAGAACCATTTCAGGACATAAAAAACTTCAGAGAGAAAATCACCAGCAGTTACCTCCGTGACAGTGAAAAACTTGATTTATACATCACTATCCAGGATGAATACCCTTTACAAATAAAAGAAGTTAATTTCAATGATATATATGCCAAAGAATGTCGAGGGCTGTGGAAAGTTAGTGATGCAACCGCCGGTGGCCCATTTTTATCTTATACGTTTGTTGATGAAAATACCAATAGATTATACTACATTGAAGGATATGTATATGCAGCAGGTACGACTAAACGAAACTTTATGAGAGAGATAGAAGCCATACTCTGGACCTCCACCGTGATAACTGAAGAAGAATCGTAAATAATCTCATTTTTATAACTTAATGGAACCTAAAATCAGAAAAAGTGAAGCGCTTGCGTATCACGAATCCAGCCCCAGTGGGAAAATTGAAGTCATTCCCTCCAAACCACTTTCTAACCAACATGATCTGGCGCTTGCCTACTCACCGGGAGTGGCTGAACCCTGTAAAGAAATCGCTAAAAATACAAGTGATGTATATAAATATACTGCAAAAGGTAATTTGGTAGGTGTTGTTTCCAATGGCACCGCAGTACTGGGTCTGGGGAATATTGGGCCGGAGGCCGCAAAACCGGTCATGGAAGGTAAAGGTGTATTATTTAAAAAATTCGCCGGAATTGATGTATTTGATATCGAAATAGCTGAAAACGACCCGCATGAATTCATAAAAATTTTGAAATCGCTTGAGCCAACGTTTGGCGGGATCAACCTGGAAGACATAAAAGCACCTGAAAGCTTTTTAATAGAGCGTGCGTTAAGGGATGAAATGGATATTCCTGTAATGCACGATGACCAACATGGAACAGCTATTATTTCCAGTGCTGCTTTGCTAAATGCTTTGGACATTAATGGGAAAAAATTAGAAGAAATAAAAATTGTGGTAAGTGGAGCAGGAGCAGCAGCTATGGCCTGTACAGATCTCTACGTCTCAATGGGTGCTCAAAAGGAAAATATCATTATGCTTGATAGCAAAGGAGTGATAAAAAAGAATAGAAAAAACCTGGATGAGCTTAAATCTATATATGCAACAGATAGAGATGTGGATAGTCTAAATGATGCCATGGAAGGGGCAGATATGTTTCTCGGTCTATCAAAAGGCAATATCCTGGATGCAGAAGACTTAAAAAAAATGGCCAGGGACCCAATCGTATTTGCACTGGCCAACCCCGACCCTGAAGTTGATTATAATTTGGCGATAGAAACGAGAGAAGACATTATTATGGCCACCGGTCGCTCTGATCACCCGAATCAAGTCAACAACGTGCTGGGATTCCCTTATATCTTCAGAGGCTCCCTCGATGTGCGGGCAAAGTCAATCAATGAAGAGATGAAACTGGCAGCTGTCCATGCGTTAGCTAAATTAGCCCGGGAACCTGTTCCGGAAATTGTCTTGAAAGCTTATGGATCAAGAAGCATGAAATATGGCAAAAATTACTTAATTCCCAAACCGTTAGACCCCAGATTGATAACCACCATCTCCCCCGCCGTTGCCAAGGCTGCCATGGATTCTAATGTGGCCCAAAAACATATTGATGATTGGGATGAATATGAGCTGGAACTAAAAAAGCGTGTTGGAATTGACCAAAGTTTATTATCCCGGATCGTAACAAGGGCCAGAAAAAAACCGAAAAGGGTTGTTTTTGCGGAAGCCGATGATCTAAACGTCTTAAAAGCAGCCCAGCTGGTTGTCGATGAAGGAATTGCCGAACCCATCTTGCTGGGAAGCAGGTCACGGATCAACGAAATTATCGAGGAGTGTGAGCTTGAGCTCGGTAACTGCCATATCATTAACCCACTTATCGAAAAAGAAAAAGTAAGAGACTATGCCAAAAAATATTTTGATATAAGACAAAGAAAAGGTGTTACACTTAGCTCTGCCCTCAATACAATGGTCGACAGGAATTATTTCGGTGCTATGATGGTGGAATGTGATGAAGCCGACGCCTTAATATCCGGTAGATCAAGTGAATATCCTAAGACCATACTTCCTGCCCTGGAAATTATTGGCATAAAAGGGGACATTGAACGGGTTGCAGGTATGTATATTATCAACACAAAAAAAGGCACGTACTTTTTTTCCGACACAACGGTCAACATCGATCCCACAGTAGATGAACTCATTGATATCATAGGGTTAACCGCCAGAACCGTTAAATATTTTGATGCAGAACCTCATATTGCTATGCTCTCTTATTCAAATTTTGGTTCAGCAAAAGGTGAAACACCCCAAAAAGTATCACAGGCCGTGAAAAAGGCAAAATTGAAATGGCCTGACCTGATCATTGATGGTGACATACAGGCAAATGTTGCCTTAAACAGAGAATTATTATCTGAAAATTATCCTTTCAGTGATTTGAATGGAAAGACTCCTAATACATTAATTTTTCCTAATCTTGCAGCCGGAAATATTGGATACAAATTAGTAATGGAGTTGGGTGGTTCTGAAGCTATTGGACCAATTCTCATGGGAATGAAAAAATCTGTACATGTTTTACAGTTTGGAAGTTCAGTCCGTGAGATTTTTGATATGGTGGCAATAGCCGTAGTAGATGCCCAACAACACGAACTGAATAATGCATAATGATTGGTTACGTTAAAGGTAAGATTGACACCATCGATCCTACATTTGTGGTTGTTGATGTGAATGGGATTGGATATACGATAAAAATAAGCTTAAACACCTACTCTGCAATCAAAGAGAAAATCGATTGCAAGTTATTTACACACCTGCACGTCAAAGAAGATGCGCACACCCTTTTTGGATTCCACGACCCGGAAGAACGAACCCGGTTTTTAGAACTGATAGGCATCTCAGGGGTAGGCCCGGGCACTGCCCTAATGATTTTATCGTCATTATCGGCAGATGAACTGCAATATGCTATAGTAAATGAGGAGGTAAAAACAATCCAATCAGTGAAGGGTATCGGTGCTAAAACTGCAAATAGAATTATTCTTGAATTAAAGGATAAAATGAAAAAGCAGGATTTATTAAATAAATCTTTAGACAGTTTCCCATCCCTTGACAATACCCTAAGAAATGAAGCGTTATCCGCATTGGTAACCTTAGGAATAAATAAATCTGAAGCCGATAAAAAAATTAGAATTGCCCTGAAAAATAGTGATGGAAACATTACCCTGGAACAGTTAATCAAAATCGTGCTTAAAGGAGCCTAAAAACAATATTGATTTGCAATATTTGAAATTTTTTAGCCAACCGCTGCTGATACTCTTATGTCTATTCACCTCTACACACCTTTCCTATTCCCAGGAAGAAGAGGAGTCCTCAGACACCACTAAATATGAACCCAACACAAGACCCACATTCAGTCCTTCTTTCCGGTTTGGAGACCCTTTTTCCAATAGAGCCACACGATCACCACTATTTTTAAAAGATCCTTCAAGCCTTGAAATTGAAATTGATACAGGCTTAAACTATACCATATATGAAAAGATAGGAAATACCGAATTCAGGCCATTATCTTCCATGTCCTTCCAGGAATTTAACCGCTTCCAAAGCGATAAGATCATCAAGGATGGATGGAAAAACCGATCAGAAGCACTGGATGGGGAAAGTGCTGTAAGCGGGAGACGCTTAATCCCAAAAATTTATTTTAATCCTGTTTTTGACAGGGTATTTGGGGGTAGCTACATTGATATTCAACCCAATGGTTTCATAAACCTTGATTTTGGTGGCAGATGGCAAAGAATAAATAACCCGGCCATACCCATCCGACAACAACGCAACGGAGGATTTGATTTCAATCAACAAATCTCTATGAATGTGGTAGGTAATGTGGGAGAAAAACTTGCCATCACTGCGAATTTTGATAACAATAACACATTCGACTTCCAAAACAATATGCGGGTCGAGTATACCGGTTATGAAGAGGACATCATCAAAAAAATCGAAATAGGAAATGTAAGCTTACCGATTAGTAATAGCCTGATTAATGGTGGACAGAGTTTGTTTGGTGTAAAAACCCAGCTTCAATTTGGAGATCTTTTTGTTTCTGCCATCGCCTCCAGACAACAGGGACGAACTGAGGTGATCAACCTTGAAAGTGGATTCCAGGGAAGTGAATTTGAAGTAAGAGGCTCAAATTATGATGAAAACAGGCACTTTTTTCTAAGTCATTTTTTTCGGGACAACTATGAGAATTGGTTGAGCAATTTGCCACAAATCTCCTCAGGTGTGAGTATTAATAGGGTTGAAGTTTATTTGCTTAACAGGATAAATGACACGCAAACACTTAGAAATTTTGTTGCTTTTACAGATTTGGGTGAAAGCAGGGTATTGCTTCGACCAGATAATCCAAATGTAATCCCTGTAACAGGAGTAGCCAGTTCCAATAATGCCAATGAACTATACTCAAACCTAAGAAACACAGCAGGCATACGAGATATTGACCAGATAGATAATATCCTTGAAAATCAATTCGGGTTTGAAAGAACCCAGGATTATGTGAAAATCACCTCCGCAAGAAAACTGGAAGAAAGGGATTACACCATAAACCGTGAACTGGGCTATATTACTTTATTAAGAAGATTGCAAAATGATGAAGTGTTAGCGGTGGCTTACGAGTATAGTTTCAATGGCAATCGATTCAAAGTTGGTGAATTAACGGAGGATGTGCAATCCTTAGGCCTTCAGGATAACCAACCGCTTTTTCTCAAAATGCTCAGGCCCAACAGAATTGATACTGAGTTACCCACCTGGGACCTCATGATGAAAAATATTTACAATCTGAATGCCAATCAGGTCGAAAAGGATGGATTCCAACTTCGTATTATTTACAGGGACGACCTCACTGGTATAGACAACCCATCGCTACAGGAAGGGCCCTCAGATGTTATTGATCGTCCCTTGCTGGAATTATTCGAATTGGATAACCTCAATCAGAATAATGATCCACAACCGGATGGAAACTTCGACTATGTTGAAGGGATTACCATTCAGCCGGCAAATGGTAATATAATTTTCCCTGTATTAGAACCTTTCGGATCAACCCTAAGGGAAAAACTAGAACCTGACCAGGATGCCATAAATAGATTTGTATTTGATACACTCTACAGAACCACCAGAAATGAAGCCGAACAACAAAGTGATGTGAATAAATTCTTTATTAAAGGTGAGTACCAGGCCGGATCTTCCAGTGAAATTGTTCTTCCTGGCATTAATATTTCAGAAGGATCAGTGACGGTAACCGCTGGTAACACACCTTTGATCGAAGGTACAGATTTCAGGGTTGATTATAACCTTGGACGTGTAACCATCTTAAACCAGGGCGTGCTAAGCTCCGGTAAAGAAATCCAGGTATCCTATGAAAAAGCAGACCTTTTTAACTTCAGAAGTAGATGGCTGACCGGATTACGATTGGATTATGAACTGAGTGATGATATAAATTTCGGCGCGACATTATTAAGATTAAATGAGCGCCCTGGTGGTATTTCAAGGTTCAGCATCGGTGACGAGCCTACCAGGAACACCAAATATGGTTTTGATGTTAATTTCAGGAAAAATTCCAGGGCTATTACAAACGCTATTGATGCCATTCCCCTAATCAGAACCAAAGAAGAATCTTCTGTGAATTTTAGCGGGGAATTTGCACAATTGATACCCGGAACATCCAATCAAATCCAGGGCCAGGGAACATCATTTATTGATGACTTTGAAAATGCCATAACACCGATAAACCTTGGAGGAAACCCGCTCGCCTGGAAACTTGCTGCCACTCCTGAAACTGATGATGATCAATTTGATTTAAGACCTCCGGGGGACTCAACAAATAACTTTCTTCCATATGCCTACAGGAGAGCTAAAACCGCGTGGTACATCATTGACAACAGTGTTTTTTACCGTACCGCCGGGGGCCTGAGACCCGATAATCTTACCGAAACTGATCTTGAAAACCACTATGTAAGAGCAGTCCTGCCTCAGGAAATTTTTCGCCAACAAGATCGGCAATTAGTAAATATCAATATACCGGTATTTAATGTTGCCTACTTCCCTTCCGAACGCGGACAGTACAATTATAACCCTGATATTCAACCAGAAGGCAGGTTGCCAGAACCAACCGAAAATTATGGTGGGATTACCAGGGCAATAACTACACAAACAGATTTCGATAACGCTAATATTCAATACATTGAATTTTGGTTGATGGACCCATTTATTCAAGGCCCCAGGGGTCAAATAATAGATGGGGAATTTAATAGTAATAATACAACAGGCGGTGAATTGGTCTTTAATCTGGGAAATATATCCGAAGATCTTATGCTTGACAGTAGACATGCCTTTGAGAATGGACTGCCGAGGGATGGCTCCCTGGAAGATGTCACTCAAAATGTCTGGGGAAGAGTGACCAACCAACAGTATCTAAACGACAACTTTGATAATCTCGACTTTAGGTCCAATCAGGACGTGGGATTGGACGGGCTTACTGATGAGCTGGAAGTAGAAAATTTTTCAGAAATGTTTGACCCGGCAGTTTTTTCAACAATCTCAGAAGACCCATCCGGCGACAATTTCCAATACTTTCTTGGTGATGAACTAGACAGCCGAGATGCTAAAATCATAGAGCGATATAAGAACTTCAACGGAATGGATAATAACTCTCCGGTGAGTGGCAACAACCAATTCACCCCACAGTCAACACAGGTTCCTGATAATGAAGACCTAAATAATGATAATACAATTAGTGACGTAGAGCAATATCATGAATACAGAATACCTCTGGAACCAGACCAGTTTGAAGTTGGCCAAAATAACATTGTAGACCAGGTTACTGATGCCTCAGGAGAAGCTAATTGGTATTTGTTCAGGATACCCATACGATCAGAAAATAGAAAGATTCACAATGGGATCAATGGTTTCAAAAATATCCGGTTTATTAGAATGTATCTTACCGAATTCCAACAACCTGTAGTACTAAGAATGGCCAAGTTTCAATTCGTCGGGAGCCAATGGAGAAGATACGAACAAGCATTAAGAGAACCTGGACTATCAGAAATTCCTGAAAACCCAACATCTAACTTTGACATTTCAGTAGTAAATATTGAGGAGAATGGTGTTCCGGCAGAAGGCAAGGTTCCTTATGTTGTACCCCCGGGGTTAAACAGGGACAGGGACAATACAACCCCAATTCAAAGACGAAATAACGAGCAATCTTTACAACTATGTATCTCAGATCTGGAGGATGGTGATTCAAGAGCCGTATTCAAAAATGTTAGCTTTGACCTGATCCGTTACGGTAAAATGAAAATGTTTTTTCATGCTGAGTCCTTTGATGGAGATGATGTACGTGATGGAGAAACCACTGCCTTTATTCGATTAGGAACTGACTTCATTGATAATTATTATGAGGTGGAAGTCCCTTTAACCATTACCCCAAAAAACCTTACGCTGCAAGATGCTAATCTTCAGCGATTGGTATGGCCTGAAGAAAATGAAATAGATATTGATCTGGGGGATTTGAGTGGATTAAAAGCGCTAAGGAACAGACAAGATGCCAACCCTTTAATACCTTTTACCCGGGAAACTGATGATGGCCGTCATAAGATTACGGTAAAGGGTAATCCGGATATCAGGACAGTGATGACAATTATGATTGGTGCCCGAAATCCATCCTCGCCGGACCGGGAAAATAAATCCCTTTGTATCTGGGCAAATGAACTCCGGGTTACAGATTTTGACACAGAAAAAGGTTGGGCTGCAAATGCCAGGATTAGTACCAAACTCGCTGACTTTGCCACAATAAATGCTTCCGGAAGAATCGTGACATCAGGATTTGGAACTATACAACAAAGGATATCTGAAAGGACTACAGAAACAGCAAGAAGTTTTGATATTTCAGCCAACATAAATGTCGACAAATTATTATTGCCTGAGAAAACCGGTTTAAAAATTCCAATGTTCGTCAGCTATGAAAAATCAGTTTCCACGCCCCGGTTTGACCCCAAAAACCCGGATATAGAGTTAGATGATGCAGTTGATGCCTTTAATGAGGAAGAAAGTGGTTCAGGCGATGATTTTAAACGAAAGGTTGAAGACAGGACCACAAGAAGGTCAATAAATTTCACGAATGTAAGAAAAGAGAAAGTCAATCCTGAAGCCAAAAACCATGTTTACGATATTGAGAACTTTTCCTTTACCTATGCATTTAGTGAATCCAAAAGAACTAATTTCAATACAGCTGAAGCCACCCAAAGAACTATCCGAGGCGGGCTATCATATAATTACTCACCCGTTGACCTCACCATAGAACCATTTAAAAATGTTGAGTTGTTCGACAGTCCGTATTTAACGCTTTTAAAAGACTTCAATATCAATCCACTGCCCAGTAATTTTGGATTCAGAGGCGACTTAAATAGAAGTTTTCAAAAAACTGTTTACAATACCGAACGGGATGGAAGGCTGGTAGCGGACACAGTCAATGCAAACTTTATAAAGACTTTCACGCTTAATAGAAGCTACAATTTAAGGTGGGCACTGACCAGAAGTTTGACCCTGGATTATTCTGCAAGAGCTAATGCTATCGTGGATGAACCCGAAGAAATTGTCCGGGATGAGGAAGGTAATTTTGTGCGATTTATTACCAAAGAAGAACGGAGGGATTCCATAATGGACAACCTAAAACGACTTGGGAGGATGAAAAACTTTAATCAGAACCTAAATGTCAACTATAAGCTGCCACTTGATAAATTTCCGGTAACCGACTGGTTAGGTGCAGACCTTAATTACTCCAGCAGCTATACATGGACGGCCGGTTCTTTAGGTGAAATAGAGGTCACGGATTCTTTACCGGGAGGTGGCGTTGAAACCAGATCAGTCAGCCAAATCGAATTGTTAGGTAATATCATTCAGAATACCCGGCAAAGAGGTGTGACCGGAAAGGTTGACCTGGTAGGCCTTTACAATAAGGTGCCATTTTTAAAAGAAGCCAACACACCTCAGCGTAAATCAAGAAGGCCACCCAAAGAAGATACCACCCGAACATCTGCCAGCGGATTTGGGAAGGGGCTTTTCAGGTTTTTAATGTCAGTTCGTAGTCTAAATTTTACTTATAGCATAAATGAAAGTACTACCCTGCCAGGGTTTAAACCAAGAGCATTTTTATTTGGGTTGGATAGTGGATTAAATGCTCCCGGCCTTGGATTTGTTTTTGGCAGCCAGGATCCGGATGTTAGATTCAGGGCTGCAAGAAATGGATGGTTAGCCACGGGAGAGAATCAGACCAATCAGTTTTCACAAACATTTTCAGAAAACCTTAGTTTAAGAGCTTCTGTGGAACCTTTTGATGGACTAAAAATCCAATTAGATGCTAAAAGAACAAATACAGCGCGTTTCAACGAATTATTCCGGTTTAACGAACAGGAATTTGAAGATAACCCTTCTAATACCGTCAATGGGTTTGTAAGCTTAACCCCAATTAGATCAGGGAGTTATGATATATCATACATAGCCGTTAAGACCGCTTTCGACAGGAATAACGATCAAAATGAATCCACGGCCTTTAATCAATTCGAAGAAAATATAGGTACGATATTAAACAGGATACAAACCATAAATCCTGAATTTGATACACTTTCTCAGGATGTCTTAATCCCTGCTTTCATATCCGCTTATTCCGGCGCTGATGCTTCCTCCATTCCATTAACGCCATTCCCCAAAACACCACTTCCAAACTGGCGATTAGATTTTGCCGGGCTATCCAACCTTCCCGGATTCAGTGAAAATATCTCATCAATTAATTTGACCCACAGCTATGTGTCAAATTACCGGGTAAATAACTATCAGAATACCGGTGTATTCGAAGAAAATATTGACTTAAGTAACAACATTCTCAACTATACGCCTGTCCTAAATATTGATGAAGAAAGTGGTGGCACCTTGGTTCCTAAATATAGAATTACACAGGTTTCCATAAGTGAACGATTTGCCCCTTTGATAGGAATAAATATCCGTACGAAAGGTGGCATTACCACAAAAATCGACTACAACAGGGATCGGAACCTAACCCTAAACCTGTCTAATGGCCAGGTAACAGAAACGAAAAATAGTGATGTATCCTTTGATTTTGGTTACACAAAAGATAACTTCAGATTACCCTTCAGGGTACAGGGCAGAACAGTTACCCTGGATAACGAAATATCTTTTCGGGTGGCTTTCACGGTAAGAGATTCGAAATCATTTCAACGCAAAATCAATGATGAAAATATCCTGACCAATGGCAATTTAAATTTTCAACTTCGACCGACATTAAATTATGTTTTGAATGAGCGATTAAATCTAACGTTGTTTTTTGAGCGTACGATTAACGAACCCAGGGTATCAAATTCGTTTAGAAGAGGTACCACTGCTTTTGGTGGTCAACTCAGATTTAGCCTCCAATAATATTTCTTTATTCTTTACCTCATTTGTTTCATATTAGTTATTATTGATTTTTAATAAATTATTATCCCTATGAATTTTCCTGATAATCTTAAGTACACCAAAGACCATGAGTGGATTAAAGTTGAAGGCGATATCGCTACTGTTGGTATAACAGATTTTGCTCAAAAAGAACTGGGCGATATTGTTTACGTAGAAGTAGAAACTGAAGGTGAGGACATAGAAAAAGGTGAAGTTTTTGGAACGGTGGAAGCCGTGAAAACAGTTTCGGACCTATTTATGCCTGTAAGTGGTGTCGTCGAAGAATTTAATTCTGAACTAGAGAGTAATCCTGAGATTGTAAATGAAGATCCTTATGATAAAGGGTGGATGATCAAAATTAAAATGAATAAAAGTACTGAACTTGATGATCTTATGGAAGCCATCGATTATCAAGCAGAAGTAGAAAAATAGTAAATAAATATGTCCATTTTTAAAATGGATAAAATAAAAGGTTGATATTTTTAGTATTAAAAAATGACTTTTATCATTATATTTGAATTAGTATAACTTTTTTTAACATGGAACAAAAGAAATCACAGAAAGCTGATTTAACCAAAAGAACGGGATTATTCCTTAATATTGGGTTAGCCATTAGCCTATTGCTGGTAATCACAGCTTTTGAATGGAAATTTTATGAAGAGGGGTCTGCAGTGGACCTGGGATCAGTTGAGGATGACTTTGAAGACATTCTGGAGATTCCACCAACCCAACAACCCCCACCACCTCCTCCAAAAGTTCAACTTCCTAAGATCATCGAAGTACCGGATGAAGAAGAAATCGAAGAAGATATAGAAGTTGACCTGGATGTTGAGGTAACCGAAGATACAGAAATTGAAGAAATTGTTTTTGAGGAAGCACCTGAAGAAGAGGAAGTAGAAGAGATTTTCACAATAGTTGAGGATCAACCGGAATTTCCCGGTGGAACAGCCGCCTTCTACAAATTTGTTGGTAAAAACCTTAAATACCCAACTCAAGCCAGAAGAATGGGCGTAGAAGGAAAAGTGTTTGTTCAGTTTGTTGTTGGGAAAGATGGAAAAATTACCGAGGTACAGGCTGTTAAAGGTATTGGAGCAGGTTGTGACGAAGAGGCGGCTAGAGTATTGAGAAGTTCCCCTAAATGGAAACCAGGTAAGCAGAGGGGACGTGCTGTAAAAGTTAGAATGATACTCCCGATTACTTTTAAACTGAATTAATTTCGAAATTATAGCGATAAAAAAAGCGGATCAAATGGTCCGCTTTTTTTTTATAATATATTCATCACTTGTTCTTTAATCTTTTCAAGGTCCTCTTTCATGGAGACTACCAGTCGTTGTATGCTTGAAAAGTTAGCTTTTGATCCGATGGTGTTTATTTCCCTTCCCATCTCCTGGGCAATAAAATTTAGTTTTTTACCGGAAGGGTCATTCTTCAAAGACTCCTCAAAGAAATCAATATGATTATCTAACCTGATTTTTTCTTCTGAGATGTCATTCTTTTCCAGGTAATAGATCAGTTCTTGTTCAAACCTATTTTTATCAATTTCATCTTCACTGAGAAATTCTTTTAAATTATTATTCAACCTTTGTTTAATATTTTCAATCCTCTTTGGATCCTCAACACCAATTCTTTTAAGGTTAGCCCTAATATTTTCATTATAATCAATCAGTTTGACTTTCAGTGATTCTCCTTCGTTCTCGCGGTATTTTACACATTGATCAGCTGCTGAAGTAATAGACCCCTTTAATTTTTCCCAATCTATATAACCGCTTAATTCCTCATAGACCACAACCTGAGGAAATTGCAAGATGGCTTTTATTATTTCATTGGATTGCGACCCAAGTTCATTGTTTAGGGCATTTAATTCATTGAAATAATGTGTGAAAAGCGCTTTGTTAATCGATACTGTCGGTTTGATATCTTCTCCGGCGTCTAAATCAATGATCAGATTGACTTTGCCCCTTATTAATAATTTACTTAATAACTGTTTAATCTCAGATTCTCTATCGGCTATTTCTTTAGGCAGTTTTAACGTAAAATCAAGGTATTTTGCGTTTAATGTCTTTAATTCAATATTAAAATTTCCTATTGCGCTGTTATAGCCGGCCTGACCATAGCCAGTCATGGATTGTATCATCCAATAAATTTAAGCAATATTGTTTATTTAAAAATCATATCCCAGGGATACATGAAACTTAGGGTTACCGGTCTCAAAATCCTCAATGGGCCATGCTACATCCAGGCGCAAAAAATAACCGAGTATTACCGTTCTAAAACCACCACCATAACTTGATAGCCATGGGTTTCTTGAGGTCCTCAGAGTAGCTTCAAAAGGTCCGGATTGAACCTCTCTTGTATTAATGCTATTATTACGGTTAAATGGTGATACACCCGTCCATGCAGAACCAAAATCATAAAACCCAACCAACATAAGATTTCTGAAGAAATTTGAGGAGATCGGTGCCCTGGTAAAGTATTTCACGATAGGAAATCTTAGTTCTGCATTAAAAGCAAGTACATTCGTACCGCTAAACCTATTGTAATTAAATCCTCTTAAATCCACGAATTCCGTAAATAAGATATTTGTATTATCTATGTTATCATTTATTTCAAGTGGACTACCTTCAACATTATCGGTTCTGTTAAATAGCCAATTGTCAACACCTCCCAACAAAAACTCTTGTTGATTATTACCAAATGATTTTCCATAGTATAACCTGGTAGCAAAAACAAATTCACGGTGTATCTGCTGATAATGCCTAAGGTCCATCGTTAGTTTGCTAAAACTATTTTGGTTATCATTTATTGAATTGAACTGGCTAAAAGCTAATCTTCCCCTCGTTCCCTGAAAGAGATCAATCCCACTGACAAGCGTATTATCAAAAACAATTTCAGAGTTGAACCCAATATAATCCCTTCGACTATCCGGGGCCAGATTGGGGTTTCCAGTGCTCACTACAGCATCGAATCGAAGGTTATAGAAATTAGTAAGTGTATAAAAAGGTGAAACAGAGACACGTAATGAGGGCGTGATAGGCAATGATGCACCAAGGGTAACAGAATTCTTGGTGTAGCGTTGGATAGATAATTCCTGATCGTCCCGTAAAATAACATTCCTTTCAAACCTCGCGCTGAAGTCGAGCCTATACTTCAAATATTGATACTCCCCAAAAATATCACCATCCTTAAGGTCAGCTATGGCTAATACACCTCCATAGATTTTATGGTTCTCAAGCCTGTCATTCATCTGGGTTTCCAGAAAAGCACCAAATCCCCTTAAAGGATCAATCACAAATGAAGTGATAATATTGTCAGCACTAAACTTATTTTGATAATTGAGCGGGCCTATTACTTCTTTTTTACTCTGAAATTTTCTGTATTTCGCCAGGTAAGACTCCGTTTCACTAAGATTATCATCTGACTCATCCTCAAATTGATAATTATCTGTATCAATAATTTGATCATCAGCCGGGGGCTCCTGGGTTGGTTTATCTTTCTCGGTTGCCTCAGCCGTATCTTTTTCCATTCTTTTCTTGTCTAACCTTTCACTGATAAACCTGGCTTTTAACAGATCTTTTCGAGGTGTGTTAGGAGCAAAAACTGTACTGTTCAAATTAAAGGTTCTATCTAAAAAAATCTTTCCAGTGCCTCCTTCCACCATATTGTAAGTAATCAATGAAGGATCTAACACATTTATATCAAATTCAGAAATATCAGTATTGAATCTTGTTATTTCATTAAAGACATTGTTTGTTAAATTATACTTATACAAGTTTTGTATGCCTTTTTGATCACTCAGGTATATCATTAAATTTCTATTAATAGGGTGCGGCCTTCGATCGTTGCTCAAGGTATTTGTTAATCGATATAGCACATTATCCGTACTATCAAGGTCGTATAAAAATAAATTGAACTTATTTCCTATATCCTTAAGTTCTGCTCCTGTATTCACTCCTAAGGTATCATTTGGCCTGTTAGAGCTAAATACAAATGCATCCTCACCCGGTATAAACTGGGGCTCTACGTCGTCCCAATCATCCCTGGTTATCCTTCGTGTGGCACTCCTGCGTAAGCTAATGAGAAACAGATCGCTCTGTCCATTGGTGCTGGCGCTGAGAAGTGCAATTTTTCCACTGGAATGAAATGTGAGTCCATTGATCTGTTGGTACCTCGACAAAGGTTTTTGAAGCTTAGATTTATTATTTATGTTTTGTTGAATGAGATAGTAATAACCATCCTTAAATTCAATATATCCAAGCGTATTGTCATCAATCCAATCCAATAGCGGAAGGTTATAATCCACTTTCTGATTAATTCTTCTAAAACCTCCCCTTTCCAGTGTGTTTTCGTTTTTCGTGTCAAGGTCAATGATTTTTATAGCATAGTTACCTTCATGATGCTCCACATAAGCCAATTTTTTCCCGTCAGGACTAATTCTGTTGTTCTTGATTATATGTCCGGACTTAACTTTATTAACAAGCAGTTTTTCTTTCGGGGCCGGATTATATCCATTATTCACGCTTTCATTGTTGTTATAATAAAATCCCCTCCATTGATTTATGAATGATTTGTAGGGCACACCCAAAGAACTAGCAATACTATTTTCTTCGGTCCTTATGATTCTTGTAAGGTTCAGGATGTTGGATATATTACTCTCGCCATATTTTATAGCTATAAAATTCCATACAGACTGGCCTAAGATCTCTGCTTCTTTTCCTTCTAACTTACTGAGCTTTTTAAAATTCTGCGTTTCAAAAAAATCCCTGACTATTCCATCCATCTTGGAGTCCCAACCATATGTGAGGTATCTTGAAGCGCCTGAAATAAACCAATCAGGCAAGCTGAGGAGGTAAGCATTTTGAAACATGTCTGTCAAGCTGCCCCCAAACAGCATATCCTGAAGTAGCATTTGTGAATAGTTGCGTATTAATACATTTTTAAATGCTGTTTTGCTGCCCGGATATGCAACCTCAATTTGAAGTTTAACAAAATTTGTTTGTCCACTTATGGTGAAACTGGGCCCATCGATACCAATATTGCTTTGGTGAAGATCCCTAACAGAATTGTAGATAAAAATCTTTGTCTTGGCGTAAGGCGCGTAACCTATAATATCGGTTATTTTGCTAAATTCATCTTCTAAATAATTAATTGCGGTTTCTGCCAGTTCCCTACCACCCGTGTAATAAGACACATCGAAATTTTCACTGGAAAATGTATACCATTTAAATTCCTTGTATTGAATCCGATTTTTACCGAATAAAAATTTGGGCTCCTGGGCTTTTGTGAAATTGGAATCAATAAAAAAATAAAATAATAAGAGAAAAAGACAGAATTTATTAAGCATTTTCAGCTGCATATAGGTGATAATATCTTTCAATATTTGCTTCGATTTGTACAGGTAATTTTTTCTCTAGCTGGCCAATAAACTGCTTTACAAAAAAAGGAATAAGCGTGACCCCTTTTGTACCAAAACCATTAAAAATAGATAAACAAGAAAATCGGGGATGAGTTCCAATAAGTGGCCTTCTATCAGCAGTTGATGGCCTTACACCCCCTACCTGACCTCGGATATTGTAAGTTAATCTGAGTAAATCTTGTAACCTTTTCTGCAAGTCATCCGAACCTTTCTGTGTCTTTAATTCATCGAGATCATAACTGTAGGTGGAACCCAACTTAAATCCATTATTCTTCAATGGCAGTAAAAAGGCTTTTTTGTTAATAATCAGATCTTTTGACATATCTACATCCAAAAATAATAACTCTCCTTTAGTGGGTCTAAAAGGTAGCCAGTTAAACCAATAACTTTGACCCGCCAGATATCCATTACAAAAAATGATTTTTCTTGTTAACAGACTTTTGTAGTTAACGGATTCATTATCTATTTCGATTTCCTGATCGTCAAATTTTTCTTCACAGAATGAATTCCTGGATCTAAAGAACTGCCTGGCTGATGAGATGAGTGAATTTATATCCACCGATCCCGTTTTATTGAGCAATATACCCCCATATTCATTATTTATTTTATCATTTAGTATGGGCTTATAATGAACCTTCTTAATAAATCCCTTTGATCCGACACACAGATTCCTACCTTCAAAATCGTTAATCTGTCCAGTATCTGAAAATGGTCTGTACATTGGTAAGGGATACAAAAACTCACTATCCAGTAATTTTTCCAAACGTGCATAATATGCCTCCAGATCCTTAAATAATTCATCAGCAAGCCAGGTCTTAACCATTTTTCTGCCGGTGATGGGGTTATAAAGTCCTGCAGCTACCGTGGAAGATATGTTTTCTGATGGAAGATCAAATATTTGAATAGAATAACCGCTCAATATCAACTCAATCCCCAGTAAAGAACCGGCCAAACCCTGGCCCACAATTATGTAATCAACATACTTCATTTAACTTTGTGCATCATTACAAATTATATCAAACTAATAATTAATGGAAATAAAACCATTTGTGTTTAACCCTTTTATGGAAAACACCTATATCATATTTGACAAAGATACAAGGGAAGCCGCAGTTATTGATCCAGGCTGCTATGAACCCAGGGAACAAAAAGAACTGGCCGAATTTATACATAACAATGAACTGAATGTCAAATTATTACTCAACACACACTGCCATTTAGACCATATTTTTGGAAATAGGTTTGTTCAGGAAAAATATAATGTTGGTCTTGGCATTCATAAAAATGATTTAGAGATGCTAAGAGCCGCAAAAGTTTACGCTCCCGGATATGGTTTCGATAATTTTCAGGACGCAGAACCAGAATACTTCATCGAAGAAGGCCAGACAATCGCAATAGGAGATAACGTATTTGAAATTATCTTTATTCCGGGCCACTCGCCCGGGCATGTAGGATTTTATAGTGCTGAAAATAAAATTCTTATATCCGGAGATGTCTTGTTTCAAGATAGTATTGGAAGGACTGACCTTCCCGGCGGCGATTATAATTTATTACTTGAAAATATTCACAATAAGGTCTTGCAACTGGCAGATGATGTCGTAGTTTATTCCGGTCATGGACAAAACACGACTATTGGTCATGAGCGAAAAAACAATCCTTTTGTGGGACAATCTGCTTAAAGCTTGAAATTAAAAAATCATATTCCTAATATCCTCACCATCGGCAACCTGATGTGTGGATCGATAGGGCTGGTTTTACTGGCACATGACCAGCATGAAAACGTTTTTTACCTGATAATAACAGGAGCAATTCTGGATCTGGTCGATGGAGGCGTTGCAAGGTTGTTAAAGGTTAATTCTAAAATTGGGGAACTCCTGGATACACTTGCTGACATGGTTACGTTTGGGGTATTGCCCGCTGTTTATTTTGCGTATGAATTAACCACCGGGACCGCCTGGCACTGGTTAATGATATTTTCCTTTTACCCGATAGCCAGCGCTGTTAGATTAGCCCGATTTTCTATTGATGTGAAAAAGTCTGACCGCTTTATCGGATTACCTACTCCTGCGGCAGCTATTTTAACTTCATCACTGGTTCATTACGATTATTTCTTAATCACTGAAACTATCTCTTATGCTCCTGTGGTTTTACTCATGATATCAGTAGCGATGATATTACCGATGAATATGCTCTCATTGAAGTTCAGTAACTTTAGTTTCCCCGGAAATGAATGGAAATATTCTGTAATAGCCGGATGCGCCTTATTATTCATTTTTTATGGAGAACGATCAATACCAGGGTTTATCATATTCTATGTAGTTGTTTCGTTACTCAATAACCTTACGGGTTATATTATTTTGAACCAGAAAACCAATGAATTTTAAAGCCAAACAAGAATGAAATACGTTGCCGGATTAATACTTATCTTGCTTATCGGCTTAAAATTTGGATTTAATTCAAATATCCGTGCTCAGTCGGTATTAAGGGACGGTGAGTGGTACAAATTGGGTGTTATTGAAAAAAATATATATAGGCTTGACAAGTCCTACCTTTCGAACCTTGGTATTAACGTTAACAGTATTGATCCTCGAAACATCAAAATATTTGGAAACGGTGGCGGGGGTATGTTGCCACAAGCCAACGATATAACCAGACCTGATGGCTTAATAGAAAATGCCATAGTGGTAGCAGGGGAAGAAGATGGATCCTTCAACGATGATGATTACCTGTTATTTTTTGGAAATACCTCTGATTTGGTTCGATTCGATGAAGAACAAGGTATTTATGCGTTTGAAAATAATTTATACTCAGACACAACATTTTATTTTCTATGTATTGGAGATGAACCCGGGAAAAGAATTGAACAGGATCAAAATATCAACGGACGATTTGAAGTAGTCACATCAAACCTTCAGCTGATAGCTTATGAAAAAGATGAACTGAATTTATTAAAAGGCGGTAGAAACTGGTATGGTGAAATATTTAGCCAGAGTAGCGATTTGACCAGATCGTTTTCCTTTGATATACAAGACCTTATCATGAGTTCGGAAGTCTTAGTTCATGTAGATATGCTTGCAGCCTCAACCCAATCCTCCAATTTTTCATTTTCATTGAATGATCAGAATTTAGGCGATTTACTAATACCTGCCATTATTGATCCTGCCAGAAGATTTTATGATACCAGAGCGATATCAGGAGTTGACGATTTTTCCATTAGTGCAGACCAGGTCTCCCCTTCTAATAGTCTAAATCTTAATATTTCATACGATGCTCCGTTGAGTAATTCAATTGGATATCTCGATAAATTCCTGATAACCTATGAGACTAATTTAGCCTATAAACAAAAAGCGACGTTCTTTCAAAATCCGCAAAGTATTGAAAATGAAATAAATACTTATCAATTGCAAAAGAATGCGGATGATCTGCTTATATGGGATATTACAGATCATTTGAATCCGGAAAATCAATTATTTGACCTGGACGGCAACACACTAACCTTCAGTGATGAAGGCAATGAATTTAAAAAATATGTGGCTTTCAAACCGCAGGATGCATTGGCCCCCATCTCTGCCAAACTTGTACAAAATCAAAATCTTAGAGGTAGTTCAGTACCTGAATTGATCATAGTAACACCTCCAAAGTTTATAACTGAAGCTAACCGACTGGCATCTCACAGAAGATCATTTGATAATATGCAGGTGGATGTTGTTACCATCAATCAGGTGTACAATGAATTCTCCTCTGGTATGCAAGATGTAACAGCCCTTAAGGATTATATGCGGTATTTGAAAAACAAAAGCATCAGCCTTAAATACCTTCTACTGTTTGGAGACTGTAGTTATGACTATAAAAACAGGCTCATCTCCAATACAAATTATATTCCAGTATATCAGGCCCGCAATTCTGAGCATTTGCTTTATAACTACTCATCGGATGATTACTTTGGTTTTTTAGAAGATGATGAAGGCGAGTGGATTGAAAATTTTAATGGGGATCATACGGTTGACATAGGTATTGGCCGCTTGCCCATCAAATCCTTACAGGAAGCAAAAGATGTAGTGGATAAAATCATCCGCTACGAGACGGGAACAGGCATACTTGGTAAATGGCGTAATAAAATTCATTTTGTAGCCGATGATGAAGATAACAACCTCCATCAGGGAGATGCCGAGGAGCTTGCAGAAATTATTGAATCCAACCACCCGGAATATAGTCTTAATAAATTGTATGTTGATGCATTCCAACAAATCCCCCAGATCATAGGCAATAAACTGGTTCCAGCACTTGAAGAGGATTTAAAGCATGCTATCAACAATGGTGGCCTCGTTGTAAATTTCACCGGCCACGGCAATGAAGGGCAATGGACCGACGAAAAAATCTTTACAGAACTGACCATAACCCAACTTGAGAATAGGAAACGGTTACCACTGTTCGTAACTGCAACCTGTGAATTCGGAAATTATGATAATCCCTTGAGGGTATCCGGCGGGGAAAGGCTACTCTTGAACCCCAATGGTGGGGCAATAGGATTAATAACCACCACACGGCCTGTTTTTTCCAATAGTAATTTTCAGATTAATAAAGCTTTCGTCAACAATGCTTTCAAAAAGATAAATGGTGAATACCCGCGATTGGGTGATATTATTAGAATTACCAAGAATGAAAGCACCAGTGGAAGAAGAAATAGAAGTTTTGCCCTATTGGGTGATCCATCTATGAGATTAGCTTATCCGGATTATGATATTAAAGTTGATAGCATTTATGCAATAGATGGTATACAAGTAACAGATACATTAAAATCACTGAGCAAAGCCACAATTAATGGATCGATTATCGGTAAAGATGGAAGCGTAAATACCGCATTTGATGGAGAAATAGAAGTAACCGTTTATGACAAGTCAGAAACAATAAAAACACTAGGTGATGGGCTGGAAAATATTCCATTCAGCTATTCAGTGCGAAATTCAATTATTTTTAACGGCAGGGCATCTATTTCGGATGGTGTGTTTGAAGCCACTTTCATAGTCCCAAAAAATATCTCTCATCGCCTTGGTAAAGGTAAAATATCGCTTTATGCTATTGATCGTAATGAAGAATCTGATGCCAGCGGCGCTTATGACGACTTTATCATTGGTGGCAGTGCTACCGCCGCCGATGATGATAACCGATCACCTGAATTGAAACTATTTATAAATGATGAATCATTTGCCTCCGGTGATGATGTCCCCAAGAATAGTGTGCTTCATGCAGAGATATTTGATGAAAGCGGTATCAATGTGTCCAGTAATGGGCTGGGTCAAAATATTGAATTGAGTATTAATGATGAGGTTTTTTTTATAAACGACCAATACATTGCTGACCTGGACACCTATCAATCCGGTGCTGTAATCTTTCCACTCAATAATTTAAAACCGGGTAATTACGTCCTTACATTAAAAGTTTGGGATACTCACAATAATTCAGCCGAAAAATCAGTTACTTTCTCAGTAACCAATGAAGTAAAGCTTTTAATGAGTTCACTGGAAGTATATCCAAATCCTACGAGTAACACCGTTAAATTCTCATTTCTTCATGATCGTGAAGGCCAGCCTTTGCAAGTTGGATACACAATCTACGATGTTGATGGAAAATCAATTAAACAAGCGCATATCACATATGATGATGCGCCCGGAATAATCAATGATTTAATGTGGGATGGTACAAACCATTCCGGGTTACAAGTAAAAGGCGGTATTTACCTTTATAAGTTACAAGTCCAAAGCATACTTGACGGCGCCAAAAATGAATCTTTTGGAAGAGTAGTAAAAATAAATTAATTAAAATTGCGACCTAATTAATAAACCATGATAAGAATTGCTCTAACATTAGTTGTTGGAATATTTTTCATTACAAAAGGCCTTGCTCAAACCACCGGCGGAGGTTTTTTAGCCGGACAGGATACTACGAGAAGGGTAATAACCACCGCAGTACCATTTGTAAGTTTTGCTCCTGATTCACGGGCATCTGGTATGGGCGATGTTGGAGTAGCCACGAGCCCCGATGCTAACTCCGTCCACTGGAACAATGCCAAGCTTGCTTTCATTGATCAGGAGGTTGGATTTGCTTTCTCTTATTCACCCTGGCTTGGAAACATTGTAGATGATATGTTTTTAACTTATCTATCCGGATTTTATCAAATCGATGAGGTGCAGACCGTGGGAATGTCACTCCGTTATTTTGATCTTGGAGAAATTTTCCTGACCCGGGCATCCGGTGATCCAAATAACCCTGTTGAAAATTTGGGTGTTGAAAATCCCAGAGAACTGGCCATAGATGCAACTTACTCAAGAAAACTTACTGAAAACCTCGGCATCGGGGTCACCGGTCGATTCATCTGGTCTAATCTGGCTGGGAACATTACAGGCGACCAGGGCGCTAAGAACGGTACGAGTGTAGCTGTGGACTTAGGGGTTTATTATAACAATGAAGTATATCTCGGAGCTAATCCATCCGACCTTTCATTTGGTTTACACCTTTCAAATATTGGACAAAAAATTACCTACAGCAGCGAAAGTAATGAAGATTTTATCCCCGGTAATTTTCGGATAGGAACGGCACTTAAAACCGACCTTGATCCTTTCAACACTTTAACATTCGCATTTGATATCAATAAACTCATGGTACCGAGTCCTCAGATCGATGGCAGCGACCGGGAAAAATCCTTGCTTTCGGGCACATTTGGCTCATTTGCCGATGCTGAAGACGGTTTTAGCGAAGAGCTAAAAGAGTTAATGTTCTCCATTGGGGTAGAGTACTGGTACAGGGATTTGGTATCGGCAAGGACTGGATTCTTCTCAGAACATGATGATAAAGGCGATAGACAATATTTCACCGCTGGTTTAGGGTTTAGGTACCAGGTCTTTGGTCTGGATTTTTCCTATTTACTACCAACAGAGACCAATCATCCACTTGCAGAAACATTAAGATTGACATTATTATTCAATTTCGAGAAAAAGGATAATGAATAGACCCCGACTACCTCTATAATGCTTGACAGGTCTATTGCTCCAGCTTCCTATAAACCAGATGATTTCAAAGTTTTAAAAGTCAATAAGCGACTTTCACGCAAAGGTCACCCCATACATTATATCCATACACCTGATCATAATGTGGTCAGACTTGAAGTTCTATTGAAATCCGGAGAATTATATTCAAGTGGCCCGGGAACGAGCTATTTCACCACTAAAATGCTCATTGAAGGAACCAGGAAAAAACATTCATCTGATATATCTGAGTTATTCGAATTCTATGGAGCTCAAATAGATATTCAATCCGGTTTCGATTATAACTCAATGATTATCAATGTTTTAACAAAATATCTACAAGAAATAATAATCCTGATCGAAGATCTTTTTCTTGAAAGCACCCTCCCTGAAAAAGAATTGGATTCACTAAAAAATATCCGCCTCGGGTCCCTTAGAATTAATAAAGAAAAAACCAGCTATGTGTCCTCAAGACAGATTAGGGAAGTACTTTTTGGCAAACAACATCCTTACGGCAGGATCTTGGAAGAAGATCATATACATGAGGTCACCAGAAAGGAAATTTCTACCTTTTACCATAACAATCTGTTTAATAGTCCGGAAGTATTCATAAGTGGCAGCTTTGAAGAGTCGCACCTCGAGCGGTTAGTTTCCTTACTTGATAACATTGAAACACATAATAACCCTGCAAAAGACAAAGAAATAGTTACGCTTGATGATGCAATCATACCCATGGATGGTTCCCAATCTTCAATAAAGCTTGGCAAACACCTGATTGATAAAGCACATCCCGATTATATTAAGCTTTATGTGGCCAATGAGTTGTTCGGGGGATTCTTTGGATCACGTTTGATGAAAAATATCCGGGAAGATAAGGGGTTGACTTATGGAATTTATTCAACGATAATAAATCTGAAAAATGCCAGCTTTTGGGTAATTGGATCAGAAGTCAAAAGAGAACTCGCCAAACAAGCACTTTCCGAAATAGAACATGAGCTTATCGAATTACAATATAATAAGGTTCCAGCGGATGAATTGGAACTTGTTAAAAACTACACTTCTGGTAATCTAATATTAAACACAGTTACGCCTGCTCAACACATGGACAGGTATAAATCAATTTACCTTTCCGGATTGGATTATAATTTTTATGACACTTTGTTTGATGAGATAAATAGTGTTTCTGTTGAAGACATCCAGGAGATGGCAAATACACATTTTGATATAAAAGAAATTAAAAAAGTGATAGTTGGCGAACTGGCTGATTAATGCAAAAATGGCTGTGAAGCATGGCATTTCTTAGTCAGCTGTTAATTCTTTTGCTATCATTTCCGCTTGTTTCAAAAAGGTTTCTGTCGCCAGTTTTTGCATGTCTGGTGGTAATGACAACAACGGTTGGGTTATCCAAAGCCAAAACGATTTTACCCGTAAAGAACACCATGGAAAGTGATTTTCCACTTCCCTGGGTGTGCCACAGCACCCTGCCCTTTCGGTCGCCCTTGGGTTGTGATTTTACATCTGCTACTCTGTAGCTTTCAGGTGTTCCTGCACATTTCTCTCCTCCGGAGGGGTATTCTGGGGCAATGCTTGGGGGCATAGATGTAATCATAGCCCAAATGCTTCAACAATTTGATGGCGAAATATTCTATTATATGCTCAGTTATTCGACTCATTTGTTATTCGGGTTGGATGTATCGTTATTCCATTTACCGGTATTGTTGATCAAATATTCTGAAATCCGTTGGCAGGATTTATCATCACGGATGATGTGGTCATGGAAATAAGTCGTTGTCAAAAGTGTCGGGTAAAATTTGTGAAATTTCACAGTCGACCTAAACATTTTTCATAGTTAGTCAGTGTTTCATATTCATATCCAATACCGTTTTGAATACTCAGGCCTGTAGTAATTTGTCCGATATGAAACAATAACCCCTGCAAACTATGAAGGAAACACGAAGCGCCTAATTGTTGCTCAGATGGTTAAACAACAAAAAGGCAGTCGGGAAAAATTTTTTGCGACTGCCTGATTATCAATGTGGAGCTGATGGGAGTCGAACCCACGACCTCTTGACTGCCAGTCAAGCACTCTAGCCATCTGAGCTACAGCCCCATAGCCGGCAAATATAATTGAATGATACTAAAATATTCTCCTGGCTTTTTTAAATCCCTTTAAATAATAATCAGTCATAAGGTTTGATTCTACAACACCCCTTGATGATGAGGAATGTATGAAGTAGATCTCATCCTTTGAAACAACCCTGGTTACCATACCTGAATGGTTCCATTTATTACCTTTATCTTTAAACTTGAAGAAGACTAAATCCCCCCTTTTAAGGCTATTTATGGATACTTTTTTTCCAATTTTACTTTGCTCCTTAGATGTTCTTGGCAGGCGGAAGCCAATTTCTTTGTAACTGTTTTGTATCAAGGCGGAGCAATCAATTCCCCGCTTATCTAGCCCACCATACCGGTAAGGGGTTCCGACATATGTTTTTGCTGATCTTATTAAAACGTCAGCCCTGGATGCTCTTCTGGCTGCTTTCTTAGAGGTAGCACAGCTTCCAAGGCTGATTATTACTACCAGCAGTAACCAGGAAGTGATATTACCCATCTTCATAATCAACAATAAATTTACTCAAAATTAAAGAGATGCAATCAAAAACAAGACCAAAAGGAGGTCAATAAAAAACCCGGTACAGGTATCCAATAAACCAGTTCCGGGTAAAATAATTATCAGAATGATTAAATGCTACTTCAGCCAGGCTTTAAACATCCATAATGTTTTTTCCTGCTCATCGATAAAATCTGACATGAGGTCTTCGGACCCGTCATCCGAGATATCAGCTGCCTGCTTTTTGATTTCCTTTTGTTCCTTAATAACATGCTCTAGTGATTCCACAATGCTTTTTACGGATTCTTCGGCCTCCGACACATTTTTTTTAGGCTGTAAATGTGTATTGTTTATATAATCATCAAAGGCATGTAGAGGCACACCACCAATGCTTAAAATTCTTTCGGCAATCTGATCTATCTTCTCAGCCACATCAATGTATTGCTCCTCAAATTTTTCGTGCAGCTGAAAAAAATGCTTGCCCTGAATGTTCCAATGAAATCCTCTTAGGTTCTGATAGTAGATTTGATAGTCAGAAAGTAGGTGATTAAGATTTTCAACTAAGCTCATAATTAATATTTTTTTCTAATTAGGAATTATTATCATTCAGGTATACGTAAATTATTTTACAGCGATACAGAAAAGGTCAAGATTTTGCTCGTCTTGTTTTTTTAAGGAATAGTCATCCAATGAAATATCCATGACCAGGTCATCATTCTTTTTATGGAGATTATTTCTGTTTAACCTGTTTAACACATCATAAGGCAACCTCAATAAAACACCCGGCAGCCTATACTGCAGATTGAATATATCCCAACGGGTTATTTTCCTAACTGATTCCCGGTTTCTTTCGTGGTAATCCATTACTTTCTCATTTCCTGCAATCCCCATCATCTCCCCTGCTTTAAATATTGTGCTGACCAGACCAGATAACTCGTTGGCTGTATATTCCCTTACATGCCATGGATTCCTGGTAAGAGACATTTTTCTGTTTGGGGTTGTAATAATGGCTTTTCCTCCTGGCTTTAATACCCTAAAAATTTCTTTAAGAAACTGTTTGTCGTCTTCTATGTGTTCAATCACGTGGAAGGTGACCACACAGTCAAATGTTTCATCTTTTAACCCTTCAAAGGGGGGGAACACCATGGTTTTAAAAGTGATGTTTTCATACTTATCAGCTAACCCATCTATTACAGATTTAATTTTATCTGTTGCAGTGTAGCTTTTAGCCAGGTTTGATAAGATTTCTATTCCCCGGCCTTCACCACATCCCAACTCTAACACATCGCCTTCGATATAAGGTATTGCTGCGTAATAACCCTTTAATAATCTTTTGTGAACAGGATTATCGGAAGCCAGTTTATCCGATGCAATTTCTGAAGTGTAAACTCCCATAAACTTTATTCGTCAATTTTATTTGAAAAACCACAAATTTAAAGCTATTAAAGTTGGTTATATGTTTTTAATCCAAAAATTACGCTGTAACGTGAAAGGTAAGTTGCTCATTATTTTGGCTTTAGTGTCTTCATTTTCTGCTTTTTCGGTTGATATTACAAAAGTCAATATGATCCATAAGTACAATGATCTTTCGGAGGTTAATCTTGACTATTCCATCACTCAAGTTGATAACGAATTAGATGTGCACCTAACTTTCGAATTTTCACTGTCGAGGAAGAACTTTTTAATCACTTATGGAACGCAACCAAATTACAGATCTGAAAATGAATTAACCGATAGTATTCAATTAAAACAGAAGGAAAGCAACTTATACCAAATAACCCGAAAAATATCCTATGATAAGCAATTAGTTGATTCATTACTCGTAGTAAAAGTTAATTCTATTAGATCGGGGGCGGATTTCTATTTTGACATTCCGCTCCTTTCAGAATTATTCTTCAGTCATCCAGATCTATTGATAAAAAGTAAGTGGGACTCATCGGTGCTTCATAAGCAGTATCTAAAACCTAATGATTCAGCATATTTTCACACAAGTACCCATGATTCTGTCTATGTTTATTATTATTCTATTGATTTTCCACCTGCCTTGCCACCCATGGCACTGGAGTCCAATAATTCCGGTGATCAAATGATAATCGATGATGTTTTTACCATAAATTCAGGGCAAAGGATAATTTTTAAAGATGGGCTTTATTTTGTACAGACAGATACCTTAAGCAATGAAGGCATCGGATTTTTATATCAGGATAATTACTACCCAAAATTGGTTAAGATCAATAAAATTTACGAACCGGTCAGGTACCTTTCTACCGGGGAAGAATGGTTAAGATTTAAGCAATCTACGGATTATAAAGAAACTTTTGATAGATTCTGGTTGAATATGGTCCGATCAAAGCAACAGGCTAAGTTTACCATTAAAAAATTTTATGACCGGGTTGAACGGGCCAATTTATTTTTCACATCACATAAGGAAGGATGGAAAACAGACAGAGGGATGATATACATAATATTTGGTCGTCCGGACAGTGTAATTAAATCCGGGGCACTTGAAAAATGGGTTTATAATAATTTAATCTCTTCCGGGGTCGATGGATTTACATTTTATAAGACTAAAAATCTATTTTCCAATGAAAGCTATATCTTAGATCGGAACGAAAATTATAGAAGGCTTTGGCTTAAAACACTTGAACTTTGGAGAACAGGAAAAATATAAGTACTAAAAAACTAGATGTTTACGGTACAAGGGCCATTATTGAATCCATAAAAGCCGGTAAATCAATAGAAAAGGTTTTTATTCAGAAGGGTATGAGATCAGAGCTCTCTGATCAACTTTTTAAATTGATTAGGGATAACGATATATCTTTCAGTGTTGTCCCATTTGAAAAGCTGAATAAAATCACCAGAAAAAATCATCAGGGGGCAATTGCTATCCTGTCGCCTGTTTATTATGCTGATCTGTATAATGTGATTAGTGACTGTTATGATAAAGGCAATGTTCCATTTATTTTATTGTTAGACCGCGTTACTGATGTTAGGAATTTTGGTTCCATAGTAAGAACCTCGGAATGCGCCGGTGTAAATGCTATAGTGATTCCTAAAAATGGTGCCGCCCAGATAAACCAGGACTCCATTAAGACATCAGCAGGTGCTATTAATTACATACCTGTCTGTAAGGAACATAATCTGCTAAATACCATTCAATATTTGAAAGATTCAGGACTTCAAATAATAGGCGCCAGTGAAAAATCAAATGACTACGTTTACGATATAGACCTTACAACGCCAACTTGTATTGTGATGGGGTCTGAAGAGGATGGAATTAGCCCCACCATACTAAAAAACTGCGATTACATGGTTAAGCTTCCTATTGCCGGAAAAATAGAATCTTTAAATGTCGCAGTTGCCACAGGTATTATTACCTATGAAGTAATAAGACAGCGTGGATTGTCTAAATAAGTTTATCGCCTTTTTGCTCTTTGATATCTGATACAAAACCTCTGAATTTTGCTTCATGGTCTTTTTTACATATAACTAGTATATCATTAAAGTCAGCGATTAAATATCCTTCTAGATCCTGAGCCAATAAATGTTTGTTTTCTGTTAGTTTTATGAAGTTATTTTTGCAATTATAAAGGAGAACATCCCCTTGAATGACATTATCATTTTCATCCTTATCCAGCAATTCGTGTAGCGATCCCCAGGATCCGAGGTCTGACCAACCAAAATCCCCCTGTACGACATACACATTATCCGCTTTTTCCATTATGCCATAATCAATTGATATGCTTCTACAATGGGCGTATACATTATTTATAAAATCAACTTCTTTTTCAGTGTAATATGAATCTTTACCATCAGCAAATAAATCTGAAGCGTCTGGTAAGTACTTATTAAAAGCTTTGATGATATTTTCAATCTTCCATATAAATATCCCTGAGTTCCAAACAAAGTCGCCGGATTCCAGGAATTTTTCAGCCAGCGAAAGCTCCGGTTTTTCTGTAAAGGTTTTAACTTTTTTTATTGCATCTGCCTCATCGTAATGTTGAATGTAACCATAACCGGTCTCAGGTCTTGATGGTTTTATCCCAATTGTTATCAATCTATCATTGACCCTTGCGCCTTCAATCGCAGTTCTTATGGCATGATAAAACATTTCTTCATCAAAAATAGCATGGTCAGCAGGTGTTATTACCTGTATGGCTTCCGGATTTTTGGTTGATAATTTATAGGTTGCATAAGCTATACAAGGCGCAGTATTTTTTTTTGAGGGCTCAGCCAGAATCTGATCATATGATAATTCAGGTAATTGCTCTTTAACAAGATGCACATATTGTTGATTAGTCACAACATAAATCTTATCTTCGCTAGCCAATTTTAAGAACCTTTCAAAGGTCATTCTAATTAAGGTTTTACCGGTGCCCAGTACATCAAGAAACTGTTTTGGTTTTGAATTTCGACTGTATGGCCAGAACCTGCTACCGGTTCCGCCTGCCATAATAATTATAAATGGTGAAGAATTCATGGCTCGATTGGTTTCAATGCTTATTTATTTAAATATAATGGTAAATCAACACTTAAAAGATTAATTAATTGAGTTTACAATTCAAAAATTTTGTATTTTCATAATTACGAATTTTCAAATCGAAGATGATAGAAGCTAAAGAGGAGTTATTAAAATCCAAATTAAAGGAGATATTCGGATATACTTATTTTAGGGGCAACCAAGAGGCCATCATAAATAATGTTTTGAATGGCAAGAATACTTTCGTAATCATGCCTACAGGTGCTGGAAAGTCACTTTGTTATCAACTTCCGGCATTGTTAATGGAAGGTACAGCAATTGTGATTTCCCCTTTAATTGCTTTGATGAAAAACCAGGTAGACCAGATGAATTCCTTTGGTGTGAATGCAAGATTCATGAATTCAACTTTATCAAAATCTGAAATCAATCATGTTAAAAAAGAAACGGTAAAAGGTAACATCAAGCTACTTTATGTTGCACCTGAGTCACTTTCCAAAGTAGAAAATGTAAATTTCCTGAAGCAGGCCAACATTTCTTTTGTCGCTATTGATGAAGCACACTGTATTTCCGAATGGGGCCATGATTTTCGACCTGAATACCGCAAAATAAAATCTATAGTTACTGAAATAGGGGATGTGCCTTTAATAGCCCTCACGGCAACTGCTACTCCGAAAGTACAAATGGATATTCAGAGAAACCTCCGTATGGAGAATGCCGAAGTTTTTAAGTCCTCTTTTAACAGGACGAACTTATATTATGAAGTCAGGCCTAAAGTTAATGCCAAGAAGCAGCTGATTAAATTCATCAAGGATAATCAGGGCAAATCAGGAATTGTCTATTGTTTATCCAGGAAGAAAGTTGAAGAAATAGCGCAGTTTCTTCAGGTTAATAATATTAAAGCAGCGCCCTACCATGCGGGGATAGATGGAAGTACCCGCATTAAAAATCAAGATGATTTTTTGAATGAAGAAATAGATGTAATCGTAGCGACGATTGCCTTCGGTATGGGTATTGATAAACCTGATGTAAGATTTGTTGTTCACTATGATACCCCAAAATCACTTGAAGGATATTATCAGGAAACGGGGCGGTCCGGAAGGGATGGCCTGGAAGGGATATGTATTCTCTTTTATTCTTATAATGATATACTTAAGCTCGAAAAATTCAATAAAGACAAGTCAGTTACTGAACGTGAGAATGCCAGGATTTTGTTGGAGGAGATGGCTTCTTATGCAGAATCTTCTGTCTGTAGGAGAAAGCAGTTGCTTCATTATTTTGGGGAAGCCTATGACTTAGCCCAGTGTATGGAATCCGGAAAATGTGATAATTGTAGCTATACACGGGAGAAATACGATGGCCGGGACTATATTAGCACAGTACTGAAAACAGTTGAGCTGACCAGTGAACGATTTGACTTAACACACTTAGTCAAAATTATACGTGGCAGCAAAGATCAGTATGTCTTGAGTTATGATCATAACAAATTAGAGGTTTACGGAAAAGGCAGCAACGAGGAAGATAATTTCTGGCGGTCAGTCATCAGACAAACCATGTTAAATGAATTTTTGAAGAAAGATATAGAAAACATTGGCGTCCTAAAACTAACCGATAATGGTAAGCACTTCATCAAGAGCCCTTACCCGGTAGAATTTATAAAGGATCTGGATTTTGAAATTAATGGAGAAGAGGAAGGCACAGAAAGCTTTGGACAAGCTCCAAAAGGACACGATCAGGTTCTATTTGATTTACTGAAGTCACTGCGCAAGAAAGTTGCTAAGCAAAAAGATTTACCACCTTATGTCATATTTCAGGACCCGTCACTTGAGGAGATGGCCACCATTTATCCAACCACAAACGACGAATTAATCAAAATAAATGGCATAGGGGAAACAAAAGCTATCAAATTTGGAAAGCCATTTCTAGACCTTATCGCTAGATATGTAGATGAAAATGATATCCTTAAAGCGTCGGATGTTTTGGTCAAATCCAGTGGCGCGCGATCAAAAAATAAAATATTTATTATTCAACAAGTAGACAAGAAAATAGACCTTGATGAAATATCGGAAGCTAAAAATCTTAAATTTGAAGAATTGTTGGATGAGATTGAGAATATTTGCTTTGGAGGAACTAAACTAAACATAGATTATTATATCGACCAAATACTCGATGATGAGAAACAGGACGATATATATGATTACTTTTTATCCACTGATTCTGATGATTTGGATTTGGCAATGGAAGAACTTGGTGATGACTACACTGAAGAAGAAGTACGGCTAATGAGAATAAAATTTATGTCTGAGTACGCTCATTAAATTATGGCTAATGTATTAATACTCGGTAGTGGCGGTAGGGAACACACCCTAGCCTGGAGAATAGCAAAAAGCCCCATTTGTGATGCCCTTTATGTTGCTCCCGGAAACGGAGGCACACAAAGTTTTGCCACCAATGTATTAATTCCGATCAACGAATTTGAAAAAGTGAAGTGGTTCATCGAAGACCATAAGATTGACTTATTGATCGTTGGGCCGGAAGAGCCACTGGTTAATGGTATCAGAGACTACTTATTGAGTGATGGTGATCTAAAAAACCTTATGATTATTGGGCCTGGTAAGGATGGTGCCAGATTAGAAGGTAGTAAAGAGTATGCCAAGCACTTCATGCAAAAATATAATATACCAACTGCTGCTTTCAGATCAGTAACCCCTAAAGCTATTGATGAAGGCAGGAGATTTTTGAAAAACATTGGTCCACCCTATGTTTTAAAAGCAGATGGACTTGCTGCAGGTAAAGGAGTTGTCATTTTGGATGATTTGAATGATGCTTTGACTATGCTCGATGATATGGTCTTGCACCAAAAGTTTGGCAAAGCCAGTAAAAAAGTGGTTTTAGAAGAATATTTATCGGGTATAGAACTTTCCGTATTTATCCTCACTGATGGTAAATCATACAAAATACTACCGGAAGCTAAAGATTATAAGCGAATCGGTGAAAATAATACAGGATTAAATACAGGCGGAATGGGGGCTGTATCACCTGTACCTTTTAGCGAAGCGTTCTATAAAAAAATAGAAAATAAAATTATTAACCCCACCCTTCAGGGCCTTAGGAATGAGCATATTCAATATGTTGGCTTTATTTTCTTTGGACTCATAAATGTAAATGATGAGCCTTACGTTATTGAATATAATGCCCGGTTGGGAGATCCTGAAACTCAAGTTATTCTGCCAAGGATACAATCTGATTTTCTCAGTTTATTGATGAACTGTGCGAACGGAAAATTAAGCGAGGCATTAATGTCTATCGACCAAAGGTGTGCTTCTACTATTGTGATGGCATCGGAGGGATATCCCGGATCTTACAAAAAGGGAATGCATATTGAAACAGCCCTTGAAGAAAATGATCACCAAATACTTTTCCATGCAGGAACCAGGAGACAGAATGGTTTCCTTTTAACAAACGGCGGAAGAGTATTGGCAGCAACCGGACTAGGCATTAATATGGAAAATGCGTTAAGCAATTCATATGCCCTGGCAGATCATGTTGAGTGGCAGGGAAAATATCTCAGAAGGGATATCGGGAAGGATATATTAAAAATGAATTATTAAAATGTCGTGTAATACTTGTGGTACAATTATAGATGGGAAAGTAGCTGGCTGTAACAATAATGGAGGCTGTCTGACAGGCGGATGCAACAAGATGAATGTGTTTGACTGGCTTTCAAATATGGACGTTCCATTTATTGATCGGTTTAACATAACAGAGATCAGGTTTAAAAACGGTAGAAAAGAATTTTTTCGTAACGTTGATAACCTTGATATCGTCACCGGTGATGCTGTAGTTTTAGACGTTCCTAATGGCCATCATATTGGCCATGTGTCGCTTCAGGGTGAATTGGTACGCTTGCAAATGAAAAAGAAAGGCGTGGAAGACAATGATGAGATCAGGAAAATATATCGTAAAGCAACCAAGAGGGACCTTGAGAAATATGAAGAAGTTAAGCAAAAGGAATACTCCACCCTGTACAGAACCAAAGAAATAATCAATGATCAAAAGCTCGAAATGAAGCTGACAGATGTTGAGTATCAGGCAGATAATACAAAAGCAACTTTTTTTTACTCAGCAGAAGAAAGGGTTGATTTCAGGGAATTAATAAAAATTTTAGCCGGAGAGTTCAAGATCAGGGTAGAGATGAGGCAGATTAGTTTAAGACAGGAAGCAGGGCGTCTTGGTGGCATCGGCTCCTGCGGCAGGGAGCTTTGTTGCTCCACCTGGCTTGCTGATTTTAAAAGTGTTTCCACCGGTGCGGCACGTTATCAAAACCTATCCTTAAACCCCAGTAAACTATCCGGTCAGTGTGGTAGACTAAAATGCTGCTTAAACTATGAATTGGATACCTACATGGATGCCTTAAAATTCATACCCAACGTTGAAAAGCCACTGATCACTAAAAAAGGTGAGGCTACCTTGCAGAAAACTGACATATTTAAGAAAATAATGTGGTTTGGTTACGAGAATGAAAGCTCCTGGTACCCACTGACAGCGGACAGAGTAAAAGCCATTCAACTACAAAATAGTAAAGGACAAAAACCGGATACATTGGAAATAGATATAGTTGAAACAAAAGATTTTACATCAACCAAAATTAACTCAGACCTGGAGCGGTTAGATGATAAGTTCAAAAAGAGGGGGAATATCAAAAAGAAAAAAAATCGAAGAAAAAAGAAAAAAAACGAGTAGGTTGGAGAAATTAATTGCTTTACTCGTCACTTTATTTGCGCTTGCAATGTCGTCCTGTGATGATGGAAAAGTATATCAGGAATATCATGATCTTGAAAACAATATTTGGAAAAAGGACTATACGCCAAAATTTGAGTTTGATATTAACGATATATCCCTGAATTACAATATTTTCTATAGCATTCGTAATGGCCTGGATTATCCATTTTACAATTTGTATCTAAAATACACGCTCACAGACCCCCGGGGACAAGAAATATCCAGTGAAATGCATGAGGTGATTTTGTTTGACCCTAAAACAGGCAAACCGAGAGGTAGCGGCCTGGGAGATACTTTTAATCACAGAATTCTTTGTTTGGAAAATCAAAACTTTAAAAAAGAAGGGGCATACAACATTAAGATCCAGCAATATATGAGACGGGATAGCCTGCCGGAGATTAAATCGGTTGGGATAAGAATTGAGGAAAGTCGTTGATAATCAATGTAGTCTTGATAGGAAACGACCAATTCTTTCATCGATTTCGCTTTTGTTCTTCCAAAATTCCCGACTATAGATTTTTATATAGGGCCAGTTTTTTTCTGAGAAACTAAATGGCAGGTAAGCATGTGGATCTTTTACGGTAACAGCCCCGAAGTACATATCATCATCTGTCAACACCAGGGCTTTGTAAGCGTCTTTGTCCTGTATGGTGAGGTCGGCAAAAGGCAACTTTTCAGAAAATATATATTTTGTGTGATCTTTTTCCCAAACACCTTTCATCAGCTGGTGGGATAAATACCAATCAGCTGTAGCCTTGAGCCTTTGCTTATCTAAAACTTGATAGCTCCTTGTTGACACTTCGTAAGCATATTGAAGATAATTTTTCAATAACTTAGGACCCTCATTTTTAATGCCCTCAATTTTTAACTGACCTGGGAAAATGCTGGTAACCAGATAGATTTTTTCTCTGGCCCTTGTTATTGCAACATTTAGCCTGTTTTCTCCACCCTCAATATTCAAGCTTCCAAACCTCATCTTCATAATACCTTTTTTATCAGGGGCATAAGAGATACTAAAAATTATTATATCTTTTTCATCACCCTGTACATTTTCAATGTTCTTAATGAACAACGAATCCGGTATTATAATCCCTTTAGCAGGTGCCTTATCTTCAAGCAAATCCATTATCAGGCCTTGTTGTTTTATGTTAAAGGTCACAACTCCTATCTCTTTTTGAGGATCTTTTTCCAGTTGTTCAATAATCAAATCAACAACTTTACGGGCCTCCTCCAAATTTGTATTACCCTCCCATATGCCATCAACCTTGCAATATTCAATTGAAGCTTCTTTTGAATTCATGATGTGATAATCCGGAAGCACCCTTAGTTTCCCTTTGTAAAAATGTTTATTAGAAAAGTTGATTAACTCCATTGTTTTACTTCTGTAGTGTCCTTGCAAGGCAACTTTCATCAAATATTGGGAGGCCAGGTTGAGCAAAGAATCTAATTCAAGTTCCGGGATATCTTCGTCATTATCATCTTCCCAGCGAATTTTGTATAAATCATTGGGCTGCAACTGTTTGCTGTCACCGGCAATCACAACCTGCCGTCCCCTGTACATGGCAGGGATCCCCCTTTCTGAGAAGCATTGGGAAGCTTCATCGAATATTACAAGGTCAAATATTTGCTGCATAGGAAATACAGCTGAAGCCGACTCCGGGCTAGCCATCCAACAAGGAACAAGATCGAATATTTCATCCGGAAAATTCGAGATCAATTTTCTTAAAGGCCAGATCCTTCTTTTCTTAGTCACCTGATGGTATAGATCACGGTATGTTACTCTATTATTTAACCGATTATATTCAAGGTCCCTGTAGGTCCTTTCCCTGCTTTTCATTAATATAATTGCTTTACTGATCTTTAATTTATCCACAATGGCTTGCTGTAATGACTGCTCATCTTTATCAAGAACACTGGTGGAGACAATTCTTAGAACAGGATATTTGGCTTCGATATGATCAATCCACGCCAGTTTTAAACTGTTAAGGAAGATTTCTATCCACTCATTCGTTGTTTTATTCGGATGGTCTCTGATTAATTTTTTGAGGACCTGATCTTCATGTGATATCAGATTATCAGAGATTCTATCGAATTCAACCAAGGCGTCAAAATCGGATTGCAAGGTATTACAATAGAATTCCTGGTTTTCAGGCTGCTGCTCTAATTCAAGAATTTGAGCCGGAGTTAAATAGGCTAACCAATGACTTCTTTTTTGAGGCAGCCTTGAGACACATTGCACAAGGGTCTCGAGTTGCTGATTTAACTGGGATTGATCGATCTTTTTAATGGGGAAATATTCCCTGAAATTAGTGAATGAAGTAAAAATCTGATAAGCATTTACAGCTAGCTTTTGGAAATAAAACCAGTTTTGTATTTCAGTCTTTTTATAAGAAGCCGGAAACGGAGTAAGCCACTTGATGTTTTTAAACTTCGATATGGCGTGCTCAAAGTTTAATCTATTATCAATGAGTAAAGTAATTATTTCTAGTCCTTGTCTGTTAAGTTTTAGTTCATTCTTCTTTAATATCTCCTTTAAGAATTTTTTTTCTTTAGAAAGGAAGAGCCATCTTATCCATTGGAATGGGTTTTTTCTTGCTTCAAGGGCATCATGTAATGCTTCCTGGAATTTACCCAGCGCTTTGTTGCTTAGGGATCGTTCAATGCCAGTGCCACGTAGACAATTTAAAACCACTCTTTCCTGGTTGGCCAACCATAAAGGATCAACTTTCTGAGGATTTGCTTCGGTGATGAATTGAAAAGCAGTATAAGATCTTCCATCTTTTAATAGCTTGATGAGCTCATTAATTTTATCTTTCTTGTCATATATTTGAATGCTTTCACTCAAGCTGATTTCGTAACCAATTATCGACTTGGTTTTTTCTTTTATTGATTTATCCTCTTGGGGTATTTGTTTAATTATTTCATCGATCTTTCTTAGATCATTAATGCCATAGTCTTTAAAAGAACGTCTATTTCTCCATGGATACGCTTCCTGATCAAAATGGAGCGCATGTTCGAGGTAGTTTTCAGCTTTGCTTAAAAAATCATCAAGATCTGAAAAATGGAAGTGTTTGTACTCCTGGGTTAAGTTCACACCCTCCCGGTTAATGTCAGATGTGAGGTATAATTCTTTTGCTGACCGACCACATTCACTTTCATCATACAAAGCTTCTTTAAACTCTTCGAGTTCTTCACTGATTTGATCTACTTTTCTACTTGCCTGCAGGAATTGTCGCTCCATTTGAATGGAATCCAGACTATTATTTTGTTGTTGGTAATCATTTAAAGCATCAATTTGGCTGGAAATCTGCTCATAAATGCTTTTTCTGTCGTACTTGAAATCATGCATGAGGCTTATGAAGTCCCCAAGTGATTTTTTATCCAGTCTGTCGTATACTACATCGAGGGCCGCTCTTTTTTGAGAGACCAGTAACACATTTTTCCCTCTGGCAATGTAATCAGCAATTAGATTACAAATCAATTGCGATTTTCCTGTACCGGGAGGGCCCTGTACAACCATGGAGTTACCTTTTTTTATGGCCTTTAGGGCATTCTCCTGATAGGCATCCATCTTGAAAGGCGTAAAAGTTTGTTCTTCTTTTATTTTTTTAAGATAACCGAAGGAACTAATAGTCGGGTTATCCTCTTTATCCAGTGCCCGGGAATAAAAGAATTCTTCGATATCCTGAAATGATTCATTTTCAAGTAAATGCATATAATCAGGAATTAGATGCGATCCTGCTTGAGGGAATATGCCAAGTACAGCCTCCGGGTGGATTTTTAATTCGCCATGTTTTTCGTTTTTATCAAAATCCTTTTTTAGATAATTTCTGAACCTGGATAATTTGTCTATGAATGTTTCCTGATTAAAGTGGAGTTTTATATTGCTGTCTTTGAATAGTTCATAAAGCGATGTCCTAAAGATTCTGCTATCATTATCGAAATCATCAAATACGCGCTCTAATAGATCTTCGTCAAGTTTGACTTGGTTATAAAATGAATAAGCCAGTAAAAAAGTCTTGTTTAAAGTTAGGTTGACATTTTTCCTAAACACCAGTATCCACTGACGGTTTTTTTGCTCGATGGTGACCGGAAAAAAGAGCAATGGACAACGTACCATTGTTCCATCCGAAAATTTACCATGAACAAAAGGCCACCCAACGTACAGGTCCGTTGATCCTCTTTCTTCATAGATAAAGTGCTCGATACGCTTGAGTTTTTTTAACTTAAGACTGATTTTGTTGCTCTGTTCATCATGAATATCCACTTCATCAGCGATGGGAATATCTTTTTTTTTGGCAATCAGATCTTCTAAAATCGAAAAAGAAGGTTTGTTTAATAAATAATCAAAGTCATGGATGTCAATGAACTGATCAGATACCAATCTAAGCAATAGCAAAGAACGGTTGCTGGCACTTAGGTTTGTCAATCGCCTTAAATAGGATTTTAATACCTTCTCCATATTATCTATTGCTCAAATCCAGGTAAGGTTTTAACTTATGGAGCGTGGAGTCATCGATAATTTTGATGTTTAATAATTCCTCTTTCATAGTAAATGGTCCATGCAATTTTCTGTAATTAACGACTGATCTTGCCATTGACCAAGATATGTATGGATGCTTTGAAAGCAATTTAAGAGAATCTACATTGATTTTGATTAATTTCAATTCGGGACTTTCAAGTTTAAACCTCAATTTAATCCTTTCGATCAATTCTTCTTGAAGGTTGTATACTTCTTTCAGTTGATCAAATGAGTGGTATCCCCCAAGCATATCCCTGTACTTCACTATCCTGTTGGAGAAAGAATCACCGATCCCTTTTATTTTTTTCAATTTATCAGTGGTGGCGAAATTTAAATCAGGCATGGTATTTTCTGCATTAAATTTTGTGGTGTCTGGTTTATAGGTCGATGAATATTCTGATGATATATTGATACTGTCCCAATGCAATTCGATTAATTCATGGGAGATTCCGTAAATCTTCTTCAGGTCCTCCCTGGTAGAAAAATTACCTCCCGCATCTCTGTATTTAACAAGTCTTTCTATAACAAAAGCCTTAAAACCCAACCTTATTAGTTCATCTTTTGAAACAGTATTGGGATCAAACCTAAATTTTTTAATTGCTTTTGACACCGCTTTCTTCGGATTGATCGGCCTGTGTTCCTGTTTATCAGGCAATTGAATATTATCCCAATGATGAGTTATTAATTCATTTGATATCCCGTAGATTCTTTCCAGGTCTGATTTTATGAGGAGTATGCCCCCTGAAGTTCGGTATTTCAGAAGGTTTTCAATTGCTCTTTCACTGAATCCTAATTTTCCCAACACTTGGCTGTTGGCATCATTGGGATCAAATGGAAATGACTTAATGGAGGCTATATCCTGTGACTTATTATACTTTTTTTGTGCTGATTTAACCAGGTTGCCCTCTACTTCCTTTTTCCAGGCAAGTAATTCTGCTTTATGATTCTTTAAAATGTTACCGTCATCACTAATATTTTTTAATATATAATTTGAAAGGATGGGTAAAGAAACAAATAATAAAATTAGTGCTGTTAGGATGAATGTACCATTGATTTCAGAGTTACTGAATCCAAAATAATTTCTAACTAGTAGTTTTAATCGGTTATAAAGCATAGATAATCTGATAGAATTGGAACTCATCAATTAAAATAATAAATTATTATCGTAATTGATTTTACTTTTTCTGTTTAAAAAACTTCTTAAGGATTGTGAATGTATTATTTAAGTAATTCCCCAATCTTCTTAATGACTGAGAATGATTAGGATTGTAGTATTAAAAAGATTTAAAATTATTCTAAATAATGCTTGATTTGGATAATTACTTTACGATAATGATAAAAGTCATTTTTTTGAGGAAAGAGGATGACATATTTTTGAACCTTCAATTAGAGGAGCCAAAATGCAGATAACTACTATCTCTTTATCTTTTAAAAATGCACCTTTAGAGGTCAGAGAGAATCTCTCATTGCACGAGCAAGAGATTAAATCAATAATCAAGGGTCTAAAAGAGACTTTTCCAATTGAAGAAGTGATCATTCTATCTACCTGCAACCGAACTGAATTATACTATGTAGGTGATGGACTGGACAACATAAAAATCATCAAATATCTATTAATTCAAAAAGGCATTCATGATCATGATTCCTGGATAGGTTACTTCAACATCATAAACGATAGCGATAAAGCGATTGAACATATATTCAGAGTAGGGGTCGGATTAGAATCCCAGGTAATTGGTGACTTACAAATCACGAATCAAGTGAAAAAGGCTTACCTGTGGAGTTGTGATGAATACGCCTCCGGCCCATTCCTACATCGATTGATGCATTCTTTGTTTTATGCTAATAAAAAAGTAACCAATGAAACTAACTTTAGAGATGGCGCAGCTTCCGTTTCTTATGCCACGGTAGATTTTATTAAATCTCTTGTGATCAACTTTAATAAACCAAAAATTCTTGTCTTAGGAACCGGGGAAATTGGAAAGGATGTTTGTAAGAATTTAATACACATTCCTAAAAAAGAAGTTTGGGTGGCCAATCGTACCTATGATAAGGCGGAATACCTTTCAGCAAAGCATCAGTTCTCAATCCTGGGTTTCGACGAAGCCCTCCAAAGAATTGATGATTTTGATGTGGTGATTAGTTCTATTTCATCTGGTGACATAATTATTTCTAAAAATATACTTAGTAAACAGATCTTAAATTTTAAATACTTTATCGATCTGTCCATCCCCAGGAGCATAGATAATGAGATAGAGGATTTACCTGGTGTTATTCTTTATAATATCGACCAAATTCATAGTCTTCGCACGGATGCACTTTCTAAAAGGAAAAATGCAATAAAGGAAGTCGAGGATATCATAGCCAATGCTGTTGCTGATTTTAAGAATTATTCGATGGACCTTGAGGTTTCTCCAACTATTAATAAAATTAAACTAGCCCTGGAGGAAATACGAAAGGAGGAATTAACAAAGCATCTCAAAGAACTGACCCAAAAAGAACGGGAAATTATAAACCATGTAACGAAAGGCATGGTACAGAAAATCATTAAATTACCGGTACTTCAATTAAAAGCGGCCTGTAGAAGAGGGGATGCTGATAACTTAGTAGATGTACTCAACCAACTGTTTGATCTCGAACAAACTTCTGAAAAAGCCATATCCAAAGAGAATCCTCAATAGATTCTTCTTTTCACTTTTGTTGGGCCTTTTTTTTTCTATTCACTGTTTTGGTGATTTTATAATTATTATTAAAAATGGTAAGAAAGGCCTTAGAGATGAGGAAAATATCCTTATCCCACCAGCCTATGAAGATATAGGATGGAGCGAAGGTGGATTTCAGCCTGTAAATGGTGTTATCGGCTATAAGCAAAATGGGAAGTGGGGTTTAATAAACCTACGAAATAAAAAAATAACGGCATCAATTTACGAATCTTTAGAAAATATAGGGGACGAATTGCTATTGGCCTCCAAAATACAGGATGCAGATCGAATAACTTATTTCGGGATCATTAACACAAAGGGTAAAGCCCAGGTCGGCTTTCAATACCAATCGATTGTTAAGTGCTCTGAAAGATATTTAGTAAGCGTTAATAAAAGGAGCACCAAATATTATGGCATTCTGGATTCTAATGAAAGAGCGATAATAGACGTTGCCTACAGGCAGTCCGTTAAATTATCCAATGGTAATCTATTACTAAATGATAAAGACCTGGGGTACCAAATCATCAATCAGGCAGGCATACATACGTCCTCTATGGCGTTTGATGATATACAGCTTCTTGGGGATTATTGTCAAATAAAAAAGGATGGTAAGTATCAGTATAGCAACCTATCAGATACACCTTTACCCAAAGCGTCTTTTAAAAAGATTGACTTGGTTGGTAATGAGCTTACTACCACACTTTTTCCGGCCTGGCATATTTACAGGCATTCAAAAAAATTAAATGTCATTGAAAGTGATTCTATCTATTCTATCGAAGAGAATTGGACGACATCCCTGTCTAACAACTTCCTGAGGGTCATCGATGTAAGGGATTCAACCGCTGAATTTTCTAGTTATGGAAGGTATCTGGGCGGGGGATATTTTATTACTGAAAACAATGAAAGTAGTGTGATAACTAAGTATAATAATCAAATTTCTATTCCACATCTGTTTGATACGATCTTTTATAAGGATCCTGTTTTTTATGCTAAAAGAAATAATACATGGTGGTTTTATGATGGATATGGATCATTAGTTAATACAATGGGTTATCATGATGTTAAACCTGTTACCAGGGCGATCATTCCTGTAAGCAGGAATGGCTATTGGGGATTTTTTAACATAAATGTTCCGGGAAGAAATAATATAAAGTTTGATCAGGTAACACCATTTGAAAACAATACAAGCATTGCAGAATACCTCGGTTTCAAGGGCGTATTAAACCTTACCTATGACTGGGTTATTCCCCCGGATTATAATCAGCTAAAAAAGTGCTTCAATCTATTCCTGGGACAAAAGAATGGCACGAACTACCTGATTGATAACAGCAATAATATCCGGTATGCAACAAGTAATGATCTTAGATCAAATGAGGCCGGCTTTTTGGAAGTTAGTGAGGGAAAAAAGATCGGATTTATCTCAAAAAATGGTGGGCTAATACTTCCACCAATTTATGATGGCTATAAAATTATAGATAATCGAGTCATTGGATTTTACATCGATAGCAGGTATCGGTTATTTACCATTGAGGGGAAAAGCATACCACATGATATGGAAATAAGTGATGTAGTGTCAGCAAACGAAGAATTTATTGGGGTTAAAATAGGAAAGAAGTATGGGTTTATTGACTACCTGGGCAGGTTAAGGTTTGCAAATAGATACGAAAGTGTTGGAGCAGTATCAAAAGAGTATGCTGCAGTAAAAATTCGTTCCAAATGGGGTTTTGTTGATAAAATAGAACAGCTAAAGGTACAGCCTGTATATGACAGCGTTACATTCATTCAAAATAAACACAGCATTGTGATTTCTGATAACAAATATGGACTTGTGGATATGGAAGGAAATGAAAAACTATCAACAAATTATGATTCAATATTTTCAGCTAATAATTATAACAATTATATCATAATAAAAAATTCAAAGTATGGCCTTTCTAATCGCTCAGGAAGGATTATTTTCCAGCCTCAGTATGACTGGCTGGAAACAATCGGAGGCGGATACATCAAGAT